>JBPCPX010000176.1:0-7489 GCA_050998695.1 Actinomycetota bacterium
TGGTCCCCAGTTGGGACATCCCACCTCGTTGTCCATATAGGAGACCTCGGTGCCGTCGAGGCGGGCTCGCGCCCATGTGTGAACAGGGTTGTAGAAGCAGGGCCCCTCGCGGATCTGACGCGACAGCCCGAATCCGATGTAGTCGCCGAGTGGAGACACCGTGATGTCGTCGATCCATGCGAAGTCGACGGTCCACTCTCCAGAACAGTTCGTGGGGCCGTCCAGCGATGTCGCAGCAGGACCGGGAGCGCCTGCCCCGGGCGTGGGAGGCCTACCAGGACCGCCGGCACAAGGCGGATGAGCGACGGCTCGAGGAGAACGAGAGGGCGCTCCTCGCGCTCTCGAAGGTGATCGGGAAGCTCCGCGAAGAGGGCTACTCGATGGGCGACCTCGGCCGCGAGCTTGGCATGAGCCGACAGGCCATCTACGACCTACTGAGGCGCGCACGGCGCTCCGCTCGTTAGCATCCGTTAGCAATCAACCCCCGTCGGCCTGGGATGGGCTTCCGGGGGCTTCAGTTGTTTCTGCAGGTAGTTCGGTGTCGGAGGGGGGATTTGAACCCCCACCCCCTGTGAAGGGGACTAGGCCCTCAACCTAGCGCGTCTACCAAGTTCCGCCACTCCGACGAGGTGCGCGGTGGATGCTACCAAGCCCCTATGGCGTCCACTTCCAGGCGAGCCAGAACGTACAGATCCCCCACACGATCGCGGTGACCACCGTGACCCGGTCGAGGGTGCGCTCGAGCGCGGTACCGCCCGCGAGGGTGGACGACCCGCCGAACAGCTCCGACATGCCGCTCCCCCGCCCCGAGTGCAGCAGGATCGTGAGGATCAAGAAGATCGACGCGATGATGTCGATGGTGATCACAACGGCGTTCAGCACGGCTCGGATCCCTTCCGGTTAGTTCGGAGCGGGGTCCTCGTTCGACCCGTGCTCCTCGACGACGTCCTCGAAGCGGTCCACCGCGCCGCCGCCCTCGATGATACTGCCCTCCAACGGGAAGTGGCAGGCAGCGGTCTGTCCCGGTCCCTGGTTCGTGAGCTCGGGCTGTTCCTGGACGCAGCGTGGGTGAGGCCCGTCTATCCCCTCGGCCTTGGCGATCGCACGTGACTGGGGACACCGAGGGTGGAACCGACACCCCGAGGGCGGATCGATCGGCGACGGCACGTCGCCCTGGAGGATGATCCTGCGCTTCTTCCGGGCGAGCTCCGGATCGGCCATCGGCACCGCGGACAACAGGGCACCGCTGTACGGGTGCTTCGGCGTGCGGTAGAGGCTCGCGCCCTCGGCCATCTCGACGATCTTGCCGAGGTACATCACCGCGACGCGGTCCGAGACGTGCTTCACGACGGAAAGGTCGTGTGCGATGAACAGATAGGTGAGCTTGAACTCGTCCTGGAGGTCGCCCAGCAGGTTCAGGATCTGCGCCTGGATCGAGACGTCGAGGGCCGACACCGGCTCGTCGCAGACGATCAGCTTCGGACGCAGGGCGAGCGATCTCGCGACGCCGATCCGCTGGCGCTGGCCGCCCGAGAACTCGTGGGGATAACGGTTGTAGTGCTCGGGGTTCAAGCCCACGAGCTCCATCAGCTGCTGCACCTCGGACTTGATCCTGTTCCTCGGCACCGTCTGGTGCAGGCGGAACGGTTCCCCGACGATGGTGCCGACGGTCTTCCTGGGGTTCAGGGACGCATACGGGTCCTGGAACACCATCTGCATGTCTTCTCGGAGCTCCTGGAGCTCTTTGCCTTTCAGGTGGGTGATGTCCCGGCCGTCGAACCAGACCTTGCCCTCGGTGGCGTCGTAGAGCCGCATCACCACCCGGGCCAGCGTCGATTTCCCGCAGCCGGTCTCGCCCACGAGCCCGACGGTCTGACCCGGGTAAACCTCGAGGTCCACGTCGTCGACGGCGTGCACGTTGCCGACGTGGTGCTGGAAGAGGATCCCCTGGGTGATCGGGAAGTACTTCTTGATCCCCTCGAGCTTGACGAGCGGCTCGCCGCTGGGCGGAGACTGCGCCGGGAGCTGTTCGGCCTGGACGCTCATCGGCGGGCCAAGACCTCCTCGTCCCGGATCCTCTCCTTGTCGGCGAGGCTCAGGTGGCACGCGGCCGCGTGGTGGCCGTCCACAGGCAGGAGCTCGGGTACGTCACGATCGCACGGGTCGAACTTGTACGGGCACCGGGGATGGAACGCGCATCCGGGCGGCACCTGGATCAGGGACGGCGGCAAACCCCGGATCGGATTGAGCCGTTCCTGCTTGACCTCGTCCAGGCGTGGGATCGAGCTGAGGAGCCCCCACGTATAGGGATGCAACGGCTTGTAATAGATGTCGTCGGTGTCGCCGAACTCCGCCGCCTTCCCGGCGTACATGACCATGATGTCGTCGCAGTGCTCGGCCACCACGCCGAGGTCGTGCGTGATGATGATCACCGCGGCATTGAACTCCGACTTCAGCCGGTCGATCAGGTCCAGGATCTGCGCCTGCACCGTGACGTCGAGCGCGGTCGTGGGTTCGTCGGCGATGAGGACGTCGGGGTTCAGGGAGAGCGCCATCGCGATCATCGCTCGCTGACGCATCCCTCCCGAGAACTCGTGCGGGTATTGGTTGGCCCGATCCTTCGGGTGCGGGATGTTGACCCGAGCGAGCATCTCGACCGCCTGGTCGAACGCCTCCTGCTTCGAGATGTCCTGATGCTCGAGGATCGCTTCGGCGATCTGGTACCCCACCTTGTAGAACGGGTGGAGCGAGGTCATCGGGTCATGGAAGATCATCGAGATCTTCGCCCCACGGATCGTACGCATCTCGTCTTTCGGGACCTTCAGCAGGTCCTGACCCTGGAAGAAGACCTCGCCGGAGATCGTCGCCTGCTTGGTGTTGATGAGCCCCATCACCGTGAGCGAGCTCACGCTCTTCCCGGAGCCCGACTCCCCCACGATGCCGAGCGTCTCTCCGGCCTGCAGCGAGTAGCTCACGCCGTCGACGGCCTTCACCAGGCCATCGTCGGTCGGGAAATGGACCTTGAGATCCTTGACCTCGAGGAGAGGCTGCGCCATCTAGGTGTACCTCACCCTCGGATCCACGAAGGCGTACGCGACGTCCACGACCAGGTTGGCCACGGCGATGATGAACGCGCCCAGAACCGTGACCCCCATCACCGTCGGGAAGTCGTTCGTGCCGATCGACTGAACGGCGAGCTGTCCGATCCCGGGCAACCCGAACACGGTCTCGGTGATGAAGGCCCCGCCGAGGAGGAGGCCGACGTCCAAGCCAAGCATCGTCACGACCGGCGTGAGCGCACCGCGCAGACCGTGCTTGTAGATCACCCTCCGCTCCGACAGGCCCTTCGCACGCGCGGTCCGGATGTAGTCCTCGTTCATCGTTTCGATCAGGTTGCCTCGGACCATGCGTGCGTAGAAGGCCGCGTTGATGTACGCGAGGGAGACCCAGGGCAGGATGAACCGGCCCTCAGCCGCTGCGCGCAGCGCACCGCCCCACCCGCTGTAGCCGATCGGGATCCCGCTCGACGGCAGCAGCTCTAACTTGAACCAGAAGGCATACAGAAGCAGTTGGGCCAGCCAGAAGATCGGCATCGACACGCCGACGATCGCGAAGATCATCGCCGCTCTATCCGCGACCGATCGTCGCCGGACACCGGATAGGATGCCGATCGGGACGCCGAGGAGGAGCCAGATCACCGCCGCGCCGATGGCCAGGGTGCCGGTGATCGGGATCCGTCGCCCTAGCTCGTCCTTCACGGGCTCGAAGCTGCCGTAGGAGAAGTACACGTCCTCGTCGAGCCAAAGTCCCGGGACCGGGATGAAGCCCTTGAGGAACCGCCAGTACTGGACGTAGAGGGGCTTATCCAGACCGAACGCGACGCGCGCGTTCTCGATCTGCTCGGGCGTCGTGGTCCGCCCGACCGCTCGCCGCGCCGGGTCGCCGGCGGGAAGCTTCACGAAGATGAGGAACGTGAGGAAGGAGACGATCATGATCACGAGGATCATGAAGAGGGCTCGCCTGATCAGGTATCTGCCCACTCCCGCCTCCTTCCTGAGCCGGAACGGTGAGGGGGCCGCGTGCGCGGCCCCCTCGATCCGTCGTGGAACCGCTTACGCGTTATCCGGTACCGCGAGTGAGTCGAACGCCGCGGAACCAGCGAACTGGTCGAACGAGTAGTTCTGGATGTTCTCGGAGATGATGTCGACGCTGTTGTCGAACAGGTACGGCACCATGGGCACGATCTCTTCCATCAACTCCTGGTCGAGTTCGGCCCAGCACTGGAACCGTTCGTCTCCTGGCTCCAAAGCGGCGCACTCATCTTCCTTGGCGTCCACCGACGGGACTCCGGTGACTTCGTACCCCCACTCCGCCAGCTGCTCGTCCGTGGCGCCCAACAGGGAGTAGTTGCAGCAGCTCTCCCAGATGCCGGCCGACGTGAACAGGGGCTCACCGAACGTGACACCGTCGGCGTAGTCCTTGCCCCAGCCCGGTCCCGCACAGAGGGCGTGCTGAGAGTTGGCATCGTTGCACTTGTTGTACATCGTGCCGCGCTCCAGCTGCTTGACGTTGAGCGTCAACCCGATCGGCTCGAGGAACTGGATCAGGAGTGCCGCCTGCTCCGGGTACGGATCCTCACGGTCGGTGATGGTCAGGATGTCCTTGCACTCGGGAGCGTCGCACACCCCGTCCCCGTCCGTGTCGTAGTCGGTCGCGAGGGCCATCGCCTCCTTGGCCTTCTCGACGTCACCCGACGCGTTGGGCGTCTGGTACGGATCGTAGTCGGCCAGGATGTTGTCCTGGAGACTGTTCACGAAGATGTGCCCCGAGATCTCACCGACCGACGGGCCACCTCGCAACTGCCGGAACCCCTGCTTGTCGAACGCCCAGCTGACCGCCTTGCGAACGTTGACGTCGTCGAAGGGAGGTACCGCCAGGTTGAAGGACACGTACCGGATGGCGTCCGATGCGTAGATGTTGATCCGATCCTGGAGATCTGGGTTCGTCTGGTACTCCCGGATCTTCTCGGGCGGCACCGCGCCGTCCACCACGAAGTCCAGGGCTCCAGAGGCGACCTGGTTGTACAGGTCGTCGTTGTCGCCACCGATCCGAACCTCGATCCTCTCAGGGTAGTGATCGCGCAGCTCGTCGCTCGCCGGGTCGTACGAAGGGTTCTCGACCAGGACGATCTGGCGGCCCGGGACGTACCCAGGTGCCTCGGTCTGGTCCTTCGGCGACGCGGAGAAGTCCATGCTTTCGGACCCCTCGAACATGTACGGCCCCGAGGCCACGAGGAATCGTCCGTAGTTCCGGTCGTGTCCCTCGGCAACGCCCAGCCGCTCACCTTCGTCGTCGGGCGGGATCGGTGCGGTGGTGCCCATCGCGAAGCGGTAGCTGATGTCACCGACCGGTGTGGTCGTGTTGATCTCCAGCGTGTGTGTGTCGGGTGCGGTGATGCCCGAGATCTCCTCGGCCTCGCCGGCGGCGAAGTCATCGAATCCCTCGATCACCGAGTAGTAGAAGGAATACCCGCCGACGTTCGCCTTCGGGTTGGCGGTCCGCTCGATCGCGCGGATGAAGTCCGCCGCCGTGATCTCCGTGTCATCCTTGGGCGGCGCGTACATCAGGCCGGGCTTGATCTGGTAGGTCCAGGTCAGTCCGTCTTCGGACTGCGTGGGCTCACCGGAAGCCAGGTCCGGATGGATCTCGGCGCCACCCTCGTCAGTCGGGACGCCCTCATAGGACATCAGCGTCCGGAGCAGACAACAGCGGTAGTACTCCCACGTGACGGAGTAATACTCCTTCTGTGGGTCGAACGCGGCGGTGACGTCGGCAAGCATCGCCATGTTCAGCGTGCCGCCCTCGAGCTCCGCGGCCGGCTGGCCGGGTTCGTCGGTCGGGTCACCGTTGCCTCCGTCGTCGCCGCATGCGGCGGCCACGAGGCCGAGTACCGATACTACGGCGATCACTTTGAGTGCTCGTTTCAAAGCTACCCCCCTTCTCATGTTTCCCTTTTCATGCTCACGAGTTCACGTGCCTTCGAGGTCGTCCTCCTTTCGCACAGGGTTCCCCCCTGTCGATACGCTTAGATCCCCTTCCGAGGATCGAGGGCGTCGCGAAGGCCGTCCCCCACGAGGTTGAACGCAAGCGTCGTGAGGAACAGGGCGAGCCCCGGGAAGACCATCAACCATGGTGCGAACGTGAAGGCCGTCCCGGCATCGGCCAGCATGCCCCCCCACGACGGGGTGGTATCCGGGACGCCGACGCCGAGGAACGACAGACCGGCCTCGAACAGGATGTTGCTCGGGATGATCAGCGTCGTGTAGACGATGATCGGTGCGGCCACGTTGGGGAGGATCTCTCGAAGGATGATCCGCCGATTCGATGCCCCCAGGGACCGCGCCGCTTCGATGAACTCCTTCTCGCGGAGGGACAGGACCTGACCGCGAACGATGCGGGCGATGTACGGCCAACCGAAGAGGCCGATGATCATGATCACGGGCCCGAGGCCCGGCTTGATGAGGCCCCAGAAACATCCCTCCGCGTTGGCCCCGCACGCCGACGCGATCCCGAGCGCCAGGAGCAGGATGGGGAGGGCCAGGACGACGTCCGTCGCCCGCGAGATCACGGTGTCGACCTTCCCGCGGTAGAAGCCGGCGGTGAGGCCCATGAGCACGCCGATCAAGAGGGCGATGCCGGTCGCGACGAACGCCACCTGCAGCGACGTGCGGGCCCCGTACGCGATGCGGACGAACTGGTCCCGCCCGGTGTCGTCGACGCCGAGCAGATAGCCGGGAGGCGCCTCGGTGATCTTCTCGCCCGTGGTGGGGTCGTAGCTGTCCGGCCACCACCGCGGGGCCGACGGCAAGCCGTAGGAGTCGAGCGACTCGAGGTTCACCTGGTTCGGCTGATGCTTCGTGATGTTCGCGGCGACCGGCGCGAAGATCGCCATCAGCAGCATCAGGAAGATGATCACCAGTCCGACGAGGGCGAAGCGGTCCTGCCGGAAATGCCGCCAGAAGATCTCCCAGGGGCTCCGGCCGATGATCGACGCCGGTGTCTCTGCCGACGGCGCGGAAGACTCAAGGTCGGCGCGCCCCCGAACCTCGCCCTGCCCGACCGGGGATACGTCGGTGTCCGTGTCGGATCGACTCATGCCCGGATCGTGATACTACGGAGGTTGGCCAGGACTCGCAATCCAGCACCCCCGGAGCGGCACCGCCGCAGCTTCTTTGGGGAGCAAGGATGCGAAACAGCTCAGCGGTACTTCACGATGAGAGCGAACTCTTCCGGATCGAGGCTCGCGCCCCCCACGAGCGCGCCGTCGATCTCGGGATGCGCCATGAACTCCCTGATGTTCCCCGGTTTCACGCTCCCGCCGTACTGGACGCGGAACGGAGCCCCACCCTCCCCGGAAAGGAGGGCCAACCAAGGGGCGGGCCACACCCCCCCCCCCCCGCCCGCACCCCCCCGCCTCCCAGCGCCGCCT
>JBPCPX010000075.1:0-10574 GCA_050998695.1 Actinomycetota bacterium
GGCACAGAGGACGCGCCCCGAGCCACGCGGGAACGCGCGCGCGAGGGCCGCGGTCGTGAACGTCGCGGGCTACAGGTCGGGGTCGCGACGCGCCCAGCGACGGAAGGCCGCCGCCGTGCCTTCGCCGATCACGGCGACCTTCGCACCGACGTCGGCCGGCGACGCGAGCCGCTCCCGCAACACGTCCACGGTGGCGGCGCTCGTCAGCGTGAGCCAGTCGAACCGCCCGGCGGCGAGCTCCTTCAACGCCGCCGTGAGCGGAGGGGAGGGAGGGGGGGGGGGACGGAGTGGGGGGGGAACCAGGAAGGAGGATCCGCGGCGCTCACGGCGGCGCTGAAGGAGCTCGCCGCCGGGCGGTTCGACTGGCTCACGCTCACCAGTGCCGCGACGGTGGACGTGTTGCGCGAGCGACTGGCGTCGCCACGCGATGTGCGCGCCAAAGTCGCGGCGATCGGCGAGGGCACGGCGGCGGCCTTCCGTCGCTGGGCTCGCCGGGAGCCGGACCTGCAGCCGGCGACGTTCACGACAGCGGCCCTCGCGCGCGCGTTCCCACGCGGCTCGGGGCGCGTCCTCTGCGCGCGTGCCGACATCGCGCCGGAGGGACTGGAGGACGTCCTCGCCCGGAAGGGATGGGAGCCCGTGCGGGTGGACGCCTACCGGACGATCTTCGCCTCTTCGCTCCCTCGCGCGGCGCGCGATGCGGTGCGCGCCGGCGAGGTCGACGCCGTGACGTTCACGAGCGCCTCAACCGTTCAGGGTTTCATCAACGCGCTCGGCGCCGCGAGAGGCACTCCCAGGGTCATCTGCATCGGTCCCGTCACGGCAGCCGCCGCTCGCGCCGCCGGCCTCCGGCCGGCGGCCGTCGCGAGACCGCACACGATCGAGGGCCTGATCGCCGCCCTCGAGCGTGCGCTGCCTTCCGAGTCCGTGGCCTAGACCCACACCACGCGGAGCGCCCGCATCGCGTTCCCACCGACGACCTTCGTGATCTGCTCGTCCGAGTAGCCGTGCGCGACGAGCCAACGGAGCACGTTCGGGAACTCTGACGGGTTCTCGAGTCCCTCGACATAGTCGACCGGCTCGAACTCCCCGACCTCGCCGGTATCCAGGTTGCCCGCGTACTGCACGTGCAGCCCGACATGGTCGCCGAAGAACGTGTCCGGACCGAAGCCCACGTGGTCGATCCCCATCACGTCGACGCAGTACTCGAAGTGGTCCATCACCGACTCGAGCGAGTGACGGGGATGGGCCGGAGAGATCGTCGTGTGCGGCGCCTCGATCCCGACCACGCCGCCGGTCTCCGCGACCGCCTTCAACAGGTCGTCGTCCTTCAGCTTGCGTTCCGAGAACAACGTTCGCGCCCCGGAATGGGAAAGGAAGACCGGCCGCTCGCTCGCCTCGCAGGTCTGGCGGGCCGTCTCGTCACCGGTGTGGGAGAGGTCGATCGCCATCCCCAGCCGGTTCATGCGCCGGACCGCGTCGAGACCGAAACGGGTGAGACCGCCGTCGCCCGGGTCCTTCACGCCACCACCGAGCTGGTTCGACTCGCTGTAGGCGATCCCGCACATCCGGACCCCGAGCCCGAAGAGCACCTCGAGACGGTCGAGCTCGTTCTCGATCATCGCGGCGCCCTCCATGCAGGGCACCATCGCGATCCGGCCGCTCCGGTGCGCCTCGATGATGTCGTCCACGGTGCCGCCCACGAACACCGTCGACTGGTGCGCGACGTCGGCGAGGTGCATCCCGAGATCGTGGATCGCGTCCGTCCACTTCCAGCCGGCCTTCGACGTGATCGTGGCGGTCCCGTCGAGGAAGTTCTCGAAGACGGCGTCCAGCCCCGAGGCCGCGAGCCCTTCGTAGCCGTACCACTCGCGGCCCTCGCGCACGTAGTCGTCGTTCTGCGACATGTCCACCGGCGTGATCCCGCAATGGTCGTGCAACGAGATGCAGACGGACTCGCGCAGCAGCCGCTCGGCGCGGTCGTCATCCGCGTCGGAGAGCGGATAGACGAACGGCGGGACGCGATCGAGCTGGGGTGAGAGCTCGAACTCCTTGTAGTCGACTCCCGACTCCAGGTAGGCGAACGACACGTAGCCGTCCCATTGCTTCTTGGGCTCCATCCGGCATCCTTTCGCGGTCGTCGTCGAGGTACGCTGGGCCCATGAGCTTCCCGCATTCGCGTCCGCGTCGCATGCGGCGCACGGCGGCCCTCCGCTCGCTGATCCGCGAGACGGACGTGCGGCCCGGCGACCTGATCGCGCCGCTGTTCGTGAAGGAAACGTTGAGCGAAGCCGCGGCGATCGAGTCGATGCCCGGCCAGCTCCAGCACACGCTCGAGTCGCTCCGCAAGGAGGCGGTCGAGATCGCGGAGCGCGGGGTACGGGCGTTCATCCTGTTCGCCGTCCCCGCACGCAAGGACGCGGAGGGCTCGGAGGCGTGGAACCCGGACGGGATCGGTCAACAGGCGATCCATGCGCTCCGCGAGGAGTTCGGAGACGACGCGGTCGTGATCGGCGACCTGTGTCTCGACGAATACACCGATCACGGACATTGCGGGGTATTGAACGACCGCGGCGAGGTGGAGAACGACGCGACGGTGGAGCTCTACCGCCGGATCGCGCTGGCGCAGGCGGAGGCGGGAGCGCACCTCGTCGGACCGAGCGGGATGATGGACGGCCAGGTCGCGGCGATCCGCTCGGCGCTAGACGACGCCGGACGTCTGGACGTGGGGATCCTCGCGTACGCGGCGAAGTTCGCGTCGGCGCTGTTCAGCCCGTTCCGCGAAGCTGCCGAGGGCGCGCCGCGCTTCGGCGACCGCACCGGCTACCAGCAGGATCCGGCGAACGCCGACGAGGCGCTCCGCGAGATCCGGACCGACATCGAGGAAGGCGCCGACATCGTGATGGTGAAGCCGGCGCTTCCGTACCTCGACGTGATCCGTCGCGCGAAGGACGAGACGCGCTTCCCGATGGCCGCGTACCACGTGAGCGGCGAGTACGCGATGGTGAAGGCGGCGGCTGCGAACGGGTGGCTCGACGAGCGGCGGGTGGTGCTCGAGCTCCTGACGTCGATCCGGCGGGCCGGCGCCGACCTGATCCTGACGTACCACGCGAAGGATGCCGCGGATTGGCTCCGCGGCTAAGTCAAGGATGGCTCGGTACGTCGCTTTGCTGCGCGGGATCAACGTCGGCGGCAAGAACGCGATCCCGATGGCGGGCCTGAAGTCCTGCTTCGAGGAGAACGGCTTCGACGACGTTCGGACCTACATCCAGAGCGGCAACGTGATCTTCTCGTCCTCGGTGTCGACCCAGGCCGAGCTGACGAAGGTGATCGAGCGCATGCTCCGCACGACGTTCGCCCACTACGACGCGAACGTGGTGCTCCGCAGTCGGAGCCAGATGCGAGCGGTCGTCGAGCGGGCTCCGAAGGGGTTCGGCACCCAGCCGACGTTGTACCGCTACGACGTGGTCTTCCCGAAGCCCCCGCTCACGGCGACCAAGGCGATGAGGGACGTGTCGATGAAGGAGGGCGTCGACCGTGGCTGGGCGGCCAACGGCGTCCTTTACTTCTCGCGGTTGACGAGCCGGGCCACGCAGAGCCGGCTCAACAGGGTCGCCTCGCTGCCGACCTACAAGAACATGACGATCCGGAGCTGGAACACGACCACGAAGCTCGTCCAGCTCCTCGACGCGTAGGAACCTGAGCAGCGGCTGCGTCTCTCAACCGGTGATCGTCGCCGGGTCGCAGTTCCCGCCGGAGAGCACGACGCAGACACGATCGTCTGGCGAAACCGGATAGACGCCGGAGCGGAGCGCCGCGAAGACGGCAGCGCCGCCGGGCTCGACGATCAACCGGACGTCCTCCCATAGGGCGCGCTGCCCTTCCCGGATCTGATCCTCCGTCACGAGGACCATGCGCTCCACCCGATCTCGGACGATCGGGAACGTGTGGTCACCGACGCGGGCCGCGCCGAGCGAATCGGAGGCGAGCCCGCCGACGGGGACGACGACGGGCTCGCCTGCCGCGAGCGCCGCCGTCATCGAGGCGCACCCCTCCGGCTCGACGCCGACCACACGCACACGATCTCCGCACCACGCTGCGATCCCGGCGAGGGGTCCTCCTCCGCCCACGCCGATCAGGACCACGTCGACATCTGGCACCTGCTCCTCGATCTCGATCCCGAGCGTTCCCTGGCCGGCGATCACCTGGGGTTGGTCGAACGGATGCATGACCAGGGCGCCGGTCTCCTCCGCTCGCGCCGCCAACGCGTCGTTCGCCTCGGCGAAGTACCCCTCGACGATCGTGATGTTCGCACCGTGGGCCCGCACCCGATCGATCTTCGTCTGCGGCGACGTCGACGGGATGAAGATCTCGGCGGGGACGCCGGTCTCGCGGGCGGCGTACGCGACCGCGAGGCCGAAGTTCCCGCCCGACGCTGCGATCACACCGGCCGGCGGCACCTCGCTCGAAAGCAGCTTGTTGAACGCGCCACGTGGCTTGAACGAGCCAGTGTGCTGGAGGAGCTCGAGCTTCGCGACGACGGCCGCACCGCCGATGTCGCCGAGCTCCAGGACCGGCGTCCGCCTCACATGCCCGGCGATCCGCTCGGCGGCGGCGCGGATATCCTCGAGGCCGACGGTCACGGGCCGCATCCAACCACAGGCGGCGCGGACGCAGACGCCCATAGACTGACCGGCCGTGAGCCGATCGGACGAGCTCTTCGAGCGAGCGAGGCGAACGATCCCCGGGGGCGTGAACTCGCCGGTCCGAGCGTTCGGTGCGGTGGGCGGCGTCCCGCGGTTCGCCGTCGGAGGCGAGGGCGCCTACCTCGAGGACGCCGACGGGATGCGCTACGTCGACCTCTGCCAATCGTGGGGGGCATCGCTGTTCGGACACGGTCGGAAAGAGATCGTGGACGCCGCTGTGGACGCTGCAGCGCGTGGCACGTCCTTCGGTGTGCCGACCGAGGGCGAGGTGCAGCTCGCCGAGAAGATCGTCTCGATGGTGCCCTCGGTCGAACAGGTACGGCTCGTCTCCTCGGGTACCGAGGCCGCGATGTCCGCGATCCGGCTCGCTCGCGGCGCCGCCACCAAGGACACCCTCATCAAGCTCGAGGGCTGCTACCACGGTCACTCCGACGCGCTGCTCGCGCGCGGGGCCGGCAGCGGGCTCGCGACCTTCTCGATCCCGAGCACGCCCGGCGTGACCGCCGGCGCCGCGCGCGACACCGTGATCGCGCCCTTCAACGATCTCGGCGAGATCGCCTCTCTCTTCGAGGCCAACGAAGGGACGGTCGCCGCGCTCATCGTCGAGCCGGTCCCCGCGAACATGGGCGTCGTGCCGCCCGAGGACGGATACCTCGAGGGCCTTCGACTCCTCTGCGACGAGCACGACGCGCTCCTGATCTTCGACGAGGTGATCACCGGTTTCCGGATCGCGCGTGGTGGTGCCCAGGATCGCTACGGCGTGACCCCCGATCTCACCGTCCTCGGCAAAGTGATGAGCGGCGGGTTCCCGTGCGCCGCGTTCGGCGGTCGACGGGACCTGATGGAGCAGCTCGCTCCGGTGGGGCAGGTCTACCAGGCCGGGACGCTCAGCGGGAACCCGGTCGCGGTGGCGGCGGGTCTGGCGGCCCTCGAGCTGATCGATCGCGAGGATCCGTACATGGCGCTCGAAGCGACGGCGGAGGATCTCCAGGCCGGCCTCGCGCTCGCCTTCGAGACGAACGGGATCGACGTGACGATCAACCGAGCCGGGTCGCTCCTCAGCGTGTTCTTCACGAGAGGTCGGGTGCGGAACTTCGACGACGCGAAGGCGGCCGACCACGAACGGTTCGCGCGCTTCTTCCACCACATGCTGGACGAAGGTGTGTACCTGCCGCCGTCAGGCTACGAGCTGTGGACGCTCTGCACGGCCTTCGGTGAGGCGGAGACCGAGATGGTGCTCGGGGCGGTCAGCCGCTTCCGCTGACCGCCCCGAAGCTCACACAAGCGTGAGGGTGGCCGCCTGCGCCGCCATCGGCTCGTCGCCGTCGGACGCTGGCTCGGTGGCGATGCAGAACGTCCCCACGATGTGCTCGCCCGCGTCGTGGGTGGGCGCGACGCGGCACCACATCCGCCCCTCGATCCCCTTGAGGCTGAACGTGACCGTCTTGCCCGTGAGGGCGGCCGCGTGTGCCTCGAGGATCGGGAGGTTCTCCCCTTCCATCCCGAACGCCTGGAGCAGCTCCCTTCCATCAAGGAAGCGAGGGTGGATCCCCAGGTGCTGGGAGGCCGTCCATGAGACCCCTCTCAGTCGAAGCGAGCCGTCGGTGGTCCACATGACGGCCGGAAGGTGCCCTTCCTCTGCAGGCGCTGGCTCACGGCGAGGGGGCGACCAATCCACCGTGTCCGTGATGCCGATGAGCTCCCACTGTCGCATGTGCTCTCCTCTCGATGCGTCTCCCCTGCTCTACCTGATATCGGGTACAGACGGTCCTCCGGCGTATCGGCGAAGAGGACCATTTCGAGGTTCCCCGAGCGGACTACGACTTCTGCGGGAGTCTCCCGGAGGAATTGCTGCCGCCGCACGTCGGCTGGTGGGACTATGGAGATGAGGACCCTTCCGAGAGGACAACGACATGCCATCTGAGACCGCGACCTTCGGCGCCGGCTGCTTCTGGGGGGTCGAGCACCTGTTCCGCAAGGTCCCGGGCGTGATCGACGCTGTCTCCGGCTACAGCGGCGGGATCGTCGAGAGCCCCACCTACCGCGAGGTCTGCAGCGACACGACCGGCCACGCCGAGGTCGTCGAGGTGACGTTCGACCCCGAGGTCGTGTCGTTCGACCAGCTCCTCGAAGTCTTCTGGGCGATGCACGACCCGACGCAAGTCAACCGGCAGGGCCCCGATCGCGGCTCGCAGTACCGGAGCATCGTCCTGACGCACTCCGATGAGCAGCAGGCGGCGGCGGAAACCTCACGCGACCGGGCGCAGACCCGGTACTCGCAGCCGATCGCAACGGAGATCCGGCCGCACGTGGCCTTCTATCCGGCCGAGGAGTACCACCAGCGCTACTACCTGAACAACGGACACGAGCCCTACTGCCATGCGATCCCGCCGGGGCTGCTGAAGGCTCTCGGGCTCGTCACCGCGTAGCTTCAGCCGTCCCGGAAGCCGACGATCGAGTGTGAACCGTCGCAGAACGGCTTGTTCTGGGAATAGCCGCAGCGGCAGAGGACCTGACGGTTCCGGATCTCGTAGGGCTCGCCGTCGGCTCCGACGACCCTGATCCCGCCGCGCACGAACAGCGGACCGTTCCGGAAGACGGCGATCTCCGGCTCGTAGTCGGGCTCGTGGTCGGGGGTGTCGGGGGAGTCCGCCCATGCGAGTCGTCCGGACGGACAGAGCTCGACCATCCACCCCATCCGCTCACGGACGGCCGGATCCGTGTTGCCGAGCATCTGCCACACGCCGGTGAACCGGTCCTTGCAATAGCCGGCCTTGGAGCAGAGCGAGAGGTCGTCGCTGATGATCGCCCCGTCCTCGGCCTGGAAAACATCGGCCCGTGGCTCGCGAGGGCCGTGATCGGCCCGTTCCGTGACGTCGGCCCGCGGCTCCTCGAGATGACTGTCGTCGCAGAAGGGTTTGGTCGCGCTCCGGCCACACCGACAGAGGCGATAGGTCTCGCCCGCATCCAGCCGCTGGAACGGCGCGTAATCGACCGGCTCGCCGAACTCGGTCTTCACCGTCCTTGTTCGCGCGATCGGAAGCGAGCCGCTCACCTGATACGGGCCGTTCTCCTCGACGCGGATCTCCGGCTCCGACATGTGCGGCATCCTCCCACGGCACACCATCAGAGTGGAGTCGTCCGGCCTCGAAAAGAGAACGGTGCTTGGCCGATTCTCCGGCAGCACCTAGACTTCGAACACGTGTTCGAGGACCTGAACCCGGAGCAGCAGGCTGCCGTGAATCACGGCGAGGGACCGCTGCTCATCGTTGCGGGCGCCGGCAGCGGCAAAACGATGACCCTCGCTGCACGGGTGGCCTCGCTGATCGAACGAGGAACCCGGCCCGAGCGGATCCTGCTCCTCACGTTCAGTAGGCGCGCCTCCCGCGAGATGGTCTCGCGAGCGGCCCGGCTGGGCACCAGCGACACGGGCCGCGTCTGGGGCGGCACGTTCCACGCGGTCGGGAACCGTCTGTTGCGCCTCCACGGTCTCGCGCTCGGTCTCACACCCGACTTCACGGTCCTCGACCAAGCCGACAGGGCGGACGTGATGAACCTGCTTCGCGACGAGCACGGGTACTCGGCCCGCGCGCGGCGCTTCCCTCGCAAGGACACCCTTGCGGCGATCTACTCCCGAACGGTGAACGCGGGCGAGCGGCTCACCGACGTGGTGAAGCGTCACTACCCGTGGTGTCTCGACGAGGTGGAGGGGATCCGTGAGATCTTCCGCGCGTACACGGAACGGAAACGGCAGCAACACGTCCTCGACTACGACGACCTGCTGCTGTTCTGGAAGGCGCTCGCCACATCCCCCGCGACGGGATCCCAGCTCGCCCAGATGTTCGAGCACATCCTCGTCGACGAGTACCAGGACACGAACGCGCTGCAGGCCGACATCCTGGAAGGGATGCGGCCCGCAGCCGGCCCGCGGAATGTCACGGTCGTGGGCGACGACGCCCAGTCGATCTATGGCTTCCGCGCCGCGACCGTGAAGAACATCCTCGAGTTCCCCGAGCGCTTCCCGGACGCAACGATGATCAAGCTCGAACGCAACTACCGTTCGACGCCGCCGATCCTGGCGGCGTCGAACGCGGTGATCGCGCTGAGTCCCCAGCGACACGAGAAGACCCTCCGCCCCACTCGACCCGGCGAGACGCTGCCGATCCTGCGGGCCTGTCTCGACGAGGCCGAGCAGAGCGATGCCGTGTGTCGCGCGGTCCTCGAGCATCGCGAGGAGGGCATCCTCCTGAAGGCGCAGGCGGTCTTGTTCCGCGCGGCCTATCACTCGGACCACCTCGAGGTGGAGCTCGCCCGTCGGAACATCCCGTTCGTCAAGTACGGGGGACTGAAGTTCATGGAGGCGGCTCACGTGAAGGACGCGCTCTCGTGCCTCCGGATCCTGGAGAACCCGCTCGACGAGGTGAGCTGGTTCCGGGTCCTGCAGCTGCTTGACGGGATGGGCCCGGCGTCGGCGCGGCGACTCATGGAGGAGCTCGAGGTGCGACGCGAGGACGACGCGCACGCGGCGTCGCCGCTCGCGCGGTTCCTCGACGAGCCCGTCGCGGTGCCGAAAGGCGCGGCAGAAGGCGTGCGCGAGCTCCGGGGGGCGCTCGGCAACTGCCTCGACGCCGACGTTCTCCCGCCTGCCGGTCAGCTCGCTCGGCTCCGGACGTTCCTCGAGCCGGTCATCGTGAGGAAGTACGAGGCCGCGGCCTCGCGCCTCCGCGACCTCGAGCAGCTCGAGCTCCTCGCTTCGGAAGCGAGCTCACGCGGGCAGTTCCTCGCCGATCTCACGCTCGACCCGCCTTCGTCCACCGGGGACCTCGCGGGTCCTCCTCATCTCGACGAGGACTACTTGGTCCTTTCCACGATCCACTCGGCGAAGGGTCTGGAGTGGGACGTGGTGCACGTGATCCATGCGGCCGACGGGATGATCCCCTCCGACATGTCTACGGGCGACGACGACGAGATCGAGGAGGAGCGCCGGCTCCTGTACGTGGCCCTGACTCGCGCGCGAGACGGACTCCACGTGACCTACCCGCAGCGCTACTACCGCAGACCCAAGGGCCTCGAGGACCCGCATTCGTATTCGCAGCGGTCCCGTTTCCTGCCCGACGACGTGCTGGAGCACTTCGACGTGCTCGGGCCGCGGGTCGTCGCCGCTCCGGATGACGGCGAACCCGTGACCGCGGCGGCCGACGTCGACGCGTTCCTCGCCGGCCTTTGGGCCGATTGAGATCCGAGAGCGGTCGGCGTTCGTATGCCTTCCAAAGGGGCAACCCGGCCCCCGGTATGCCCCAAGGGAGGCGATCATATGCATCGTCGTTCTGCAGCAGTGCTCCTCGCGACCATCGCGGTCACGATCATCGCGTTCGCGCCGTCGGCGCAGGCCGTCCAGCGCTTCACAACGACCCTGACGGGAGCCAACGAGATACCTGGTCCGGGCGACCCGGACGGGTCCGGGACCGCGACCATCACGATCAATCGCGGCCTGGGCGAGGTCTGCTGGGAGATCGAAGTCACCGATATCACGTTGCCCGCGATCGGCGCGCACATCCACCTCGCGCCCGTGACCGCCGCGGGTCCCGTAGTCGTCCCGCTGACCCCACCGGATTCAACCGGGACCTCCAGCGGTTGCACGACCGTGGATCGTGAGCTCGCCAAGGCCATCGCGAAGGATCCGGGCGCGTACTACGTGAACGTCCATACGACGGACTACCCCGCGGGAGCGCTCCGCGGCCAGCTCAACTGATCCCCCGCAAACGGACGGGCGGGGTCGGCGGGGCCCGGAAGGGGCGCCGGCCCCACACCCCTCCTTGACTGGCTGGATGTCATCCTGCTCGACTTCTCCAAAAAAACCGGCCAGAG
>JBPCPX010000099.1:0-5937 GCA_050998695.1 Actinomycetota bacterium
CGGCGGCGATCGTGTGGTCACGGGCGTTCTGGTTGTAGTCGACGAACAGCATCGCCGGGTCACGATCCTTGCGCCACCACGCCGTGGTGACGTCGTCAGGAGCCCTGCGTTCGACCTCACGCGCGAAAGCCAGTGCGGCACGGCGTACGTCGGAGAAGCCCCAGCGTGGCTCGATCCGTACGTAGATGTGCATGCCCTTGCCGCCGGAGGTCTTCGGCCAACCGACCGCGCCGAGTTCGTCGAGGACTTCATGAGCGACGTGAGCCCCCCTCCCTCCCCCCCCCCCCCCCCCCCCCTCCCCCCCCTCCCCCCCCCCCCCCCCCTCCCCCCCCCCCCCCCCCCCCCCCCCCCCC
This sequence comes from Actinomycetota bacterium, assembly GCA_050998695.1. Lineage (GTDB taxonomy): Bacteria > Actinomycetota > UBA4738 > UBA4738 > HRBIN12 > JAJNBA01. Next base: position 354 of record JBPCPX010000099.1, read on the forward strand.
CCCCCCCCCCCCCCACCGCGGGGCGGCGTGAGCCGGCGGAACGCCTTCGCGGGCGTGATCACCAAGGTCACACGCGACAAGGTCTCGACGCTCGTCGAGATCCAGGCGGGCCCACACCGGATCGTGTCGCTGATCACACGTGAGGCCGCCGACGAGCTCGGGCTCGAGCCGGGGATGGAAGCCGTCGCCACCGTGAAGGCGACGAGTGTGATGGTCGAGCTCCCCCGGTGAGGACCACGACGGCGCCGGTCGCCGAGCGCCGGGCCCCGTTCCGGATCGGCCTGGGCGAGGCGACCGGTGCCGTCGCCGACCTCGGCGTGATGGTGCCGCTCGCCACGGCGCTCATCCTCGTGAATGGCCTCGATGCCGGAAGCGTCCTCGTGTGCGCGGGGCTCCTCGTTCTTGCAACGGGGATCGTCTTCCGGATCCCGTTCCCGGTGCAGCCGTTGAAGGCGCTGACTGCGGTCGCGGTGGCCCAGCAGCTCTCGCCCGACGTCATCCACGCGGCCGGCCTCGAGATCGCCGCCGTGCTGCTCATCCTCTCGGTCCGGCACGTGGCCGACGTCGTTGCCCGAGTGTTCACCAAACCCGTCGTTCGCGCCCTCCAGCTCGGCGTCGGCGTTCTGCTCGTGATCACCTCGGTGAAGTTGGTACTCGATCCACCCGAGGTGTTCGCCGCGACGCCGGCCGCACCGTGGCCCTGGATCCTGATGATCGCCGCGTTCGCCGGCGTCGTTATCGCCGCTCGGACGCGTCATTATTGGGTCGCGCTCGCCATGCTGGGGCCGGGCGCGGTTGGCGCCGCGATCGCCGCGAGCCCGCACGTCGGCGGCCCGTCGTTCGCAATCCCGGAACTGCACCTCCCGGCCGCCGGCGCGTTCGCGACGGCTTTCTTCCTCCTCGTGATCCCGCAGCTCCCGCTCACTTTCGGCAACGCGGTGGTCGCGGTGAACGACCTCGCGCACGAGTACCTCGGTCCCGCAGCGTCACGCGTGACGCCGTCTCGCGTGTGCCTGTCGGCCGGCGTCGGCAACACGTTGTCGGGCATGCTGGGCGGCATGCCGATGTGTCACGGCGCCGGAGGACTGACGGCACACGTACGCCTCGGAGCTCGCTCCGCGGGGATGAACGTGTTGCTCGGCGGGTCGCTCCTGCTCCTCGGACTCTTCTTCGCCGCTCAGGTCCCCGTGATCCTCGGCCTGCTCCCGGTGTGGGGCCTCGCCGCCTTCCTCGCGTATGCGGGGCTCCGGCACGCGTGGCTCGTGTCCGACCTCCGTGGCACCGATCTGATCCTCGCGGTCGTCGCCGGCGGACTGGGAGCGTGGTTCGGCAACCTCGCCATCACCGCCGGCCTCGCCCTGCTGGTCGTGCACGGGCGAAGGTTCATCCGGCCGATCCAGGCCCGTTCGACCTGACGCGCCGGTACGCTGGAGAGGTGAGAACCGATGAGCGCCGCGTCCACGACACGGACGACGAGGTCCCCGACAGGCCGAAGAAGAGGCGTCATCCGGCGCTCGCGTTCCTCGGAGAGCTGCCCGGACTGATCCTGATGGCGTTCGCCCTGGCGTTGGTGATCAAGAGCCTATTGCTCCAGGCCTTCTGGATCCCGACCGGATCGATGGAGCCCACGCTCGTGCCCGGAGACCGAGTGATCGTGGCCAAGGTTCCGTACTACTTCCACGACCCGGCACGCGGCGACATCGTCGTGTTCGAAGAGCCGGATCCGGCGAAGGCTCCCGAACGCGGCATCTTGGGAGGTCTCACCCATTGGCTCGGCCAGGGACTGGGGTTCACACCGCCGGACAACCCCGACTACATCAAGAGGGTGATCGGCGAGCCCGGCGACGTCGTCTACGCGAAGGGGGGTCATGTCTTCGTGAACGGCCTCCAGCTCTCTGAGCCCTATCTCGAGCAGCGGACCGGCCGGTTCCGCAAGACCAGGGTTCCCGACGGGAAGCTGTTCGTGATGGGCGACAACCGACCCAACTCCCTCGACTCGCGCTACGGGCTCGGGTTCGTGCCGATCGACCGCGTGATCGGGAAGGCAGTGATCGTCGTCTGGCCCTTCGAACACCTGGGCGGCCTCTAGCGGGCCGCGGCTTTCGATGCGCTGGCTCCTGATCACGGGGATCGTCCTGGTGGTCGTGTGGTTGGTCGTGGTCGTCGTGTTGCTGTTCCTGGGACGCAAGACGCTCGCTCGCGAGCTGATCTCGCTGCTTCCGAACCTCGTTCGCCTGTTCCGTGGCCTGCTCGGGGATGAGCGGGTGCCGCGCTCATCGAAGGCGCTCCTCGTGCTCGGCGGCTTGTGGCTCGCCTCGCCGATCGACCTGATCCCCGAGTTCCTTCCGGGGATCGGTGCGATCGACGACGCGGTCGTGGCCGGCCTCGTGCTGCGACACGTCGTGAAGCGCGCCGGACCCGACGTGGTGCGGGATCACTGGCGGGGCGATCCGCGGACGATCCGCGTCCTGCTCCGCGTCGCGGGCGCGACCTAGGTGATCTCGCGCTCTCTGGCCCAGTCGTCGAGCAACCGGTACGCCTCGTCCTCGGGGAGCTCGCCTCGCTCCATCCGGATCTCCATCAGGTACGCGAGGGCCTCACCCACGACCGGTCCGGGCTCGAGGCCGAGCCGCTCCATCACCTGCCGGCCGTCCAGCGACGGGCGCATCGCCTCGAGGTTCTCCTGTTCCGCGAGGCGGGCGATCCGATCCTCCAGCTCGTCCTGCAGGCGCGCGAACCGCTCCGCACGCTTGGGGTCGCGAGTCGTGCAGTCCGCCCGCGTGAGCTGGTTCAGCTTGTCGAGCAACGGCCCCGCATCGCGCACGTACCGACGAACCGCGGCGTCCGTCCACCCCTCACCGAAGCCGTGGAACCGGAGGTGGAGCTCGACGAGCTTCCGTACGTCATCCACGACGGCGTTGGGGTAGCGCAGCTCTCGCAGCCGTTGCTCCGCCATGCGAGCACCCACCACCTCGTGGTGATGGAACGACACGCCGTCGGGAGTGATCTCGCGTGTCGACGGCTTGCCGATGTCGTGGAGCAGCCCCGCCAGGCGAAGCACCGGATCCGGCTCCAGCCGTTCGACCACCGCGAACGTGTGCCGCAAGACGTCCTTGTGGCGATGCACCGGATCCTGCTCGAGCTGCAGAGCCGGCAGCTCCGGCAGGAACTCCTCGGCCAGCCCCGTCTCGACGAGCAACGTCAGCCCGGCACCCGGCGACTCCGCGACGAGCAGCTTGTCGAGCTCCTCTCGGATCCTCTAGGCCGACACGATGCCGAGGCGATCGCACATCCTCGCGATCGCCTCGATAGCGCGCCGGGCGGGCGTGACCCCGAGCTGCGCGACGAAGCGCGCAGCTCGCAGCATCCGTAACGGGTCGTCCGAGAACGCGATCTCGGGCTTGAGCGGCGTGTCGAGTCGCTTCGCGGCGAGGTCTTTCACCCCTTCGAAGGGGTCGACGAACTCGCCGTCGGGTAGCCGGACGGCCATCGCGTTGATCGTGAAGTCGCGCCGGGACAGATCGGTCCCGATGTCCTTGGCGAACGTGACCGCCGGCTTGCGTTCGTCCTTCGGATACCGCTCCTCCCGGAAGGTCGTGATCTGGACGTCGCGGCCGTGACGACGGGCTCCCACCGTCCCGAACCGCACACCCACGAGGTACTGGGCATCCGCCCAACCACGGAGCACGCGAGACGTCTGGGCGGGCGTGGCGTCGGTCGTGAAGTCGAAGTCCGCGTCGGGGCCTAGCCGGCCCATCACGAGGTCGCGGACGACGCCTCCCACGAGGTACAGCTCGTGCCCGGCGGCCTGGAAACGGTCGCCGAGCTCCTTCGACAGAGGGTCGATCTCGATCGTGGTCACGGCGTTCCCACCTTACCCCCGCGCTCAATCGCACCCGTCGCGATACGGTGCCGCCGTGCCCGTCTGGCTCGGCTTCGCGTGGACCTTTCCGAACACGCTGCTCGGTGTGATCCTCGGGCTCCTCACGTTCCAGGCGCCCCACGTCCAGCAGGGATTGGTCCTGTTCGATCGGCATCCCCGCGGACTGACGCGGCTGATGCCTCGCTTGGGGCGCTCCGCGATGACCGTCGGCTTCGTGGTCCTCTCGTCGAGGCCGCTCGAGGGCAGGCTGCTGGCGCACGAGCGGCACCACGTCCATCAGTACATGGTCTGGGGCCCGCTGTTCATCCCGGCGTACTTCCTCCTCGCGATCCCGTATGGCTACCGGCGGCATCCCATGGAGCGCGCGGCGATCCGCGCAGAGACGGCTGGCTCGGTCGGAAGGCGAGAAAGCTAGAAAGGAAGGCTGTCGGAGACCGCAGCGGCTTCGTCGAAGGCGGACCGCCGCTCCAACGTGCCGTGCAGCGCGAGGTCGAAGTCGTGCGGGTTGGTGGCGGTCCTGCGAGCCTCGTCCGGAGAGACGATGCCTTCCTTGACGAGGTTCACGAGCGCCTGGTCGAACGTCTGCATCCCGTAGAAATCGCCGCCCGCGATCACCTCGAGGATGCCTGCCGTCTCCTCCGGATCCACGATCCTGTCGAACACGCGGCCGGTATTGACGAGCACCTCGACCACCGGGACGCGGCCCTTTCCGTCGGCCCGAGTCACGAGCCGCTGGGAGACGATCCCGCGCAGTGCCCCCGCGAACGACGAACGCACCTCACGCTGCTGTTGGGGCGGGAACAGGTCGAGCACCCGGTTGATGGTCTCCATCGCGTCGATCGTGTGCAGGGTGGAGATCACGAGGTGACCCGTCTCCGCGGCCTGGATCGCGGCGAGCGCCGAGTCGGCGTCGCGGATCTCCCCGATGAAGATCACGTCCGGATCCTGGCGGATCACGTGGCGGAGCGCGGTCGCGTACGACTCGGTGTCGATCCCGATCTCGCGCTGCTCGATGATGGAGAGATGGTCGTCGTGGACCACCTCGATCGGATCCTCGACCGTCACGATGTGCGTTCGGCGCGTCCGATTGATGTGGCCGATCATGGACGCGATCGTCGTGGTCTTCCCGGTCCCCGTGGGGCCGGTGATCAAGATGAGGCCGCGAGGCGAGCTCGCGAGCGTGGCCATCACCGGTGGGAGCCGGAGCTCCTCGAAGGATGGCACCTCGGCGCGGACGCGCCGGATCGCGAGGCCGATCACCCCGCGCTGACGGAAGACGTTCACCCGGAATCGCCCGACTCCCGACAGCGTGTAACCGAGGTCGGCTTCGTTCGTCTGTTCGAACTCCCGCTTCTTGCGCTCCGTCATCAGCGCGCCGGCGAAGCGCTCGGTGTCGGCCGCGGAGAGGTAGCCGAGATCGGCGGGCGAGAGCTCGCCGTCCACGCGCACGAACGGCACGTTCCCCGCCTTCAGGTGGAGATCGCTCGCACCGCGCTCGACCGTGTACCGCAGCAGTTCGTCGATGTCCATGCCGGATTGACGCTCCTTCTCCTCATCGCTGGGCGCGCCTCATCCGGCGCTCGGTTCAAGCATCGGCCGGAGCACCCAAAGACCTGAGGAACGGAACCTAGAATCAGCACGGATGGGCGATGCCGGCCAACCGCGGAAGGGCGAGGGTGGGACGGCGGCGGGGGCGGGCGG
>JBPCPX010000113.1:0-17987 GCA_050998695.1 Actinomycetota bacterium
GCCAACCGCTGGGTCGGGATCCTCCATGGCTGCTTGCAGCACCGCGCGTGCTACTCCGAGCAAGTGGCATGGCCGGTCGCCGAGGAGGTGGCTGCTTGACAGTTCCGGACCGTGGGATGTCTAGCTACTTCGCCCTGAAGAAGTAGGTGGATGTGGGGCCGCGGTCGATGGCTCCGACCGTACTAGCCCTACGGGTCGGAGCCATCATCCCGTGCTGTCGATCCTGGCGGCGCTGATCGGGGGAGCCGTCGTCGGGCTCACCAGCTCTGACGCCGACCCAACCCTTGATCCCTCACCGAACCCAGGTCGCACGTCTCTCTTCGTGCAGCCTGAGGGGACCGACACCCGGGCCTGCGGCGACTACATCGGTCGCGGCGCCCTTTGGCATGAAGAGCATCGTGCCGGGAGGACGCCGGAAGAGCAACCGGGATCAAGATCCTCGGTGCCGGATACGCTGAGGCCATGGATCTGACCGACTGGATCGATGGATACCGGCGGGCTTGGGGGACGGCCGACACGGACCTCGTGCTCACGCTCTTCACCGAGGATGCGAGCTACCGCTCCAACCCGTTCGAGGAGCCTCACCTCGGTCACGAAGGGATCCGCGCCTATTGGGACGGCGTCACCAGCCAGCAACGCGATGCCCACGTCAGCATGGGCCGTCCGTTCGTCGACGGCGACCGCGTCGCCGTCGAGTGGTGGACGACGATGGTCTCCGAGGGAGAGGAGGTCTCCCTGCCCGGGTGCCTGCTCCTCCGGTTCGAGGCGGACGGGCGATGCAGCGACCTCCGCGAGTACTGGAACTTCGCCTCAGGCAGGCTCGAACCGTTCGCGGGCTGGGGAACCTAGCCGGGACGACGGAGATATTCGGCGACCGCGCTCAGGTCGCGCCCCGAGAACCCTGCGGCGAGCGCTCGCTCGACGAGCTCGCGGTTGCGCTCGGCCTGTCCCATCGGGGCACCCACCTCGCGCGCGAGCGACAGGATCAGGTCCAGGTCCTTCGCCATCAGATCAAGGGTGAATGTGAGTGTCGCGTTCTCCGGGTCCTCGAACGCCGCGCGCTTGTACAGCACGAAGGGCGCGGCAGCCGCACCTCCGGCGAAGACGTCGTAGGCCGCGCTCCGGTCGACGCCGGCCTTCTCCGCGAGGACCAGTGCCTCCGACAGGCCGACGTCGATCGCGTGGACCAAGGCGTTCACGGCCAGCTTGACCGTCGCGCCGGCGCCGAGTGCACCGACGTGGAAGACCTTGGCGGCGAGCACGTCGAGGACCGGTCGGGCTCGCTCGAGCGCCGCCGCGTCCCCACCCACCATGATCGTGAGCTCGCCCTTCTCGACGGTGGGCACGCTGCCCGACACCGGCGCGTCGAGGAAGGCGGCGCCGGTTGCGGCCACGACCTCGCCGACGCGACGGGCGGTATCCGGCGCGATCGTGCTCATCTCGAGGACGACGTGGTTGGGGCCGGTTGCGCTCGCGGCGCCTCCTTCCCCGAGGTACGTGGAAAGGACGGCCTCGTCGTCGGCCAAGCTGCTCAACACGACGTCGGAATCGCCGACGGCGGAGGCGATGGTTGGCGACGTCGATGCCCGGTGCGTCTCAGCGACGGCCTCGGCGCGCGCTTGCGTGCGGTTCCAGACGACGACGTCGAACCCCGCACGGCGGAGTGTCCCCACCATCGCGCCCGCCATGTTCCCGGCGCCGAGCACGGCGACGCGGGGCATCAGGTGAGCGACCAGCCGCCGTCGATCCGGAGCTCCGTCCCGTGCATCGACGGATTCTCCAGCAGGAACACCGCCGCATCGGTCACGTCGCGCATCTCGACCAGGCGATCGGTGGGGGTCTTGGTCTTCGTCGCCTCGAGCGCCTCGGTCTTGGGTGCCCAGAAGGGGCTGTCGCCCACGATCCCGGGATGAAGGGCGTTCACGCGGATCGGCGGGAGCTCCGCCGCCATCGTTCGCACCAATCCGTCGACGCCATGGTTGATCGTCGTGATCGTCGTGGAGCCGGGATACGGCCTCAGCTTCGCGAGACCTCCGTACAGGAGGATCGATGCGTCGGAGGTGAGCCGGCCGAGCAGCGCGTGGACGACCTCGGTGTAGCCGACGAGCTTCAGGGTAACGAGCCGGATCGCCGCCTCGATGTCGTAGTCCTTCACAGTGTTCAGATCGCGGTCGAGCGCCGCCAGGGCGAGTCGGTCGATGGAGCCGAGACCCGCGAGGGCGGGCGCGATCGTCGTCGGCTCGGAGAGGTCGAACGCGATGCCCTCCACGGAGGCGCCCAGCTCGGAGGCAGCAGCCTCGGCTCGGTCGGCGTCTCGACCCGTCACCACGACGCGTCGGCCGGCCTCGGCGTAGTGCCGCGCCAGGTCCCGCCCGAGGCCCTGGGTACCGCCCACCACCACGACCCTGTGCTCATCCATCCGCCTTCGTCCCTTCGTCGGTAGTGGTTGCTTCGGTCAGGTACTCCCAGTCCCGGGCGAAGCGGTAGGAATGGCGCGCGGGAGGCTGCGGGGCCTGCGTCTCGAGCCACCGCACGACCCCCGGACCGGGATTCGTGAACGCGTGGATGCAGCCCACCCCCGCCCAGGCGACATCGCCGGGGACGAGGCGGTAACGCTCACCATCGAACTCTGCATCGCCCTCTCCTTCGAGGATCAGATAGGTCTCCTCGTACGGATGGTCGTGGCGACCGGCAAGTCCACGCGGCTCGTACTGCACCATGAACATCGTGAGGAGCTGCGCCCCCAGGTCCGCGTCGATCATCATCTTCACGGTGATGCCGCTGTAGACGAGGAGCGCCGTTCGCATGCTGGCGGAGACCGCGAGCATGTCCTGCGTCTGCTTGTCGACCTCCATGTTCGCGGGATCGATGTGGCCGAACGAGCGCGTCCGCGGATCGCGCACGTCGATCGCCGTCGGCTCGCGTTCGGGCAACCCCGGGACCATGTACGTGTCGCCCTGGACGCGTGATCGAGGCTGAGGCGCCCACATGGTCGCCCACCGCGCTGGTACCGCCCCAACGTTGCGGAGCGCGTGCGGCGCCCCGACCGGCGTCACGCCGTAGTCGCCTGGGCGGAGGAGGTGCGCTCCCTTCCCGGTGTCCACGACGACCTCGCCCTCCAGCACGTAGAGGCTGTCCTCGTAGCTGTGGACGTGCCACGGGATCCGGCCGCCGCCTGCCAGCTCGACGATCGCGAACCCGGTGTGCACGGCGTTCGGGACGTCCTCGTCGACCACCGACCAGCGCCGGAGGCCCTCGGCGGCCGATCCCGACGGAGCGGTGAGCTCGAGCTCGCTCCCGCGACGGACCAGGTGACGAGAGGTCACGGGGCGCACCTCACGCCAGCGAACGCCGCACGCCGTCGATGATGCGATCGACCGAGGGGATCGCGGCATCCTCCAGCACGTCGGCCGACGGCAGCGGCAAGTGCGGCGTCGTCACGCGAACGATCGGACCGTCCAGGGCGTAGAACGCCTCGTCGGCCACGATCGACGCGATCTCGGCCCCCCAGCCGCAGAGCCGAGGGTTCTCCTCCACGGTCACGAGATGCCCCGTCCGTTCCACCGAGTCCGTGATCGTGCGGACGTCCAGAGGCACCAGCGAGCGGACATCGACCACGTCGGCAGCCACCCCGCCGTCGGCGAGACGTCCCGCCGCCTCGAGCGCTTTGGGGACCATCGCGCCGAGCGCGCAGATCGTGACGTCGCCGCCCTCCCGCACGGTGCGTGCGACGCCGAGCCGGTCGACGATCTCTCCGTCCGGCACCTCGCCCTTCGAGGCGTACAGCACCTTCGGCTCGACCACGATCACTGGGTCGGGGTCGCGCACGGCCGCGGCGAAGAGTCCGATCATGTCGAGAGGAGTGGAGGGGACGACGACCTTCAGGCCGGGGATCCCCATCATCCACGTCTCGACGCTCTGGGAGTGCTGCGCGCCGAACCGCAGGCCCCCGCCGCTCGCCGTTCGGATCACGATCGGCAGCTCGACCTGTCCGTTCGTCATGTAGCGGGCCTTCGCGATCTGGTTCGCGACGATGTCCCAGCAGACCGCGAAGAAGTCGCTGAACATCAGCTCCGCGATCGGTCGCAGGCCGTTCATCGCCGCACCCATCGCTGCGCCGATGATCGCCTGCTCGCTGATCGGCGTGTCGCGGACCCGTTCCGGTCCGAAGCGTTCCAGCAGCCCCTCGGTCGTCTTGAAGACCCCGCCCGCGGCGGCCACGTCCTCCCCGAGGAAGTACACCGACGGATCGCGCTCCATCTCCTGGGCGATGGCACGGGCCACGGCCTCGCGATAGGTCAGTTCCGCCATGCAGAGCCTCCGTCGGCCCAGAGCTCGTTCTCGAGGGTCTCCGGATCGGGGAACGGTGCCTCCCGTGCTTCCTGGGTCGCGCGGTCGACAGCCTCCAGGACGTCGCGATCGATGTCGTTCAGCGCTGCCTCCTCGGCGCCCGCCGCGAGCAATCGCTCGCGGTACATCGGGATCGGATCGCGGCTCAGCCACTCCTCGACCTCCTCGGCGGGTCGGTACTTCCCCGGATCGGCGCGCGAGTGCCCGCCGTGGCGGTACGTCACCGCCTCGACGAGGGACGGGCCCTCGCCGTCCCGGGCCTTCGCGACCGTCCGGACCGCCACGGCGTGCACCGCATCGGCGTCGTTCCCGTCGATGAGGATCGATTCCAGACCGTACGCGGCGGCGCGATCCGCGGCAGGGTGTTCGACCGCGGTGACATCGCCGATCGCCGTGTACTCCATATAGAGGTTGTTCTCGCAGACGAACACGACCGGGAGCTTCCAGACCGCTGCCAGGTTGAGCGCCTCGTGGAACGTTCCGATGTTCGTCGTGCCGTCGCCGAAGAAGCACACAGTCACTTGACCCGTCCCTCGTGTCTGCGCTGCCCAAGCGGCCCCTGCCGCGATCGGCATGTGGGCGCCGACGATCGCGTATGAGCCCATCGCGCCGTGTGCGACATCCGTGAGATGCATCGAGCCGCCCTTGCCACCGCAGATCTCAGCTTGAACCCGCCGATCAGGATCCCGTTGACGAGTCCGACCACCGCGGCGGCGACGAGCGCGGTGACGATCGCCACCCAGATCTGCTCGTTGGCTCCGTCTCCGACTCCGACCATGATCACCGCCGCCAGGCTCATCGTCCCGGGAACGCTGAGGTCGATCCCCCCGGTCATGATCACCAACATCTGGCCGAGAGCGGCGATCCCGAGCACCGCCCCATAGGGAGCGACGGCGCGCAACGCGACACCACCCAGGGTCGCCGGGGCCCAGATGGACGCCACGACGACCAGCAGGAGGAGCGCGATGTACACCGGCAGGTAGCGAGAGCCGACGACGAACGAGGTGAGCGCCGAAGAGGGCGCCCGCGCGCTCATGCGCCACCCGCCGACATCGTGCCCGGGAACGCTCCGGACGACTCGGTCAGATGGCGTCGAGCGACCGTCGCGAGGTTCCGGGCGCGGGCGACGTCCGCGTCGAGGACGCCGCCCCGCATCAAGGCGCGTCCCGAGACGAACACCCGGTCGACGTTCGAGGTGTCCATGCCCCACACCACCGCGCCGATCGGGTCGTTGATCGGGAAGATGTTCGGGCGGTCGGTCCGCAGCATGACGATGTCGGCCTGCTTCCCGGGCTCGAGGGATCCGGTCACCGTGCCCAGACCCACCGCGCGGGCGCCGTCCACGGTGGCGTGACGGATCACATCGCGCGTGCTCATCAGTCGCGGCACTCCGGCTTTCCCGGCGAGCTTGCGATCGAAGACGATGGCGTGCTGCATCGAGATCGTGGCCCGCATCTGGGCGAACAGGTCACCCGGCGCCAGTCGTTCTTCGTCGACGCCGAGACCCGGGCGGATATCGCGGTCGATCAAGGATTGGATCGGCGGCGCCCCGATGTGGCCCGCCACCCCACCCGACGTCGCGAGCGACACCGAGGCTCCGGACGAGGCGATCGCCTCGACGTCCTCGTCGTCGAGCGAGCAGTGGACGAGCGTCACGTCCTCCCCGAGGAGGCCGCGCCGGGCGAGCTCGGCGATCGCTCCATTCCCGGAGGTCTCCGGGTCGGCGTGTGCATGGATCCGCAACCCGAGCTCGCGGGCCACCGTCCACTCGAGCTCGACACGTGCGAGATCGTTCGCGCCGGAGACCTCGGATCCGAACGCGATGGTCGTGAGCGGCCCGGCGGCGCCGGTCAGGCGCGACACGAGCTGCCGGATCGCCGGTGCGGTCGATCTCTGGTCCTCCGTCCCGGCCTCCGGGGCATGGACGAGCACCGTTCGCACCCCGCAATCGGCGTGTGCCTGGAGCGCGGCGTCCACGAGGGCGTCATCCGACCCAAGCGACCAGTCGACCACGGTGCTGATCCCAGCCTCGATCGCACCGAGCAAGCCGACCAGCGTCGCGGCATAGATGTCCTCGGGCCGGAACGCGTCGCTCGCCCCCGCCGTCCCGCCGTCGGGCGGCCCAGCGCCGTCGTTGCGGGACAGCGACCTCCAGGCATGACGGTGGGTGTCCACGAAGCCGGGCATGACGATCGTGTCGGTCGCATCCACGTGCTCTGCGTCGCGGGCACGGAGCCCGGTGCCGACCTCGGCGACGGTCTCGCCGTCGATCAGGACGTCCGCCCGGGTGAAGTTCGGTGTCTTGGCGCCCAGCGTGAGTACGCAGCCGCCGCTGAGCAGGATCTTCGACATCACCTGCTACTCCCGGGCTCGCCCGACCGACTCACCATCCGGTGCCCCCCGATCGCCGCATGAGCGATCACTGCCACTTTGAACGACCGTCCCTGGCTGTTCAGGCACACTACATACCTCGCCGCGGGTTGGCTAGGCAAGGTTGGTGCAGGCTCCCTGGCCAGTCGCCGCCCTCCCTGAGATCACGAGCGATCAGCGTTGCTACACACACGCTGATCCTTCATCGAGTACTGTCAGTGCGACTGAGCGCTCCCTGCGCGAGAGCTTTCGAGGTGCTGGTGGCCGGCGAGCTGGAAGACATCGGGACGAGGCTCCGAGAGGAGCGAGATCGCGTGGGGATCAGTCAGCGCGAGCTGGCCCGCCGGATCGGCCTCTCGGCCAGCATGATCTCCCAGATCGAGTCGGGTCAGTCCAAGCCGTCGGTGAGCACCCTCTATGACATCGTCACCGAGCTCGGCGTCTCGGTCGACGACATCTTCGGCGGCGGGAACGGTGCGGACACGCCCGGAACCGAGGACGGCGCCGACCCCGGCGAAGTCATCCATCGCGGTCCGATGGTGCGGCTGGAGGATCGACACGTGATCGACCTCGATTCCGGCGTGCAATGGGAGCGGCTCACGAGTCACCAGCACGAGCACGTGGACTTCCTCCACGTCGTCTACGACGTGGGGGGTTCTTCGGCCTCCGACGAGAAGATGATGCGCCATCCGGGACGGGAGTACGGCGTGGTGTTGGAAGGACAGCTCGGCGTGCAGCTCGGCTTCGACGAGTACGCCCTCGGTCCCGGTGACTCGATCGCGTTCGACTCGACGCAGCCCCATCGACTGTGGAACATCGGTGACGTGCCCGTCAAAGGGATCTGGTTCGTCGTCGGCCGCGAAGGCTGACAGCCGCTTCGCGTTCGGTAGTAGCCTTCGCAGCCGTGACGGTCGCGATCGGAGAGGCGCTCGCGCTGGCCGACGTGGCTGCGGTCGCGGCGGGCGCCGACGTGTCCTTCTCGCCGGCTCCTCGTGAACGCGTCGCCGCCGCACGTCGCGTGGTCGAGGACGCGGTCGCATCCGGCGAGGTCGTCTACGGGGTCACCACCGGATTCGGAGCGCTCGCGAACGTGCGGATCGATCCGACGCAGGCAGCGGACCTGCAGCACGGGATCGTCCGGTCGCACGCGACCGCGGTCGGTCGTCCACTGTCCCGCCCCGAAGCGCGCGCGATGCTGCTCCTCCGCGCCCACGTCCTCGCCCTCGGCTACTCGGGCGTACGGCCGGCGCTCATCGACCTGATGGTGCAGATGCTGAACGCAGACGTGATCCCCGCGGTGCCGGAGCAGGGATCGCTCGGCGCATCCGGGGACCTGGCGCCGCTCGCGAATCTCGCGCTGCCGATGATCGGCGCGGGCGAGGTGCTGACGGACGTCGGGACCGCCCCCGCGGGGGAAGCGATGCAGCGCGCCGGGCTGGCACCGCTCACGTTGGAGGCGAAGGAAGGACTCGCACTCGTGAACGGGACCCAGGGGATGTTGGCGATCGGGGTGCTCGCGGCCGAGCGGCTGTCGACGCTGGCTCGCACCGCCGACGTGGTCGCGGCGATGACGATCGAAGCCGCCCTCGGCACGGACGCGCCGTTCGACGACAGGTTGCAGCGCCTCCGGCCCCATCCTGGCCAGGCCGCGAGCGCCTCGAACCTCCGCCGCCTGCTGGAGGGGTCGCCGATCCTGGCCTCGCACCGGGAGAGCGAGCATCTCGTGCAGGACGCGTACTCGCTCCGATGCGCGCCGCAGGTGCACGGCGCCACACGCGACGCGCTGGGCTTCGCGCGGGGTGTCCTCGAGATCGAGCTGAACGCCGTTTCCGACAACCCGATCGTGCTCTCCGACGATGGGGACATCGCTTCTGGAGGCAACTTCCACGGCCAGCCGGTCGCGGTCGCGATGGACCTGCTCGCGGCCGCCACGGTGGGGATGGCGAGCATCAGCGAGCGCCGCCTCTACCGGTTGCTCGACCCGGCGCTTTCGAACGGGCTTCCTCCGTTCCTGGTTCCCGAGAGCGGTCTGAACAGCGGGTTCATGCTCGTGCAGTACACGGCGGCCTCGCTCGTCTCGGAGTCGAAGTCGCTCGCCCATCCGGCCTCGGTCGATTCGATCCCGTCCTCAGCAGGGCAGGAAGACCACGTGTCGATGGGGATGACCGCCGCCCGGCACGCCCGGGACGTCGTCACCAACGCGGAGATGGTGCTAGCGCTCGAGGCGCTGGGCGCCGCGCAGGCGCTCGATCTCCGCGCTCCGCTCGAGCCCGGTCCGGCGACCGCTTCCGTGAAGGAGGCGCTCCGCGACGAAGTGCCCTTCTTCGAGGCGGATCGCGAGTTCGGCCCCGACATCGCGGCCGCGGTCGAGCTTGTGCGATCCGGCCGTCTGGTCTCCGCGGCCGAAGACGCGACCGGCGCTCTGTACTGACGAGCTCTCAGCCGACCGGTTCGCCGCCGATCACCGTGGCGACGACGGGGTTGTGCCCGGGCCGATACGGCACGTGGGCGAACGACGGACCGTCCACGACGACGAGGTCCGCACGCTTGCCCGGTTCGAGCGTGCCGACCTGCTCATCGAGCCCCAGCACCCACGCCGGGTTCGCCGTGGCGGCGGTGAGCGCCTCGAGCGGGGTCAGCTCGTACAGCGAGCACGCCATCGCGATCGTCTCGGGCATCGAGCTCACCGGGGAGGTTCCCGGGTTCAGGTCGGTGGCGATCGCGAGGGCGGCGCCGGCATCCCGGAGCGCAGCGACGGGCGCCGGCGCGGCCCGGAGGGTGAAGGTCAAGGCCGGTAGGAGGACGGCCGCTGTCTGCCCCTCGCCGAGCGCGGCGATGCCCTCCGGACCGATGTGGTTCAGATGGTCGGCGCTCCGGGCTCCCAGCGCGGTGGCGGCCTCGGCCGCTCCGCTCGGCCCGAGCTGGTCGGCGTGTACTCGGAGCGGCAGCCCGGCGGCCGAGGCCGCCGCCGCGACGCGCTCGAGGTCTGCGAGCGAGAACGCGATGTCCTCGACGTAGATGTCGACCGCATCCGCCAACCCCTCCTTCGCGCTCGCGGGGATCAGCTCGTCGCACGCGGTCGTGACCCAGTCCTCGCGCGACCACGCGTCGGGGATCGCGTGGCACGCGAGTAGCGTCACCGCGCATATCTGCGGCACCGCCTCGGACAGCCGCCGCGCGAGTCGAAGCTGCCGCAGCTCGCCTTCGACCGAGAGGCCGTACCCGCTCTTCAGCTCCATCGCGGTGGTGCCGTGGGCCGCCATCTCCACGGCAAGTGCCTTCGAGAACGAGAGGACGTCTTCGTCATCCGCTTCGGCGAACATCCGGGCCGAGCGGAAGATGCCGCCCGCGTTTCCGTGGATGTCGCGGTAGGACACCCCGGCCAGGCGGGCTTCGAACTCATCAGCCCGCCAGCCGACGAACGGCAGATGGACGTGGCAGTCCACGAACCCGGGGACGATCGTGCCCTCGTCGACCCTACCGACTGAGACCGGCTCCCAGGGAAGGTCGTCCGCCGGCCCGACGAACACGATGGTGCCGTCCTCGTCCCACGCGACGCCGCCGGGCGAGATCACCGCGACGGTGGCGGCGACGCCTCTTGCGGGGAGCGGTCCACGGGCGGTCGCGAGCGTCGCCGCCACCGCCGCCCCGCGCGCCATGCGAGGAAGCCTAGCTCCACGTCCGTGGGTGAACGCCCTCGGGACGGATCACTTCAGTCGGACGGAGGCGGCGCGACCACCAGCAGGACCACGGCGGGCTCATCCGAGGCGTTCCGCATCGTGAGCTCCAGGCCGGCGGGCACCTCGACCGCCTCCCACTGCGTCATGCGGGCCCGACCCTTCCCGACCTGCGTGGCGACCTCGCCCGCGAGGACGACAACGATCCCGTCGGCGTCATCGTCGCGGAGGGGACCCACCCCCTGCGCTCCCTGGAGGCAGACGATCTCCGACCACAGGCGCTCGCCCTCGATGAGCGTCCGTCGGCGAGGCTCGTCGTCGGAGAAGTGCACGAGGTTGCGGATGTCGTACGTCTTCACGAACGCCAGGGTACCGATGTCCGGCGTTGCGTTCCCGTGACTACACTGCCGCTTCTGCGCTAGGCCAGACGAAGGAGGCTGCACGCTGTGACCACGTTCTCGTTCTCCACGGACGCACCCGAGGCGGTGAAAGCCGGCGTCTTGATCCTGCCGGTCTTCCAAGGACCGGAGTTCGGTCCCGGCGTCAAGGAAACGGGCCTCGAGCAGGCCTATCGCGATGCCAAGCTCACCGGCAAGAAGGGCGAGTCCCTGCTCGTCACCAAGCGGAACGGGGATCGCTTCGCCTCGGACGCCGTTCTCCTTCACGGCGTCGGTGAACGCCGAGACTTCGACGTCCCCGCGATGCGCAAGGCACTCGGGCGGGTCGCCCCGTCGGTCGGCCGCTTCGGGCACGCCGCGACCACGTTCACTCAGGCGGTGCAGGGCGACGTCGGGGAGCTCGCGCAGGCGGCCGCCGAGGGTCTGGGTCTCGGCGGGTACCGCTTCGACCGCTACAAGTCCACGAACGACCACAAGCCTCTGTCGAAGGTCACGGTGGTTGGAGGCGACAAGGCGGATGCGAAAGCCGGACGGAAGGCCGTTCGCGGCGCCGAGGTCATCGTGGATGCGGTTGCCTGGGCGCGCGATCTGGTCAACACGCCGGCCGGAGACCTTCCCCCCGCGGAGCTGGCGCGCGAGGCGCAGGCGATGGCGAAGGCGGAGGGACTGACGTGCAAGGTGTGGACCGAGGCAGAGCTCAAGAAGCGTGGGTTCGGCGGCATCTTGGGGGTCGGGCAGGGGAGCGTGAACCCGCCACGGCTGATCGAGCTGTCCTACAAGGGCGCCGGTGGATCGACTCCGATCGCCTTGACCGGCAAGGGCATCGCGTTCGACTCGGGTGGTCTGTCGATCAAGGACGCCAAGGGGATGGAGACGATGAAGATCGACATGGGCGGGGCCGCGTCGATCCTCGCGACGATGAAGGTGATCGCCCGGTTGAAGCCGAAGATCAACGTGATCGCCGCGATCCCCTCCGCCGAGAACATGCCCGGCGGCGCCGCGCAGAAGCCCGGTGACGTGATCAAGCATTACGGGGGGAAGACGTCGGAGGTCCTGAACACCGACGCGGAGGGGCGGCTGATCCTCGCCGACGCCCTCGCGCTGCTCGCTGAGAAGAAGCCGTCGTGCATCGTGGACACGGCGACGCTCACGGGTGCGTGCATGATCGCGCTGGGCACCGACATCACGGGCGCGATGGGCAACGACGACGCGCTCGTCGAGGAGATCGTGCAGGCCGGCCGCTCGACCGGGGACTGGATCTGGCCGCTGCCGCTGCACAAGGAGTACCGACGGCTGATCGATTCGAACATCGCCGACATCAAGAACATCGGCGATCGCTGGGGGGGTGCCATCACGGCGGCGTGGTTCCTGGCGGAGTTCGTCGGCGACGTGCCGTGGGTGCACCTGGACATCGCGGGCCCGGCGTTCTCCGAGAAGGGCAACGACCTGGGGCCGAAGGGCGCGACGGGCGTTCCCGTCCGAGCCCTCGTGCGCTTCGTGCTCGACCGGGCGGCGTGACCAAGGAGGAACGTGCTCCGCGGTCCGGGCCGGTCCTGGGTGTCTTCGCGCATCCGGACGACGCCGAGATCTGCGCCGGGGGAGCGCTCGCGAAGTGGGCGGCCTCAGGTCGCGACGTCCATCTGCTGATCCTCACGAACGGAGATCGTGGGTCGCAGGATCCCGCGCAGGATCGGGCGGAGCTGGCCGCCACGCGTCTCCGAGAGACCGAGGAGGGCGCCGACGTGTTGGGTCTCGCGAGCGTCCGGGTCGGGTCGATCTCGGACAGCGAGCTCCGGAACACCGAGGAGGTGCGCGAGGGCGTCGTCCGCCGGATCCGGGAGGTCCGCGCCGAGACGGTCGTGGCGTGCGATCCGACCGCGGTGTTCTTCGAGAACCGGTACTACAACCATGCCGACCATCGCGCCTCGGGCTTCGTCGCGCTCGATGCGTGCTACCCGGGGAGCGGGAACCCGCACTTCTTCACCGAGCAGCTCGCCCAGGGTCTCGAGACGCAGGACGTCTTCGACCTCTGGCTCGGATGGACGAACGAGCCCAACCACGTGGAGGACATCTCGGGCTATCTCCCGGCTAAGGTGGCGGCTCTGGAGAAGCACGACAGCCAGCTGTCCGAGGGGATCCGATTCTTCGAGGAGTTCCTGGGCAAGGACGCCCTCGAGGCCGGCGAGAGGATCGGTGTCGAGCACGCCGAGGAGTTCCGCGTGCTCGATCTGAGCTAGTGCTCGGTCAGGCTTCGACGGTCAGGGCCCCGCGCATTCCCGAGGTGGCGCCGAACTTGCAGGTGAACGCGAGCAGGCCCGAGCGCGGGAAGACGACCTGTACCTCATCGCGTGCTCGGACGCCGCAGTCGAGGTCGATGTCCTGTCCCGGCACGCTGAAGTTGTGGGCGCGGATGCCCTCGTTCTCGAGCTCGATCGTGACGGTCGCTCCGGCCGGGCCCTTCAGCACCGTTGGCCCGAAGTAGTCCTCGTCCATCTCCATCTCGAGCGTTCCCCCATCCACGACCCGGCGGGTCCCATGGAAGTTGACCCCGTGTCCGCCGATCATGATGTGGTCCGGCTCGAGCTTCTCGCGTTCGAGGCCGCCACGGCGCATCCGGCCGACCCCGTACTTCGTGTAGCCGGCGCCGTCGGTTCCCGGTTGGCAGGGGAAGGTCTCGGGACCGAGCAGGGAGATCCCATCCGGGGTGGTCGGAGGACTGATCCCCATCCCCCCGTACCCGGCTCGCGACTCGTCGACCGTTCCACCGCTCCCGTCGCTCTGACAGGCGGGGACGACGATCCCGATGGCGAAGACGACTGCCGCGATCCCGGTGCGCCGCATGAGCCTCCCTCCAGACGCGACCCGCGACGCTACCACGAGGCCCCGCCGGGCAAGGAAACGCAAACGCGCCCCATAGGCGCCTGACTCTCGATCTCAGCGAGGCAGGGCGCCGACCGCGATGATCACGTCGTGGAAGTCGTTGAGCGGGTCCGGGAAGCGATCCGCGAACGTCGTCCGGGCGCGCTCCAGGAACGACGCCCAGCTCGATTCGCCGAGCATGTTGCGGGCGAAGCGACCCACCGCCCATGTCCCCATGCCTTCGACGAGATCGTTCCGCGGATACGTCCACTGATAGCGCTTCCGCTCCGTCCGGATCTGGCGGAATCCGGCCTTGCGGAACGCGTCCTCGACCGCCTGGGGGTGCTTGAAGCGATCGTGGCCCGGGGCCGCCCCCGCGTAGGCGGGAGCCAGCAGATCTCGGGGGATCATGGTCTCGATGAGCTCGATCCAGGTGTCCTGGAACGCGTCCTTACCGTCCGACCACGTCGTGAAGCCGATCCGGCCACCCGGCGCGAGGACCCTCGTGATGTCGAACAACGCCGTCTCGACCTTGGCGAACTGCGCGAACACGAAGTTGCCGAGGACCACGTCGAACGTCCGGTCGCGGAAGGGAAGATCGAGGGCCTCCGCGGCCACGATGGGCAGCGACGGGCGCTCGCGGTGCGCCACCGAGAGCATGCCCAGCGAGCGGTCGATACCCACGACCTTCGCGCCCGTGCGCGCGACCTCGTTCGCCGCTGCGCCCGTTCCCGTTCCGACGTCCAGAACCCGCTCTCCCTCGTTGATGGCGAGCGCGCCGACGAGGTCGCGCGCCGCCTCCGCGAAGCGGGGTGCGTGCACGCGTCCGTACGTCTCCGCGACGTCGTCGTAGGAACGCCAGTCCTCCATCGGCGCAGCCTACCCGGTGCGCGCCGGACGACTGGAGGCAGTCTCCGAGAGCGCCACCGATAGACTCCCGCGCGATGCGAGCGTGATCGGGGTCGCGGGCGTCATGGCCGTCGTCCTGGCCGAGGCCGTGGCCGGGGCGACACTCTTCCTGTGGCTGAGCCCGCTCTGGACGGAGGTGAAGCGCGGCTTCTTCAAGCTCCTCGGCGCGATCCTCACGGTGCTCGCCGTCCTCACTTGGCTGTCGGTCGAGTCGGCTGTCATCGATCGGTACTCCTCCGGCGGCGCCCTGCGTGCGACGACGATCGCGGCCGTCGTGGCGACCGCGGTGTGGACCGTGCTGCTGTTCGCGCGTCAGCCGGCTGCCGCCCGTGTGGTTGGCCTGCTCAGCGTGCCCGCGTGGCTCGCGGTGCTCGTCTGGATGGGTGGCGCCGGCCGCCAGTCGTATCCGCTCGCACTCTTCCAGCGGGCGGCCGGCGCCGGCTTGCTGGGAGCGGCGACGGACGGTCTGCTCCTCGGCCACTGGTACCTGACCGATCGGAAGCTGCCGCGAGGCCCCATCGACAGGATGACGACGATCCTCCTGGTGTCGGTGGTCGTGGAAGCGATCGCCGTGATCAGCGCGGGGTTCTCAGGCGTGGAGACGTCAGCGTCGATCAACCCCCTGCTCACCGCAGGTGCGTTGGCACCGTGGATCGCGCTCGGCATGGTGGCGGCCACGGCGCTGATCGCCTGGCTCGTGAAGGCCGTCCTCAAGGGTGAGCGGGCTTCGGCCGTACAGTCGGCGACCGGCTTCTACTACCTCGCGGTGGTGACGGCGTTCACCGCCGAGGTCGCCGTGAAGACGCGGTTCCTCGCCTCCTCCTTCGGGCCGGCGGGCTGATGTCCGTCGCGGTGATCCTCGCGGGGATCGTCGTGCAGGTCGTCGTGTGGCGCAGGGTCGTACGCGACCGCCTTCCGTTCTGGCCCGCGACCGCCACGACCTTCGCGGTACTCGGGGTCGCGTCGCTCCTCACCGGAGATCCGAGCTGTTGTCCGGAGGAAGAGGTCGCAGTCGCCGCCGGGGTGGGCATCGCGTCGGGGACGGCCCTGTACGCTGCCACGCGGCTGGTCGTCGGCCTCGCCGCCCGGTATCCGCGGCTCGAGCGCGCGGTGGTAGACGTCTATCGCCGCACGCAAGAGACCTCGTTCCTCACCGCCCTCACGCTCACGCTCGCGGTCGCGGTGCCTGGTGAAGAGCTGTTCTGGCGTGGTTTCGTGTTGCCCGAGGTCCAGGACGCGACCTCCTCGACGACGGGCGCGTTGTTGACCTGGGCCGCAGCCGTCGGCGTGAACGCGGCATGGGCCAGCGGCCCGTTGCTCGCGGGCGCGCTCGTGGGCGGTGCCCTGTGGACGTCGCTGGCGACGTGGAGCGGAGGTGTCGTGGCCCCGTTGGCGAGCCACCTCGTCTGGACGGGATTGATGCTCTCGTGGCCGCCGCTCGCCGCCCGTGCGAAGGTGACGGCATGAGCTTCCTCTCCACCGCCGTCCAATCCGTGTTGGAGGAGGGCCAGTTCTGCTACGCCGCCACGTCCCCGCCGAGCGGGCCCCACTGCACGCCGCTCGTGTTCGCCTACTCGGGTGGCAGGTTGTGGCTGACCACCTCCCGGCGTTCGGTCAAAACGCGGGCCTGGCGGAAGGATCCCTCCGCGGCCGGCCTCGTTCGCCACGGCGAGCTCGCGGTCTCGTTCACCGGCGAGGCGAAGCTTTACGACGCCCTCGACCGCAGCACCTGGGGGGATGCGGTGGCCGGTGCCACCTCGATCGCTCGAGCGACCGCGGCCTTCAGCAAGAAGAACGCGCGATTCTTCGCCGGGTACGCGTTCGACGCCAAGCAGGTGCCCTTCGCGTGGACACCGCCCGGCAGGGTCTTCGTCGGCATCGAGCTCGACCGGACCGCCCTCGTCGATGAGGACGGGGTGCAGGAAGGGAAGGGTCGTTGGGGCGGGACGTCGGCATCGCACGAGACGTTCCGGCGCTCCGCCAAGGGCGAGGATCCCTTCTCGGCACTGCCGCGCGAGGTGAGTGAGCCCCTCGGCACGGACGGCGTCGGCGCTTTGACGCTCGTGGGAGACCGCGGCCCGGTCGTCGTGCCGGCGCGATGGCGGGCCGACGCCTACGCGCTGTATGCCTCCTTGCCGGCAGAGACGCTGTCGCTCGCGGCGGCGGGCCCGGACGTGCCGGCGGCGCTCACGGTCGACGAGGCGTCCGAATGGCGCGCTCGCGACATGGTGGGCGCCATGGTGCAGGGCACGGGATCCATCTACATCCTCGACGAGCTCGGGAGCGGCGCGAAGTCGGCTCGGGCGCTCGCGACCGACATCGACCCGGGCGCGGAGGCGTTGGTGCGGCTCGCGCCTTCGCGCTTGGTGTGGTGGCGTGGATGGTCCAGTGGCAGCGCCGACATCGGATGAGCACCACTGAGTTCTCCGTCGAGGTCGACGCTCCCTCCGAGCGGGTCTGGGAGGTCGTGAGCAATCCCGCCAACATCCCGCACTGGGAGCGCCACGTCGTGAGCGTGCGGGTGCCCGACGGAGGGCTCGATGTGGGTTCCACGTACTCGGTGGTGATGTCCTTCATGGGAGTCCGAGTCATGGTTCGCGGCGAGATCCTGCGATGGGAGCCTCCGTCCCACGCGAAGATCAGGCTACGGGGACCGCTCGATGCCACGGTCGACACGTCGATCGGACGGCTGCCTCGAGACCGAAGCCTGCTCCGTCACGAGGTGACCTACCGCTTCCGAGGACCGCTCGGCCGGCTCGTCGCCGCGGGGCTCAGTGCCGTCGGTGGCGCACAACTCGGCATCCGTTACGGAACCCTGGGGCAGAAGCGCCAGATCGAAGCCGGCGCCTAGTCCTTCCTTCCTGCCCTTTCCGGTCTCCTGAGCCTCTTCGCCCGCCGACGGAACCAGTTGACGCTCCACCCGATCACGAATCCGAGCGCGGCCGCGATACCGATCGGCAAGGAGGTCGCCACGTCCCAGTCCCAGAACAGGAAGTCGATGTTCGCATCGTCGAGGTTCTGAAGCGCGAAGATCACGAGCAGAAGGGCGGCGGTGCCGAGCGCGACCGACTTGAACCCGGCGTTCTCCCGCCGGTACTCGAAGGCGGGCTTCCCTTCCGGGATCGCGTCGTTCGGATCTTCCGGTTCGCGTCGCATGGTGACTCCCGAGGCCCTTCGGAAGGGTCTTCTGACGGTCAGCGACGATTGTCGCATGATGGCTCGCGATGAGGGTGGGTCGGGAGCTGGGCCGGATCGCGTGGGCGGCCGCGCTCGCCGCGGGGGGAGCGGCGATCGGCTACGCCGCGCTCCGTACCGGCGACGGACGAGAGCTCGACGAGAACCTCTTCAAGGCTGCCAACGCCGAGCACGGCGAGGCGGCCGATCGCTTCTTCGGAGCGATCACCGAGCTGGGATCGCTCTACGC
>JBPCPX010000124.1:0-3887 GCA_050998695.1 Actinomycetota bacterium
CGTGCCGAGGAGCGCCTGCGCGCCGGCGACCACCTGCGCCACCGCGAGCCACGTCCAGTAGCGGGCTCCCGGTTCGCGCCGTGCGATCTTTGCTCCCAATCCCCAGATCCATCCGAGCGCGAAGATCGCGACGACCGCGAACCCGATGACTCGATGCAATGCGGACACGGCGCGGATACTACGGACCCCCATGGAGCGAGGGCCTAGAGCTTGGCGACCACGGACCCCGTCGCCAGCAGCGGCATCGCGACCGACAGGATCTTCAGCGCCGCCTCCGGCGCCATCTTGATGACGTCGGCCCCCACCGGCTCCGTCGTGCCGTCCCGCAGCGTGATCGTTCCCTCGACGGTCGCGACAAGCCGCCGGAGACGGCGGACGGGCGTCGAGAGGACGCGCTGAGCCGCGCTGATCGCCACGCATGCACCCGCGACCAGCACGGCCGCGACATCGATCGTGCCGTCCTGAGCGAACGCTCCGGTCAGCGCCGGGAACCCGCCCCACGCCATCGCGAACCACAGGTCCGAGTGGAACCTGCCCCCCAACAGCTCGAGGTTGTAGGCGACGACGAGGAAGGCTCCGACGACGATGAACGCCACCAGCCACGCCGAGACCTGCACGACGCCGACGACCCCCACCGCGCCGGCCGCGAGGAGAGCGACGATCGCGAGGCCCTGGAGCACCCGGTCGGGGATCGAGGTCCCCAGGGGACGGCCTCGAAGCTCGTCCAACGCGTGCCCCGCAAGACCCAACCCCAGGAAGAAGCCGAGCAGGCTCATCCCGAGCCGATAGAGATCGAGCTCGTGAACGGTCGTCGCCGCTCCGAGCGCGACGTAGGACAGATGCCACAAGGTGTACGGCGGGTGTAGGAGCGTCCACCAGTCTCGCCAGCCTCCGGGCGCGAGCGCATAGAAGGCGGGCCGCTCGCTCATCCGTCCTTCACACCCCACAGCACGACGGCCGACCCGAAGAGGAAGGTTCGCGTGTGGACGTGACGGATGCCCGCCCGCTGGAACCAGCCGACCCATTCCTCCAGCGGGTGTCTGCCGACGAAGCGCGAGATGTCCGGCCCCAGGAAGGCGACGGTGCGTGCCCACGCCGGCGACGCGACGCTCCCGAGGATCCGCATCACCACTCTGGTGTAGATCCACCAGCCGGCGCGGACGAACGAAGAGCGCGGCACATGGAACTCCAGCATGGCGATCGAGCCACCGGTCGCGATCACGCGGGTGAGCTCTCGCACGGTCGCCGCCGGGTCCTCCACGTAGCGCAAGAGGTACGTGAAGGAGACGGCATCGAAGGCTCCGTCTTCGAACGGGAGACGCTCCGCCTGTCCGAGGACGGGCGCGATCCGGTCTTCGAAACCTGCCGCCCGGTTGGGCTCGCGGCCCGCACGAAGCATCGCCTCGCTCTGGTCCAGGGCCACGATCCGCATGTTCCTCCGCTCCGCAAGCGCACGGGAGACGAGCTGCGTGCCGGCCGCGACGTCGAGCACCCTCGATCCCGGAGGAGCGTTCGTCCTCGCAACCAGGAAACGTCTCCATCTCCCGTCTTGCCCGATGGAGAGCAAGGCACCCATCCGCTCGTAGTCGGGCGCGATGCCCGCGAAGAGCCGCTGCGCGAAGGTGTTCCGGTCGCGTGTCATGGACCGGTCGGCGCCCGCCTAGGCCGATCCGAGGAAGGCAGGTACGTCCGCGAACGACGCAAGGACGTGGTCGGGTCGACCCTCCGAGCGTTCCGCGTCTCCTTCCCGATACTTCCCGGTCCGGACCAAGATCCCGGTGAGTCCCGCTGCCTGCGCTCCCTGGATGTCGTTGACGATGTCGTCGCCCACCATCGCGACACGATCGGCTTCCAGACCGAGCATCGCCAGTGCCGCGTCGAAGTAGGTCTTCTCCGGCTTCCCGCAGATCGTCGCCTTCGTGTTCGCTGCCTCCTCGAGTCCGGCGATGTAGGCACCGCCGTCCAGCTCCCAACCTTCGCTCGTCTTCCAGAAGAGGTTCCTGTGCATCCCCACGAGTGAGGCCCCATCCATCAGGCGTCGGAAGATCGCGTTCAAGGTCCCGTACGTGAAGTCATCGCAGGCACCTCCGATGACGATCACGTCCGCGTCCTCGACCGACACGAGATCGATGCCGGCCAGGTCCTCCGTCGCGTCTCCATCTGAGAGAACGAAGACCTTCGATCCCGGGTGTGCGGCGCGCAGATTGGCGGTCGTCGCGACGACGGCCGTCACGATCTCCTCTTCCCTGACGTCGAATCCGGCATCCCGGAGCGTGCCGGCGAGGTCGGCGCGCGTCTTCGTGGTCGTGTTGGTGATGAGGCGGAACGGGACCGCGTCTTCGCGAAGGCGCTTCATCGCATCGACCGCGCCCGGCAACGCCTCCCAGGAGACGGCGAGCACTCCGTCGATGTCCAGCAGCAGCCCCTCGATCGCCACGATCGGGAGTGTCGCATGCGAGAGGGGCAGCGCCGCCGGAGGCCGGACTGTCCCGGCTCCCTCAGAACGATGCCACCGAGTCGGCCGTCCGAGCCGGATACTTTCCACGTGATGGTGGTCCTGATCGTGCTCGCCCTAGCGATCCTCGCCGGCTTCATCGCGGGTGGCAGCCTTCGACCCTTCGAGCATCTCGAGGTGCGCTGGTGGGGGATCGCGCTTGCGGGTCTGGTCCTTCAAGGGGTCTCCCTCGCAGGTGACATCGGTCGCCCGGCGGGGGCAGCGTTGCTGGTGGGCTCCTATGCGCTGCTCATCCTGTTCGCATGGGCCAATCGCCGGCTTCCGGCCCTCTGGTTCGTCATGGCGGGGCTCGTGCTGAACATCCTGGTCATCGGCGTGAACAACGGGATGCCGGTGAGTGCGAGCGCCCTCGAAACGGCCGGTGCCAGCGCCGAGGGTCTCCTCGGCCCGGGCACCGCGAAGCACCATCTCATGGGCCCCGACGACAGACTGACGCCGCTGGGGGATGTGATCGGGATCCCGCCGCCTATCGGCGCCGTGATCTCGATCGGCGATGTCTTGCTCTACGCGGGAGTCGCGATCCTCGTCGTCGCGGTCATGCTCGGACGCTTCGACGAGGATCCCCCGGCAACGGCTCCGCTCTTCCAGGGGTATCGGGGGAAGCACCTGCCTCAGGATCGCCGCTTCTCGTCTGTGAAGTCTCGGCCGACGGCTCCTGCTGCAGGAGGGATGTGGGGAACCTGACGGTGATCGTCGCTCCCTCACCGGGTGCGCTCTCGACCTCGAATCGTCCACCACCCACCTGCGCGCGCTCACGCATCATCGCCATGCCGAAGTGACCCTCGGGCCCCGGAGCGCTCGTGTCGAAGCCGACCCCGTTGTCCTTGAGACTGAGCACGATGTCGTCGTCTTCCTCGCGAACCACGATCCACATGTCCCTGGGTTGCGCGTGTTTGAGGGCGTTCATCACACCCTCGCGCGCGATGTGATACACGAGCAAGGCGATCGGGGCCGGGAGCTGGATGTCCTCGACATCGCGATGGAAGCGGATGGAGGAGTCGCGACCGACCTCGTCGGTGAACGACTCGAGAGCCTCCGCGAGCCCTTTCGCGCCGAGCGGTGAGCGATGCAGATCTCGGATGAGCGCACGGATCCGATCCGAGGTCTCTTGTTTGGATTGACGGATCTTGTCGAGCTGGAGGCTCACGTCTTCCGTCTGACCCTTCTCCAGGAGCTTGCGCGCGACATCGACCTGGATCGAGAGCCGGAACAGCACTTGGGCCAGGTCATCATGGAGGTACCCGGCGATCTGGAGGCGTTCGTCCGCCCGTTCCTCGGCCATCGCGTTCGAAAGCGAACGAAGAACCTGCTCGCGATCCTGCAGTTCCTTGTGGGCCTCTTCGAGCGCCTGCGATCGGAAGAACATCTGCCG
>JBPCPX010000009.1:0-8615 GCA_050998695.1 Actinomycetota bacterium
GGGGGCGGCCCCCCCGTTTTCCCCCTCCAGGACCTTGGACCCCTCACGCCCCCCCGCCCCCCCCCCCTCCGCCCCCCCGGGCACCCACCGTCGTGACCCCGGTCGTGATGGCGTCCTCCAGATAGTCCGACGCCGCATGCTGCCCGTCGGCGACCAGTCGAACGAGCCGATCGAGGTCGACGGAACCGGCCATCGCGAGGGTCGGCTCCGGCGGCCCACCGCGGCCCATCGCGACGACGACCGGCTCGAGCCCACGGCGGGCCGCCAGGCGGGCGACCGCCCCGGCGATCGCGGTCTTGCCCGTCCGCTTCCCGGTGCCGATGACCGCGAGCGTCGGGACCCCGAGCGGGGCTGCGAACTCCGGCGGGTCGATCCGGAAGTCGGGACCGAGGTAGGGAACCCCCGCCACGAGCGCGACGGCCACGAGCTCCATCCGCTCGCGGTAGCCGAGCACCGGCTCGTCGGAGAGATCGAGGACGACCTCGGGCGACAACTCGGCGATCGCCGCCCGCAACGCATGCATGCGTCCGCCGGCAGTGACGAGGACGGGGACGCCCAGGTCGGGTGGCGCGTCGCCGGCAGCAAGCTTCTCGGTCCCACCGACGAGGAGCGCGGCCAAGATCTCGTGGCCGCGCAGCCCCGCTGCCTCCAGGGCGGCACGCATCACGGGCGGGTAGTGCTCACCGTCCACGAGGGCGAGCGTTCGCATGTGCGTTCTCCTGGTGGTGGCCGGTCGATGAGGTTGCACGCGTCCCGGGTCAGTCGCCAGGGACAGGATCGGCCACCTGGTCGGAAACCTGATCCGACACGGGGGCGGACTCCTGGATGAAGCCTTCGTCCTCGCGCTGCATCTGGGTCCCCGTGGCGATCGCGACCTGGGCCATCTGCTGGCGCTCGCCGAACGGGAACTTCCGGAAGATCGTGACCTTCCCGCCCTCGATCTCCAGCACGTTGTAGCAGGGCTTGGTGTGCCCGCGCACGCGAAGGGAGGAACATGTGCCGGCACTCGCCAGGTACATGTCCTCGAGCCGCCACACGTAGGGCACGTGCTTGTGCCCGGCGAGCACCACGTGCACGCCCGAGTGGACGAGCACCTCGAGCAGGTCTCCCGCGTCCATCACGGTGCTGCGTTCACGTCCGGTCCCGGGGATCGGGATCAGATGGTGGTGCAGCACGAACACCTTGAGGTCGGCGGGCTCGGCGAACTGCTTCCGGATCCACGAGTAGTGGCCCCGACCCACCATCCCTTCGTTCAGGTCGGGCTCGCTGGAATCGACACCCACGATCCGGATCCCCTCCACGTCCACGGACCAGTTGCGTGCACCGATCAGCTCCTCGAAGTGCAGATAGCCGACGTTCCGCGAGTCGTGGTTGCCCGGGATCGTGTGCAGGGGCGCCTGGATCCGCTCCGCGTACGAGAGCCACGCCTGGTACTCCTGCCGATACCCGTCGGTGGTGAGGTCCCCACTGCAGATCACCGCGGTGGGTTGCAGCTCGTTGATCTCCTCGATCACCCGATGCAGGAGGTTCGGCACGAAGTGGGGGGAACCGACGTGCGGATCGGAGATGTGGGCGATCGTGACCATTTCGGCAGTGTAGGGGGCGTCAACATCCGTCGACGAGACGGCCTGGGGACACGGAGTGGCATGGGACGATAGCGACCCGTGACCGTCCTGGACGTCGTCCTCCTCCTGCTGCTGGTGCTGTCGGCCTGGGGCGGCTATCGACGGGGCGCGCTGCTGCAGGTCGCGGGGCTCGTGGGACTCGGGATCGGGTTCGTCGTCGGCGTTCGGCTCGCGCCTCTCACGGCTGACCTCGTCCGGTCCGACCCGGCGAGGGCGGGCGTGGCCCTCGGGACCGTCCTGCTCCTCGGTGCGATCGGCGACGCGGTCGGGTCGGTCCTGGGGCTCAAGCTCCGTCGACGAGCCCGGGGAACTCGGCTCAAAGCGGCGGATGCGGTGGGAGGGGGTGCGCTCTCCGTGAGCGCTCTCATCCTCGCCATCTGGTTCCTCGGCCTCAACCTGGCGGCGGGCCCGTTCCCGTCGATCGCTCGGTCGCTCCAGCGCTCGGCCGTGGTCCGCGTCGTCGACACGGCGCTCCCGCCGCCACCGGCGCTCGCCGCGCAGCTCGGGAACGTGCTCGACATCATCGGGTTCCCCGATGTCTTCTCAGGCCTGCCTCCGCTGCCTGTCGATCCGGTTCCGCAGCCGGAACAGGGTCTCGCGGAGCGAGCAGCGAGGAGGGCGCGCCCGTCGGTGGTCTTGGTCGCCGGACCGGCGTGCGACCGGATCCTCCAGGGCACGGGGTTCGTGGTCGAGGACGATCTCGTCTTGACGAACGCTCACGTGATCGCCGGGAGCAGCCCTAGGGTGGAGCGGGAGGGCCAGGTCTTCGACGCGGTGCCGGTGCTCTTCGACGAGGACCTCGACGCCGCCGTCCTCCGGGTGGAGGGCCTCGATGCGCCCCCGCTCGATCTGCTCGCCGAAGAGGTCGCTCGAGGCACCGGTGGGGCCGTCGTCGGATACCCCCACGGAAGCTACATCGAGCTCGGGGCCGCGGTCCGACGCGCGCTGGATGCGGTCGGTCGAGACATCTACTCGGAGGACGAGGCACGCCGGCGGATCTACGAGCTCCAGACGACGGTGGAACCCGGGAACAGCGGCGGGCCGTTCGTGCTTCCCGGTGGGGAGGTCGCGGGCCTGATCTTCGGCGCATCAGTCACGAACGAGGACGTGGGCTACGCGATCACGTCCCCGAGGTTGATCCCGCTGGTCGATAGGGCCATGGCTCGCACCGACGAGGTCGGTACGGGCCGCTGCGTTCGCTGAGATCAGTCCTCGACCCTCACCTCGACGCCCTTCGACCGCACACCGGGCCGGATCGCCCGCCAACCGTGCGGGAGCTCGCCGACCGCATGTCCCTCCCGCTCGAAGGCGATCAGCGACGGGCCGGCGCCGGAGAGACAGGTCGGGATCTGCCGGTCGCGGAGATCGTGGAGGAGCGACGCCGACTCGGGGACGAGCCCGGCTCGGGCATCTTCATGGAGGCGGTCCTGCAGCGCGACGAGGAGGAGGCCGGGATCCCGAGTGAACCCCACGACCGCCAGGGCACCGTGGCTCACGTTGAACACCGCATCCTCTCTGCCGACATCGGACGGGAGCGCGCTCCTCGCATCTCCCGTCGGCAGGCGAAGGTGCTCGGGTACGAGCACCAACGGGTCGAGATCAGGGTGGGGATCGAGCCTGCGAACGACCCGGTCGGCGACGATGGTGAAACCACCGTAAGTCGCCGCCGCGGCGTTGTCCGGATGCCCCTCCAGCTCTGCCGCGTACGCGAAGGTCATGGACGGATCGTCCTCGCCGTCCGCCTGGCGCAGCAGGGCTCGACAGAGCGCGACTCCCGCAACCGCGGCAGCCGACGACGACCCCAGCCCGCGCTCCAGTGGGATCCGGTTGAGGCCGTGCATCGAGAAGGACGGGAGCTCCGCTCGTTGATGGAGCAGGAGCTGCTGCTCGAGCGCGAACGCGACCGCGCGGCTCACCATGTCGGAGCCGTCCGTGGCGAGCTCGTCGGCACCCTCGCCCTCCCACGAGACACCGGGCTCGGCCTCGGTGTCGACCGTGACCTCGTTGCAAAGGTCCAGCGCCAGCCCGAAGCAGTCGAACCCCGGGCCGAGGTTCGCCGACGTAGCCGGCACCCGGACGGTGATGCGCATCTACAGACCCAGTTCGGCGGCGACGCCCGCGGGATCGGCTGGCACGGTCTCCGGCCTCGCCGCCCCCGCGATCGCCCACTCAGGATCCTTCAGTCCGTGACCGGTGAGGACGCACACGACCGTCGCGTCGGCCGTGAGCTTGCCCTCGGCATGCAGGTGCAGCAGCCCGGCCACGCTCGCGGCCGACGCGGGCTCCGCGAACAGCCCCTCCCTGGCGACGCGCCGGTACGCGGCCAAGATCTCGCGATCGCTGACCGCGAGGATCGCGCCCTCGGACTCCCTCGCCGCCGCGACCGCCTTCTCCCATGAGGCCGGGTTCCCGATCCGGATCGCGGTCGCGATCGTCTGCGGGTCCTTCACCGCCTCGCCGAGCACGATCGGCGCCGCGCCCTGAGCCTGGAACCCGAAGAGGCGTGGCGGGTCGTGGATCACACCGGCCTCCAGGTACTCCGTGTAGCCGAGCCAGTGGCTGGAGAT
Organism: Actinomycetota bacterium; assembly: GCA_050998695.1. Lineage (GTDB taxonomy): Bacteria > Actinomycetota > UBA4738 > UBA4738 > HRBIN12 > JAJNBA01. Next base: position 4,193 of record JBPCPX010000009.1, read on the forward strand.
GTTGCCCGCGTTCCCGACGGGGACGAGGTGCAGGTCGGGCGGACGACCGAGCGCGTCGCAGATCTCGAACGCAGCCGTCTTCTGACCCTCCAGGCGGTACCGGTTCACGCTGTTGACCAACGTCACCGGATAACGGTCCGCGAGCACCTTCGCGAGCTCGAGCGACGCATCGAAGTTGCCGTCGACCTCCAGCACTCGAGCCCCGTGCACGAGGGTCTGCGCCATCTTGCCGAGCGCGACCTTCCCCTTCGGCACGAGCACGGCGCACGTCAGACCTGCTTTCGCGGCGTAGGCGGCGGCGCTCGCGCTCGTGTTGCCTGTGGACGCGCAGACAACGGCCTTCGCCCCTTCTTCGAGAGCCTTCGAGATGGCGAGGGTCATCCCCCGATCCTTGAAGGAACCGGTCGGGTTCGCGCCGTCGTACTTCAGCCAGACGTCGCATCCGGTCTCGGCCGACAAGACGTCGGAGCGAACGAGCGGCGTGCCGCCTTCACAGAGCGTGATGGCGGGTGTGTCGGCCGAGACCGGCAATCTCGCGCGGTACTCCTCGATGATGCCTCGCCATTGCGACGCCCCGTCGATGGAAGTCACTCCTCGCCCTCCACCCGGATGACGCTCGCGACCGCGTGGACGGCGTCCAGCTCGCGGAGCTCCTGCATCGTCTTCTGGAAGGCGCCCTCTTGGGCGCGGTGCGTGATGAACGAGAGCGTGGCTTCGTCACCGGAGCCTTCCTGCCAGACGCGCTCGAGCGAGATGCCGTTCCGCCCGAAGCGGTCGGCGATCTCCGCCAGCACGCCGGGTCGATCGTCGACGCGGAGCTTGAGGTAGTACTGATCGCGTGTGTCGTCCATCGGGCGAACGCGACGCGCGTTGATCGGCGCCGAGCTGGGACCTCGCGCACCCTGCAGGAGGTTCCTCGACACGCTCACGAGGTCGCCGACGACGGCGGTCGCGGTCGGGTCCCCGCCCGCACCGGCGCCGTAGAACATCAACTGTCCGATCTTCGGGCCCTCGACGAAGACCGCGTTGGACCCGCCGCGGACGGCTGCCAGCGGGTGCTCCATCGGGATCATCGAGGGATGGACGCGCACCGAGATCTCCTCGTCATCGAGCTCTGCGATCGCGAGCAACTTGATCACGTAGCCGAGCCGAGCGGCGTCCTCGAAGTCCTGCGGCGTGACATCCGAGATGCCCTCCCGGTAGACGTCATCGGCGACCACACGCGCCCCGAACGCCACCGATGCCAGGATCGCGCACTTCGCGGCCGCGTCGTATCCGTCGACGTCCGCGGTGGGATCGGCCTCGGCGAAACCGAGCCCCTGTGCCTCGGCGATCGCCTCCTCGGAGGTCCAGCCGTGCTCCGACATCTGCGTCAGGATGAAGTTGGTCGTCCCGTTCACGATCCCGAGGATGCGATGGACCCGTTCCCCCGCGAGGGACTCACGCAACGGTCGGATCAGCGGGATCCCCCCCGCCACCGCCGCTTCGAAATAGAGATCCCCGCCGGCCCGGTCCGCCGCGGTGAAGAGCTCCTCCCCGTGCGTCGCCAAGAGCTCCTTGTTGGCGGTGACGACCGACTTCCCGCTCGCCAACGCGCGCAAGAGCAGCTCGCGCGCGGGCTCCACGCCTCCCATCAACTCGCAGACGATGTCGATCCCGGGGTCGTCGACGACGGCGCCGGGATCGTCGGTGAAACGGTCCGGTGGCAGAGGCACGCCCCGATCACGGCCGGGATCGCGCACGGCAACCCGGGTGACATCCAGATGGATACCCGCCCGGCGGGCCACGTCATCCCCGTGCTCGTGCAGCAAGCGGATCACGGCCGCGCCCACGTTGCCGCTCCCGAGGAGGCCGATGCGCACCGTTCGCTCGACCGTTTCGTTCGATCCGTCCACCGTCACCCGTCGCTCCCGATCCAGGCCGCCATGAGTATCTCGTCCTCGTAACCGTAGGACTTGCGCGAGTGCCTCGCGAGCCTCCCCTCCTCGACGAAGCCGAATCTCCGGTACAGGGAGATCGCGGCGTCGTTGTGCGGATAGACGGAGAGAACGAGCTTCTCGACGCCCGCCTGCGTGGACCACTCGACCGCCTCCACCATCAACCGGCTTCCGATCCCCCGTCCGCGGGCGTCGGCGGCCACCGCGATCGCGAGCGACGCGACATGCCGCGTGACCGGATGGCGCTCGCGCTGCACCGTGACATGTCCGACCAGGCGTCCTCCTTCGAACGCGAGCAGGTTCGTTTCGAGATCCGACCGCTGGCGGAAGCGCCGACGATAGCCGCGGGCCGACACCTGCACCTCCTCGCTCCTGACGAACCGTTCCTCCTCGACGATCGCGGTCCAATGCTCGAGGAAAGCACGAGCGTCGCGAGGCTCGGCGGTTCGGATCTCGAGGGCCTCACTCATCTGGCGGCGTGTCGTCCATCTTCTCCATGGACTCGGGGGCCGAGACGCCGAGGAGCCCGAGGAGGTTCGAAAGGACCTGCTTCGCGGCCGAGGAGAGCCAGAGCCGCGCCTGTGTCAGGGCGGCGTCGTCGGAGACCACTCGGCACTCGGTGTAGAAGCGATGGAACGTGGCCGCGAGATCCTGCGTCGCGTGGGTCAGCCGGTGCGGCGCTCGTTGCTCCGCAGCCGTCCCGATCAGGCCCGGGACGTCGGCAAGGGCCCGGAGCAGCTCCTGCTCCGGCTCGGATACGAGCAACGTCAGGTCAGCATCCTCGATCGGTCCGAGCTCGATCCCCTCCGCGGCCGCCTTCCGGAGGATCGACGCGATCCGCGCATGCCCGTACTGCACGTAGTAGACGGGATTGTCGAGCGTCTGCCGGGCAACCTCGGCGATGTCGAAGTTCATCGGACGGTCGTTGGAGAACAGAAGCAGCTGGAACCGCGCGGCGTCGGTGCCCACCTCGTCGATCAACTCGTCCAGCGAGACGAACGTCCCGGCCCGCTTGCTCATCTTCACGGGCTGGCCTCCGCGCAGGAACGAGACGAATTGATACATGACGATCTCGACGCGATCGGGGTCGAAGCCGAGTGCCGTCGCGGCTCCCTTCACCCTCGCGATGTCGCCGTGGTGATCGGCGCCCCACACGTACACCAGATGATCGAAACCGCGCGAGAACTTGTCGAGGACGTAGGCGATGTCGGCACCGAAGTACGTGTGCGTCCCGTCCGACCGCACGACGACGCGATCCTTGTCGTCGCCGAACGCGGTCGAGCGGAACCAGGTGGCGCCCTCCGCGTCGTAGGCGTCGCCGGCCCCCCGCAACGTGTCGATCGCCTTCGCGATCTCGCGCTTCTCCACGAGCGACGCCTCGAGGAAGTACGAATCGAAGGTGACGCCGAACCGCTCGAGGGTGGCGCGGATCTGCTCCATCGCGCGTCGCGCGCCCTCCCCCCGGAGCCGCACGAGCCGCTCCTCCGGCGGGAGATCCGCGAGACGGGACCCCTCGGTGTCCGGGATGTCTCGCGCGAGCTCGATGATGTAGTCGCCGTGGTAGCCGTCCTCGGGCACCTTCGCTTCACGGCCGAGGAGTTGCAGATACCGGGCTTCGATGGAGGCTCCGAAGCGGTCCATCTGGCCGCCAGCATCGTTGAAGTAGTACTCCCGTTCCACCTCGTGACCGGCGAACGTCAACAGTCGGGCCAGCGCATCGCCGATCGCAGCGTTCCGGGCGTGGCCGATCGTGAGCGGGCCGGTCGGATTCGCGGAGACGAACTCCACCTGGATCCTCCGGCCGGTCGATGGACCGGCGCCGTATCGGTCGCTCTCTTGAACGATCTGCCGCAGGACGTCGTGGAGCCACTCGTCGGTGGTCCACAGGTTGATGAAGCCCGGCCCCGCCACCTCGGCCTTCTGGAGGAACGGTGCGGGGGGCAGCGCGTTCACGATCGCGGTCGCCGTCGCCCGTGGATCCACGCCGGCCTGGGACGCCACGACCATCGCGAGGTTGGTGGTGAAGTCGCCGAACTCCTTCTGGCGCGGCCGCTGGAGCTCGGGCTCGGGCAAAGGGGGCTCGAGTCCGAGCGCGGGAGCGGCAACCGCGACGGCTGCGTTGAGCACGTCCTTCAGCCGATCCTCGATCACCCGGTCACCCCGATCGCCTCGCACACGATCTTCACGAGCTCTGTGGGGTCGAACGGCTTCGTCACGACCCTCACGTGCTCCCCCGCGTACGCCTCGAACTCCTCGGCGCCTCGCCCTGTGAGGAAGATCACCGGGAGCGAGGCGAGGGCCGGTTCCTCCCGGAGTCGCTGGTAGACCTCGTGGCCGTCCAGCCCCGGCATCGTCGCGTCCAAGACGAGGGCGTCGGGCGGGGGGGGGGGGGGGGGGGGGGGGGGGGGAGGGGGGGGGGGGGGGGGGGGGGGGGGGGAAGAGGGGAGAGGGGGGGGGGGAAGGGAGGAGAGAAAGAAGAGAAGAAA
>JBPCPX010000023.1:0-10018 GCA_050998695.1 Actinomycetota bacterium
GGGTGGCTCAAGGACCGGTACGGCCTGTCCTGGCAGATCGTCCCCACGCGCCTGCACGAGCTGCTGGGCGACCCCGACCCCGGCCGGGCCGAGCGGGCCATGAAGGCGATGCTCCAGATGCAGAAGATCGACATCGCCGAGCTGGAGCGCGCGGCCGACGCCGCATAGAGAGCGACCGACGCTTGCCGGCGATCGACGCGCCCCGCATCGAGGACCTGCTGCGCGAGCTCGCGCCGCAGTTCCTCGGCGCGCTCGCCCGGCGCCACGGACAGTGCGACGCATGTGAGGATGCCGTGCAGGACCGACGAGCGCCGGCGCTTCACTGCACCGGGCCGATCTCACCACGGAGGCGATTCGGCTCGCGCGGATGCTCCATGAGCGACGAGGTCCGCGTCCTGCACATCTCGGACGTCCATCTTGTCGACGCTCGACGTGTGGTGGGGTTCCGGGTTGACCGACCTCTGAGGGGAGACCCATAGTTCCCGCCATGGGGAACGGGCGAGACCTCGTAACGCGCTGGACGAAGGCGCTGAGCGATCACGATCTCGAGGCCGCGGTCTCCTGCTTCCATCCCGACTACCGCGACGAAGCTCCCGCTCGAACCGGCGAGATCGTCGCCGGCAGGGAGCAAGTCAGGCAGAACTTCGCCCGGTTGTTGGGGGGTGTTCCCGACCTGCGGGCGGAGATCCTGTCCCTCGTCGAGGATGGGGAGACCGTGTGGCTCGAGTGGCGCCTGCAAGGAACGCGCCCCGACGGCTCGAGCATGACGTTCGTCGGCGTGAACATCTTCGGCGTCGCCGACGATCTGCTCGCCTGGGGGCGCATCTACACGGAGCTCGTCCGTGACGCGGGCGGTGCGGTCGCGCAGGTCGACCGGATGACCCGAGCTGAAGCCGAGGGGCCTAGGACCTGACGAGCGGGTCCTCAGAGGACCGCGGGCGCGACGGCCAGCCCCTCGGCTCGCGCCGCCTCCGAGAGCCCCGTGAACCGTACGAGAGGTCACCGACACGCCCGCTGCTACGGTGCCCGACATGCCCGACACAGCGCGCCGTGAACGCATGCCGCGCTGGGCGAGGCTCCTCGGCCCGATCCTGGTCGGCGTGGCAGGAGCGGCCCTCACACTCCAGGCGTTCGCGAAGACCACGGTCGACGCCGGCCCCTTCCAGATCCAGATGGAGGCCGATTTCGGCCGAAGCGTGACCGACATCTCGCTGCCCCCGCTCGGGAGGCTCCGTGCCGACACCCACGGCGCGCCCCTGCACCTCCGGGCGTCGCTCCGCGAGGTCGACGTCGAGGCGCTGCAGGAGGGGCTCCGTCGAGGGGTCGACTCCGTGGCGGCCGAGGTCGAACGGAACACGCTGGCTGCGGCGGGCCGGTTCGCGGGATGGGTCGTCCTGGTGGGCGTCGCCGGCGCCGCGGCCCTGGGGCTCCTCGCGTTCCGCAACCGATGGCTCGAGGTCCTTCGGGCGACGGTCGCGGGGCTCCTCGCGGTCGTCTTCTCGGTGGGGTTCACCGCGATCGGGTTCGACGCGGCGGCGTTCCAGGCCCCGAGCTACACGGGCTCGCTCCGGCTGGTGCCACAGCTCTTCGGCCCCGTTGAGGGCGCGATCGAGCGCGTCGGATATTTCCGGGACGAGCTTCGCCGCGTGGTGGCGGGCGCCGCCCGAGCGTATGCGGCGGTCGAATCGAATCCGCTCGGGCGAGGTGACGAGGTCCGCGTGTTGCACATCTCAGACATCCACCTGTCGACGCTCGGCTACGGGTTCGCACAGGAGCTGGCGAGGAGCTTCGACGTCGACTTCGTGATCGACACCGGCGACACCACCTCGTTCGGAGCGCCCAACGAGGAGTTCATCCTCTCCGAGATCCCCGACTTCGAGCTGCCGTACGTCTGGGTGCGAGGGAACCACGACTCAGCCGACTTCCAGGACGCCCTGACCGGGGTCGACGGGACCGTCGTCCTCGACGGCGAGACGGCCGAGGTCGACGGCTTCACGATCTACGGGCTCGGACACCCCTACTTCAACGAGGAACGAGGCACCCCGACCGGCGACGAGGACGTCGTCGCGTTGGTCGAGGCCGCGGCGGAGCGCGTCACGGCGGATGTGAGCGCGCTATCCGAGCCGCCCGACATCGTGCTCGTGCACGACGACCGCATGGCGGAAGGGGTCGCCGGGTTGGTGCCACTCGTCCTCTCGGGGCACTTCCACGAGAACCGCGACGAGGTGGTCGACGGGACGCTGTACCTGCGCGTGGGAACGACCGGCGGCGCGGGGCCCACCGGTTTCACCGCGGAGGGCGACGTGCCGTTCTCCGCCGAGGTCCTGTACTTCAGAGCCGACGAGGACGGCGATGGGATGCAGCTCGTCGCATGGGACGTCGTGACGCAGTTCCCCGAGACGGGGAGCCTCGAGATCGAACGACATCTCGCGTCCGACGTCGGCGTGTCGCCGAGCCCGTCACTCCCCGGCCCGGCATCGCCGAGCCCCTCGGAGTGAATGCCGTGAACGAACGAGCGATCTCCGTCGAGGAGCCGTTCGACCTGGCCGCGACGCTCTTCCCGCTCCGGCGCGGAACCGGCGACCCGACGATGCGGATAGAGAGACACGAGACGTGGCGCGCCGCGCGAACGCCCGAGGGCCCGGTCACGCTTCGGCTCGTTCCTGGACACGGGAAGGTCGTCGCGACGGCCTGGGGATCGGGAGCCGGATGGGCGCTCGAGCGAACGCCCGGACTGATCGGTGCCGAGGACGATCTATCCGCGTTCGAGCCACGGGACGACGTGATGGCGCAGGTGTGGAAGGAGCATCGGAGCGTGCGGCTCACACGAGCGCTCGACGTCGTTCGAACGCTGGTCGCCGCGGTGCTGGAACAGAAAGTCGTGGGGATGGAGGCTCGTCGTGCATGGCGGCGCATGACGTCCGACGTGAGCGAGCCGGCGCCCGGCGAGTGCGGCCTGCTGCTCCCGCCCGATCCCGCGCGGGTGGCCGAGCTTCCGTACTTCCGGTTCCACCCGTGGGGGGTGGAGCGACGCCGCGCGGAGGTGGTACGAGCCGTGTGTGCGCGGGCGGCGTCGCTCGAGGCGCTCGCCGAGGTGCCGCTTTCCGAGGGCCGGCATCGCCTGGAGGCTATGCCGGGCGTCGGCCCCTGGACGTCGGCCGAGGTTGCCCGGCTCTCCTTAGGAGACCCGGACGCAGTCTCGGTGGGTGACTATCACCTGCCCGGCATCGTTGCGTGGGCGCTCGCCGGCGAGCCGCGCGCCACCGACGCGCGGATGCTGGAGCTGCTGGAGCCGTATCGAGGACAGCGGGCGCGGGTGCAGGTGCTCCTGGAGCGAAGCCACCTCTCCCCGCCCGCGTGGGGTCCCCGGATGGAAGCCCGATCGATCGAGCGCCTCTAGCTCTCGGCTCGCGGCCGAGCGAAGACCCGTCCGTCCTCGACCTTCACGTCGTAGACCGGCACCGGTTTCGTGGCCGGTGGACGCATCGGCTTGCCAGTCTCCAGGTTGAACATGCTCCCGTGCGCCGGACACGTCACGGTTTTCACCGAGCCGGCGATCTTGACGACGCCTCTATCGAGCCCTGCGCCCTGATGCGTGCACTGATTCCCGACAGCGAACACCTCGTCGTCGGCCTTCACGAGCAAGACCTGCTGCTCTCCGACGGTGACCCGAACAGGCTTCCCGTCAACCAGCTCCTCGGGTGACCCGATATCGACCCAGCCATTCACCGCAGTCTCCGTTCGGAAGTCCTACCATCTGTTCCGTGGAGTTCTCCACTCACGACTTTCGTCATGCTCGCGAGATCCTAGAGAACCGCGACTCCTGGGGCGAGTTGGTTCAAGTCGCTCGCTCGATAGGCGGCGACGACATTGTGCAGGCGCACCTCTCATCTGGAATAGGCGGCAGGCGGTTGCGAGCGGGCGGGCAGGCCGCTGTCAACCGTCTCTTCCGAGAGCGTCTCGCCCCACTTGGCTGGATTCAGGAGCCTCGGCTCTTCTCCCAGAGTGAAGGTGACCTTCGGAAGTGGAAGATGGACTTCATCAAGGCCCGGATCGGGGTCGAAGTGTCCTTCAACCATTTTGAGGCAGTTCCATGGACATTCACTCGGCTCAACATCGCTGGGGAGTCGGAGAAAGTCATGGAGGAACACAAGATCGATGTAGGTGTTGCCTTCTTTGCCACAGATTCCCTGAAGAAATGGGCAAAGATGGATGGCACTGTTGGGACATTCGAAATGGCCAAGGCATGGCTCGAGATGATGCGGCCAATCATGCCGATCCCTATCTTGGTCGTCGGACTAAGTGCTGAGGGTTGGGCTCCGTCGGACGCTTTCAGAGGAACCAGGAAATCAGTCTCAGCGGTCGAGCCGGTCGCACCGCGAGCCGATCTATCGGGCGAGCTCCCGGCCGACCCGATCGACTAGGCCCACAACTAGTGCGTTCCCCATCATGAAGGCGCGTCGACCATCCGGCATGCCGGTCTCCGTCCACCCATCAGGAAAGCCGTTGAGCCGCTCCAACTCCAGGGGTGTCAGCCGGCGGAGCCGCCCATCGCCGGCATCGATCACGTGCTTGAACCGTGAAGGGGTGACTCCACCCTCACCAGTCAGGATCGTCCTCGATGGTTGATCGATCGGATCCGGGAATGCGATCCCGCCTTCCGAGTACAGGTACTCGTGACCGTTCTTGGCGATCCGCGGGATGTCCTTCCGGCCCTTCAAGTAGACCCATCTCTCGAGCTGCTCCTTCAGGATGAAGAAGGACTCCGGGATCTCGTCCGCCGACTGGAGCACATCGCGAAGAACTGCCTTTCGGCCTGAGTAGTTCGGCTGGACCGCTCTCGTCCAGACGGCTCGGCGCCACATGACGCCGGCGTTGAGGAACGGAGTCATCGGGTTTCCGACGCCGAAGTTGTCCGTGATCTCCTTCAGATCGCCTTCCAGTTTGATGTCGGGTGGACCGATCTCGGTGGTGGTGGGAATCCTGACCGGGAGACCTCGAGCTAGTGCACCTTCATCAGTAATCCAGGCGATCGGTCCTCGCCACTCCGGCTCGGGTTCTTCACCGACGTGATGCGCGACCAAGAGCACCCTTCGGCGACGCTGAGGAAACCCGTAGTCCGCCGCATTCACGACCCGCCACTCGACGAGATATCCGAGATCAGAGAGACACGCCAAGATGATCGCGAAGTCTCGTCCCCGTTGGGCGGTTGGTGACTTCAGGAGACGATCGACGTTCTCGAGGAAAACGAACCTAGGGCGCTTCGTCTCGAGGATGCGATGGATGGCCCACCAAAGGACGCCCTTCTTCCCGACGATCCCGTGAGCTTGGCTGCGAACCTTCGCGACGGAATAGTCCTGGCACGGGAACCCCCCGACGAGAAGATCGTGATCCGGGATCGGCCCTGAACCGTCATCACCGATCCGCTCGACGATCTGATTGATGTCATCGTTGACGAGCGTGCCGCCGCCGAACCGCTTCTCGTAACACTCCGCGGCGTGCTGGGTCTTGGTCGAGGGCTCCCACTGGTTCGCCCAGATGGTCTCCCAACCGCTGGCTTCGAGGCCCAGGCGGAACCCACCCACGCCTGCGAAGAGTTCGACCACTCTTCCCGCGCTCCCCGGCCGCGCGTCCCTCTTTCCTCTAGCCACCAGGACCCCCCCTTGGGGAGAGGTTCGCGGGCTGGATCACACCCCTGTGATCCGCTGCCCGGATGCTAGCACGGTCCGCCGACAGGGATCAACGACCCGGGACCCGTAGGCACAACGCTCGACAAGGGGGCAACTCTGACAGCGTGGCCTGGCTGGAAGACAGATCTCCGAGGCGAGATCCAGGACTGCCCAGTTCCAGTCACGGGTCGATCCGCGGGGCGTGGCCTCATCCACCTTCCGCCACAGCTCCGGGTCCGTTGTCGCTGGTAGATCCCAGGGCAGGCCGAAGTAGCGACGGTAGACGCGAGCCGTCACCCCATCCACAACGGGTGCTCGCTTCCCGAAGGCAACTACCACGGTCGCATTCGCCGCGTAGCGACCAACTCCAGGAAGGGCCAGCAGCTCCTCTGTATCCACAGGCACTCCCCCGCGCCGGTCGACGTCGCGCGCCATCGCGTGGAGCGTTGACGAACGCCGAACGAGTCCCAGAGGCCTGATCACCGAAGCGATCGACGACTCCCGTGCCCGGCTTAGCGCCGCAGCATCAGGCCAGCGTCTGAACAGCTCTTCGAAGACTTTCGCGACCGTCTTCCCACGGGACCGCTGGAGCAGGACCTCGGCGACCAGCACGCGCCACGGGTCGTCGGTCTCGCGCCAGGGGAAGGAGCGTCGATTCTCTCGACCCCACGCGAGCAACCGCCGTCGGAGCCAACGGACATCCACTGCGGGAAGGGTACGGCTAGACGATGAAGGCGCAGCCGTTCCAGAGCGCGTTGATGCGGAGCTTTGTGAGGAACCCTCGCACCTCGAGGCCGAGCGTTCGGGGCTTCCGCATCCTCGGGGGCGTGAACACCAGGAAGCCCTCCTCGGTCTCGGTCCGCTCCCAGTTCAGGGCGTCCTCAGGGGGTTCCGTCGAGGTCCGAAGGAACCGCAGTCCACGCATCCCGGCCTCGATCCAGACGAAGACCATCCCGCCGCGTGCGCGGATCAGCTTCTTCGCGTCGGAGGTCGCCTCTATCTGCATAGCTCTATATCGGCACGGGTCGGCCGCAGGTTCACACATCGCTCTGATCTCAGCGGAGCCGCAGCTCGTCCCTGATCTGCGTGAGCAGCTCGATCTCCGTCGACCCCTGTTCCTCATCTTGCTTGGTGAACGTCCTGTTGTAGGCCTTGATGACCAGGAACAACACGAACGTCACGATCAGGAACGAGATCAGCGCGTTGAGGAAGTTCCCGATCAAGATCTCGCTGTCGCCGATCGGGATCGTGATGGCCGAGAAGTCCGGCTCGCCGAAGATCGCGGCGATCAGCGGCGTGATGACGTCCGCGACCAGCGAGTTCACCACCGCGGCGAACGCCAGGCCGAGGACCACGGCCACAGCGAGCTCGACCAGGTTCCCTCTGGAGACGAACTCCTTGAACTCCTTCAGCATCACTCCTCCTTCTTGGGGCTAAGCGAGCGCCTGAGCGAACACACGCTCCATCGCGCGGCGACACCGCCGGCTGACGTGCAGGTACCGCTCCAAGAACGCCTGTCGCGGGTATTCCTCGAAGCCGAGGCGGCGGGCGAGCGTCGTTTGCTCGCCCGGCGCGGCAGGGACCGCCTCCGCGTGGACCCGACGGTCCATCTCGAGCGCGTTCTTCACGTCGGAGAGGAACACGAACGCCTCCGCGAGGTCGTGCGCGACCTGATCCTCCAGGTGACGCGCCGCCGCGAGCTTCTCGATCGCCTCGAGCGTCCGCCGTGACCGCACCTCGGGGTGTTCGCCACCGAACCGCATCAAGGACAGCTCCACCGCGAACTGCACGTCGGCGAGCGAACCGTGGCCGAGCTTGAAGTGGAACCTCGAGGCTTCCGGCGGCTTCACGCGCTCGCGTTCGATCCGATCGCGCATCCGGCGCACCTCGACCACGCGGTCGAGCGTGAGCCCCTCGGGCGGATACGCGAAGTCGGCCGCGTTCAGCTCGAAGCGCCGGCCGAGGTCGCTGTCGCCGGCCACGTGGCGCGCCCGCAGGAGCGACTGGAACTCCCACGGGTCCGCGTAACGCTCCCAGTACTCGAGGAAGCCCGCCATCGAACGAGCCAAGGGGCCGCTTCGCCCCTCGGGCCGGAGATCGGCGTCGGGCTCCCAGCCGGCCTCGTGTACGTGGCGCAGCACGCGCTCGGCCGCTGCCGTCGCGCGCGCGAGGTCGTTCGGACCTTCCCCTTCGTAGACGAACACGACGTCGAGGTCGCTCGCGACGTTCAGCTCCTTCGCGCCGAGCTTGCCAAGCCCCACGACCGCGAACGGGAGGTCGGGCTCGGCGGTAGCGACCGCCTCCTCGATGACCTTGTAGGCCACGGCCGAGATCGCCTCTCCCGTCTCGCGGGGCGTGAGCTCACGCGCCGCGGTCCTCGCCACGGCCTCGACGAGCTGGGCCTGGGAGTCCACGGCGGGCGCCCCGAACAGGCTGCCGGAGAGAGCGAGGATCCGGTCCGGCTCGGCGACCAGCAGGTCGGTCGCGAACGAGCTCGCGGCGGCGAGGTGGGCCATGCGTCGAGCGGCCTGTGGATCCGCGGCGAGCGCGTCCGCGGGCCCCGACCGGTCCCCCACCGCCTCCGCGATCCGCTCGAGGCGGACGAGGGCGGCATCCGGGTCGGCGGCGAGCGCGAGCGCGGGCGCCATCACGGGGAACACATGCGAAAGGACTTTGCCGATCCGCGTGGCTGGATCCACCAGTCGCTGCAACGACTCGTATGCGCGAGACGGCTGCGCGAACCCGAGCCCGGCCAGGAGCTCCTCGGTCGCCTCGCGGTCGTGCCCGGGTGCGGGCTGGACCGGGCCGGCGAACGCCTCGAGGAGCGGTCGGTAGAAGAGCCGCTCATGGATCCCTCGGACGAGGTCCGTCGTGCGGTCGTACTCTGCCTGGAGCGCGTCGGCGCCGGCGAGCCCGAGCGACCGCGCCACCGTCGTGCGCGCGTGCCGGTCGCCCGGGAGGTCGTGCGTCTGGAGGTCGCGCACCATCTGCAGCCGGTGCTCCAGTCGCCGCAGGAACCGGTAGGCGTCGGCGAGAGCGTCGGCGTCCTCGTGCGCCACGTAGCCCTCCTCGGCGAGCGCGGCGAGCGCGTTGAGCGTGTTCGGTTCGCGCAGGCGCTGGTCCCTCCTGCCGTGGACGATCTGCAGGAGCTGCACGGCGAACTCGACGTCACGGATCCCGCCGCGGCCGCGCTTGACCTCGGTGAGCTCCTTGCCGCGGCGCCGGATGTACTCCTCGAGTCGAACCTTCGTACGCCGGACGTCGTGGATCGCGGCCTCGTGCAGGTCCTTCGGATACACGAACTCGGCGACACCTTCGACGAAGACCTCGCCGAGGGCCCGGTCCCCCGCGGCGGCTCGGGCCGTGATCATCGCCTGGCGCTCCCAGGTTGCGGCCTCGCGTTCGTAGTAGACGAGCGTCGCGGGCAGGGAGCGAACCAGGGTCCCAGCGCGACCCCCCGGCCGGAGCGTCAGGTCGACCCGGAGGGCGACACCCTCGGACGTGGGGTCGGAGAGGTCGGCGATGAGGTTGGCGGCCGTGGTCTCCGTGATGTCCTCGCCCAAGTCTTCGCGATGGAGCAGCAGGAGGTCGACGTCGCTCGCGTAGTTGAGCTCTCGCCCGCCGAGCTTGCCGAGCGCGACGACGGCGTATCCGTCGGGGCATGCGTGCGCGAGGCACGCGTCGGCGACGTCGCTGATCTCACCGACGATCTCCTCGAAGGGGGCGCCGCCGAGGTCGCGGGCGGCGATCCTAAGCATCGCGCGTCGCCGGAACCGGCGGAGGCCTGCGGTGGTGCCGTGGGTCATGCAGTCCCTCGCGAGCTCGGCGTCGAGCTTCTTCCGATCCCTCGCGCCCACGTCCGTCAGCGCCTCGATCTCTTCCGGGTGACGGACCAGCAGATCGCTCGCCGCGGTCGAGAACCCGAGCAACCGTGACGCGACCGGCAGGACTTCTGGCCGGCCCAGGACCTCGCGGGCGTGAGCGTCCTCCCCGACCCGGGAGAACGCAACCCTCGCGAGCTCAGGGTCGGGAGCGTCCGCGAACGTCCGGCCGAGGATCTCGGGCGTGAGCACCTCGGCATCGTAGCCAGGGGTCGACTCCGCGCTTGACGCGGAAAAGCCAGGTTGTTAAGATGTCAGACGAACGTCTTATGTTCGTCGGACATCGAAAGGAAACCCACGTGCCGCTCATCCCCGTCCGCGACCTCGCCCGCCGAACCCGCGAAGTGCTTGATGAGGTCGAGCGGACGGGAAGGGTCACGATCGTGACACGACAGGGCCGACCGGCTGTCGCACTGGTCCCTATCGACTCCGCCGATCTGGAGGACTTCGTGCTGGCAAGCGCACGGG
>JBPCPX010000029.1:0-8442 GCA_050998695.1 Actinomycetota bacterium
CCCCCCCCCCCCCCCCCCCCCCCCCCCCCCCCCCCCCCCCCCCCCCCCCCCCCCCCCCCCCCCCCCCCCCCCCCCCCCCCCCCCCCCCCCCCCCCCTCCCCCGCCCCCCCTCCCCCCCCCCCCCCCCCCCCCGAGACCCTGGGCGGCGGACTACCTCTCGCTTCCGAACTACGCGAACAACTGGCGCCGGCTGGGCTACGAGGATGACCTTAGGGACGGCGGGAGCGACCGCCTGATCGATGCCGCGTTCGCCTGGGGCGACGTGTCCTCGATCGCCGGCCGCGTGCGCGAACACCTGGACGCGGGCGCGGACCACGTCTGCATCCAGGTGATCTCGGGACGGGACGACGACGTCTGTCTGCCCGCCCTTCGCGAGCTCGCGGGCGCGCTCCTGTGAGCGAGTGGGCGTGATGCGGAGGCTGCTGCCCGCGCGGCACGGAACCGTCTGGTACGTGATCGCGGACGTCGTGGCGCTGGTCGCGTTCATAGTGGTCGGACTCCGCGGCCATCAAGGAAGGACGTCGAGGGCTTCCTCAGGAACGCCGTCCCATCGCTCGGAGCCTGGTTCTGGGTCGCGTGGGCGGCCCACACGTACCACCGACCCGGCTGGCGGAGCCTGCTCAGGAACTGGATCATCGCGGTGCCCATCGGGCTGCTCGTGCGAACCGTGATCGTGGGTTCGCCGCGGGGCGCACGGATCCTCGTGTTCGTCGCGGTGGGACTCGGCTTCACCGCGCTCTTCCTGATCTTGGGGCGCCTGCTCGCTCGGCTGCTGTCGCGCGCGCGTTGAGTCTCGCCGGCGGCTAGTAGCGGTCGTCGTGAGAGGGCAGATCGCGGGATGGTTGCGGGCGCTGACCCCACGTACGGACCTGCGAGCCACCCTCGATGCCACCTCGCTCCCACCTGCGGATCTGCGACTTGAACGCGTACGCGACGACCGCGATCAGCGCCGCGACCGTGAGCAGGACGGTGAGGACGAGGATCGCGGTGAGCTTGAGGACGGCGCCCAGCACGCCGAACGCCGCCGCGACGAGGACGAGAAGCAGGATCACCCAGGCCATGAGGTCATCGTACGAGCTGTTCGGCGAAACGTTCGACGCGGCTCGCGAGCGAGTCCGGATGCTGCAGCGGTAAGTCGTGGATCCCCTCCATCCAGGAGATGCGGATCGGCGCTCCCGATCTCGCCGCTCGCCTCGCGGCTCGCTTCTTGCGCTCGTCCCACTCCGGGTCGCCGCCTCCACGAGCGAGGACGGCGAGGGTGGGGACCGAGAGTCGCGCGAGCTCCGCATCCGGGTCCTGGAGCCAGATCGCCCGAAGGATCCGGAGATGGTTGGCCCTCGACAGCCGAGGCCTGATCCGACCTCGGCGGTCGACGTGCATCACCGACAGGACGATCTCCTTGATCTGCGGAGTGACCTCGACCGCATCGCCGAGGAACGTGCGCATCATCCGGCGGAACTCCTCGACGGACATGCCCGCGAGGTGGGGAGGCGCCAGCCGCTGCTTCGCGGTGGGCCAGTCCATCGTCTCGCCGAGCGCGCTGATGCCACCGTCCACCAGCACGGCGCCATCGACCGCCCGCGGGTGACGAGCAGCGAGCTCGAGAGCGACCATCGCTCCCCACGAGTGCCCGGCGATGAGGGGTCGGACGAGCTTCGTCGCGCGGATCACGGCGCGCGCATCGGCCACGACCGGGTCGAAGCCGTACCTGCTCGACGGCTTCGCGGAGAGACCGTGACCCCGAGCGTCGTACGTGACGACCCGGAAGCGACGGGCCAACCGAGGCAGCATGAGATCCCAGATCCGCTGGGACGATGCCAGCCCGTGGTGGAGGAGGAGACCGGGGGCCGAGGTCGACGGAGCGTCGTGCTCGCGGACGACGAGCATGACCCCACCGTCTCCGGGAACACGCATCTCCTTCATACTCGGACGCGCATGCTAGAGGAGTTCCGGTCCCCGCTCGCCGACCACGCCAACGTGGGCCGGGTCGCGATCGTGACCGGCGGCGGTACGGGGATCGGCCGGGCGACCGCGCGAGAGCTGGCGCGGACCGGCGCCCGCATCGCGATCTGCGGCCGGCGGCCGGAGCCCCTCGAAGACGCGCGGATGGAGCTGGAGGCCGCCGACCGCGACGTGCTCGCGATGCCGTGTGACGTCCGGGAGCCGGAACAGGTCGAGGTATTCCTCGACGCCGTCGACGAGCGGTTCGGGACGACGGACGTCCTCGTCAACAACGCGGGAGGGCAGTTCGCCGCTCCGCTCGAGCAGATCGGCTTGAAAGGGCTGCGCGCCGTCCATCGGCTCAACGTCGATGCGCCCTGGCACCTCACGAACCGGGTCGCCGATCGGTGGATGATCCCGAACCGGCGTGGCTTCGTGTGCTTCGTCGGGTTCAGCCCTCGGCGAGGCGTCCCGCTGATGGCGCATTCCTCCGCAGCGCGCGCCGCCCTGGAAAACATGGCGTCGACGATCGCGATCGAGTGGTCCAAGTACGGGATCCGCGCGGCGTGCGTCGCGCCGGGGTTGATCCAGACCGAGGGGATGCTCCAGTACGGCGGCCAGGAGCTGGTCGACGAATACGCGAAGACCGTCCCGATGGGTCGAGCCGGCCGACCGGAGGAGGTCGCGGCCGCGATCGCGTTCCTCGCGAGCGACGGCGGAGGCTACATGACGGGGATCACCGTGGTCGTCGACGGAGGCGCGGACGCGTGGGGCATCGGCGCGCCGCCTCCGCCGCTTGAGTGACGAGGAGTGGGTCTCGTTCCCGCTCAGCGGCTAGCCTGTCGGCATCTCGGAGAGGGGTGACTCGATGGCAGACGCGCTGCAGAACTTCATCGACGGGAAGTGGGTGGACGCGCAGGACGGAGCCCGCTTCGACGTGTTCAATCCTGCGACCGGCGAGGTGATCGCGACCGCGCCGGATTCGAAGCAGGCGGACGTGGACGCAGTGGTGGATGCCGCTCGTCGGACCTTCGACGACGGGCGATGGTGGCCCGGCACGACCCCCCGCGAGCGCGGTCGGATCCTGTTGCGAGCTGCGGACATCGTCCGACGGGAGCAGGAGCGGCTCGCGCAGCTCGAATCGCTCGATTCGGGCAAGACGATCGGTGAGGCCCGCGAGGACATCGCCGAGGTGGCCTTCATGTTCGAGTACTACGGGGGCTGGGCGACGAAGATCGAGGGCGATTCGCAGCACGTCTCCGAAGACGCGATGTTCATGGTGTGGAAGGAGCCGGTGGGCGTCGCGGTCGGCATCACGCCGTGGAACTACCCGATGATGATGTCGGTGCAGAAGGTGGCTCCGGCGATCGCCGCCGGCTGCACCTTCATCTTGAAGCCGCCGGAGCAGACGCCGCTCACGTCACTCGAGATCCCCAAGATCCTCGAGGAGGCTGGCCTCCCTGCCGGCGTCCTCCAGGTCCTGACCGGATTCGGCGAGACCACCGGCGCGCCGCTCGTGGCGCATCCCGGGGTCGACAAGGTGGGTTTCACCGGCTCGAGGGAGGTCGGGAAGATCATCATGCGCTCGGGCGCCGACACGCTGAAGCGCGTGACGCTCGAGCTGGGCGGCAAGTCGCCGAACATCGTGTTCGCCGACGCCGACCTGCCGGCCGCGTTCGAGGGATCGGCGAACGGGGTCTTCTGGAACCAGGGCGAGATCTGCTCCGCCGGGACGCGGGTCTTCGTCGACACGAAGGTCTACGACGACGCGGTGAACGCGTTCGTCGACCGCGCGAAGGACGTGAAGCTCGGTGAGGGTTCGGACCAGTCCACGACCATGGGCCCGCTCGTGTCGAAGGAGCAGCAGGAGCGCGTCGAGCGCTACATCGAGATCGGGACGGGCGAAGCGACGCTCGCGGGCAAGGGCGAGAAGCCCGACGACCCGCGCCTCGCCCAGGGCTACTTCGTGCCGCCCACGATCTTCGCCGACGTCACGAACGATGCGACGATCGCCCGCGAGGAGATCTTCGGACCGGTGATGTCGGTGATCCCGTTCTCTTCGATCGAGGACGTGATCGCGATGGCGAACGACAACGAGTACGGCCTCGCCGCGGCGGTGTGGACGCAGGACATCAAGAAAGCACTTCGCACGGCGCAGGCGTTGCGATCGGGCATCGTGTGGATCAACGACACGCAGCCGGCCCCGACGGAGATGCCGTGGGGCGGGTATAAGCAGTCCGGGATCGGTCGCGAGCTGGGCAAGGAAGGCCTCGAGGATTTCCTCGAGAAGAAGTCCGTCTACCTCAACCTGTCGTAGTCACGGCGGGCTGGTCCTCCGAACCTTCGCGCTTCCCACGGGCGAAGAGCCCGGTGATCGTGATGCCGAGAGTGGCGAGCACGATCACTCCCATCGCCGCGCGCAGGTTCACCGTGTCGGCGATCCATCCCAACAGCGGCGGAGACCACACGAAGCCGGTGTAGCCGACGGTCGCGACGGCGGCGATCGCGTTCGGATCATCGCTCACATCCTCGACGAGGCTGAACCCGGCCGGTCCGGCCGCCGACATCGCGAAACCCATGAGGAGGAAGGCGCCCGCCACCACCGGTGTCGTCTGCGCGAGCACCGCGATCGTCCCTCCGATCCCACCTCCGATCCCGGCGATCACGATGGTCCTTCGAGGTCCCAGCCCGAACAGGACCCTGGCGGCGAACAGCCTCCCGATGAACAGGGCTCCCGCGAACGCGACGAACGCGCCGCCCGCCGCCGCCGGCGACGCGCCGAGCTCCTCCCGCAGGTAGAGACCCGACCAGATGTCCATCGATCCCTCGACCAGGAAGCAGAACAGCACGGTGATCGCGGGGATCCAGAGCGCGGGCGTCCGGCGAAGCGCCGACACGGACAGGACGGAGCGGGCACCCTCGGCCGCGGGCTCGCGTGAGGCGCCCCGGACGTTCCACCATGCCGTTGCCAGCAGGGCCACGCCGGAAGCTGCGATGACCAGCCGGTGATCGATGTCGAACGTCCGAAGGATGCCGGCGGCGGCAGCGCCCGACACGCCTCCCAAGGCGTAGCTCGCATGCAGCCATTGCAAGACCGGTCGCCGGGTCCGCGTCTCCTCGCGCTGAGCGGCCACGTTCACGTACACGTCGATCAGCCCATTCCCGACGCCGACCAGCACGAACGTGACCAGCAGCATCGACGTCGGCGCAGCGGCGAGAGCGACGGCGCCGACCCCGAGGCTCGCCAGCGACGCCGGCACGCTGACGCGGAGAGGTAGTCGCTGGAGTCGCGGCGCACCCGCCAGCATCGTCACGATCGCCGCGACGGACATGAGCGAGTACAGAAGACCGAGGCGGCCGTCCGTGAGCGAATGGTGTCGCTGGAACTCGAGGACCAGGATCACCCAGACACCCCAGAACTGCCCGAAGCTCCAGTACCCGGCGAGGAGCGGGAACGTCCGGCTCCGGATCAGCCGTTCGTGCTCCCCCTCCGATGTGGATCGCTCCATGCCCGGATGATGACAGCAGGGGCGCCGCTCAACGCGACTCTGAGTTCTTCCCGGCAGGCCGCCGCATGCGCGCGATAGACTCGCCCCCTCATGGCGGGTGGAGAGGTGCAGCTGGTCGATCTCGTGAAGCGCTTCGGCGACTTCACCGCCGTCGACGGCATCAATCTCAAGGTCGCCCCCGGCGAGTTCTTCTCGCTCCTGGGGCCTTCGGGCTGTGGGAAGACCACGACCCTTCGGATGATCGCCGGGTTCGAGCGACCCACGGAAGGCCAGGTCGTCCTCGATGGCACCGACGTGGCTAACGTGCCGCCGCACAAGCGGCACGTGAACACCGTGTTCCAGAACTATGCGCTGTTCCCGCATCTGAACGTCGAGAAGAACGTCGCGTTCGGTCTCCGCTACAAAGAGACGTCGAAAGGGGAGAGCGGCACGCTCGTGGGGCGCGCGCTGGAGCTCGTACGACTGACGGGCTATGAGAAGCGGCGGCCCAACCAGCTCTCGGGCGGTCAGCAGCAGCGGGTCGCCCTCGCCCGGGCTTTGATCCTGAATCCCGCCGTGCTCCTGCTCGACGAACCGCTGGGCGCTCTCGACGCGAAGCTCCGGAAGGCGCTCCAGATCGAGCTCAAGGCGATCCAGGAGGAGGTCGGCATCACGTTCATCTACGTGACGCACGACCAGGAGGAAGCGCTGACGATGTCGGACCGGCTCGCGGTGATGTCGAACGGGCAGATCGAGCAGGTGGGCCCGCCGAAGGAGGTCTACGAGGAGCCCGCGACCGCCTACGTCGCGGATTTCTTGGGCGTCTCCAACCTCATGGACGCCACGGCGCACGGACCTGCCGAAGGGGGGTGCCGCGTCCGGTTCGGAGACTTCGAGCTGATCGCGGGCCAGGGGGAGCCGGACGCCCACGGCGACGTGAGGCTGTCGATCCGCCCGGAGCGGGTCGACCTGGAGGGGGCGGGAACAACAGGCGCCAACAGGATCCCCGGCATGGTCGAGCGGCTGGTCTACGTCGGGTCCACCATGCAGGTGATCGTGAATCTGGCGCCGGGAGAGAAGCTGCAGGTCCTGCTTCAGAACGAGGGCGAAGACCTGCCGTTCCGGCAGGGCACCGCGGTGAACGTGCACCTGCCCCGAGAGGCACTGCGCGTCCTCCCACAGGGAGAGGTTTCCGAGGAAGGGTTCACCGCCGCGGCGCAAGCGCTGCGATAGATCCGCTCAGATCTCGAAGCGCGCGAAGTCCTCGACGGCCGAGCGGCCGGTCCCTTGGCGCCGGTTGAACCAGCGGAGGATCAGGACAGCCACGGTGATCGAGAGCAGCGAGAGCATCATCATGATGGTCGCCAATGCGTTCAGGCTGGGGTTCCCGGCGTTGCGCGCTGCGCTGTAGATCTTGATCGGGATCGTGGTGCAGTCCTGTACGCAGAGGAACTGACTGATCACGAAGTCGTCGATCGAGATCGCGAACACGATGAAGAAGCTCGAGAGGATCGCCGGCGCCAGCAGCGGCAGGAGGATGCGCCGGAGGGCGCCCGCCGGTGACGCGCCGAGGTCCATCGCGGCTTCCTCGTAGTCGCGGCCGATCGCGAAGAGCCGGCCCCGTGTCACGATCACGACGTAGGACAGCGAGAAGGTGACGTGGCCGAGGAGCTGTGCGCCCGTCCCCAGCTTCACGTGATACAGGTTCGAGAAGATGAGGAACATCGAGGCGCCCATCACGATCTCGGGGGTGACCAGCGGGAACAGCATCAGGAAGTTCGCCGCGCCGGAGCCGCGGCCCCGCCATCGGGCGAGCCCGATCGCGAGACCCACACCCAGCGCCGTGGCGATCGGCATCGTCAGCAACGCGAGCTTGAGGCTCTGGATGAGCGCGGGGAGCAGCGTGTCGTCGAAGTTCGCGGAGGCTTCGTTCCAGATCGACTCGTACCACTGCAAGCTGAATCCCTGGAAGGTGCTCCGCGAGCGACCGTCGTTGAACGAGAACTGCACGGCGATCAGGACGGGGGCGATGGTCCAGATGATGTAGAGCCACGTCCAGACCGAGAGGAGTCGCGGCTTCCCCCACGGGTTCGAGAAGAAAGACCGCAGCCGGCCGACCTGTGGCGAGGCGGCTTCTCGGGGGAGCGTCGCTTCGGCCGTCGTCACCGCTGAGCCTCCTTGGCCGCCCGGGAGACGCTCACGAGGTAGTAGATCATCAGCGCGCCGATGAACGCGGACAGCAGCAACGTGATCGCCGCCCCCTGGGGTTGCCTGCCCTGTCCCTGCAGCGCGAGGTCGATCGCGTTGCCCATCATCGTGTTCTCGGGGCTGGCCGTCATGAGGTTGGGCGTGTAGTAGTCGCCGAACATCGGCAGGGTGATGATCACGGCGCCCGCGAGGATGCCTTGCTTCGACAGGGGCAAGGTGACCCGCCAGAAGGTGCTCGCGGGACTCGCCCCCATGTCGCGGGAAGCCTCGAGCTGAGACTTGTCGATCCTGTCGAGCGCAGCGTAGAGGGGCAAGATGAAGAACGGGATGTAGCCATAGACGAGCCCCAGGATCACGGTCATGTGGGAGACCCTGCCGCTGCTCCAGTTGATGGGGTCGTTCACGAACGGCGTGAGGAGCAAGAGCCGATTGAACAGCCCGGGATCGTCCGGTTTGACGGACAGGAGGTTGACCCAGGCGAGCATCCGCATGAGATAGCTCATCCAGAACGGCGCGATCATCAGGGTGAGCAGGAGGATCTTGAGCCGCCCGCCGTACCGAGCGATGTAGTACGCGACCGGATAGCCGACGGCCAGGCAGATGGCGACGGAGACCGCTACGTAGGCGAGGGTGCGGAGGAATTGCGCCTGCAAGCCGCTCGATGAGAACAGCTCGCCGGCGGTCGTCGAGAAGGTCTCGTACTGCCACTCGAGGGGGTTCCACGCGGGGATCGGGAGGGCGAAGATCGGGTCGCGTCCCCCGAACGCCACCGCCGCGATGGCGTAGAACGGCAGGATGAACAGCA
>JBPCPX010000032.1:0-63367 GCA_050998695.1 Actinomycetota bacterium
CGAGCTGCTCGGGGAGGGGTCTCCGCTTTGTGATGTCGAAGATCGCTCCGCCCAGCCACAGGACCGTCCCCTTGGGCCCGAGGACCCCTTTTCTTTTCTCATACACCCAGCGGATCCCGGCGTCGGCGCCGACGATCCGATACTCCAGGACGTACGGCTTTCCGCGCGCGACGGCCTCCTCGACGGTCTGTTCGACGGCCTGCCGGTCCTCCCGATGGATGATCGAGGCGAACGTCCGCACGCAGCTCTGGATGAAGTCCGACGCCGGATATCCGGAGATCGACTCGATGTTGTCGCTGATGAACTCCATCTCCCAGTTCGAGTCGAGCCCGCAGCGGTACATCGCGCCGGGTATGTTCGAGAGCAGCGTCCGGAAGCGCTCTTCGCTGACGCGCAGTTCCTCGAGGGCTCGCACGGAGTCCGCAGGAGGATCTGTCACCGCCGGATCGTGCTCGTGACTCATCTATCCGGTATCGGCGCAGCCACCCGATGCCTGAAGGCGCACCTTGTCGCTCGTCGGTGGGCGCTGGCGGTCGTCGTCCTGTGGCTCCTGCGGGGAGTTAGATGACGTTTGATCAGATCCAACGGAAAGTGGAGGCATGGTCGAGCGCACCCGCTTATGGGGTTTCCGGCACGTCGCGACGCGCTACATGAACCCATTGACGCGCCCCTTCGCGGGTTGGCTGCCGGGCTTCGGGATCTTGACGCATGAAGGTCGCTCGACCGGACGGGTCTACCGGACCCCGATCAACGTGTTCCGACGGGATGGTGGCTACGTGTTCCTCCTCACGTACGGGTCGGATGTCCAATGGGTGAAGAACGTGCTGGCCGCAGGGAGATGTTCGCTGCGGACGCGAGGGCGAGACATAGTGCTCGTCGATCCCGAACTGATCGACGATCCCGAACGGTCGATCGTCCCGCTCGTCGTCCGGTCGGTCGGGGGCGTGATCCGCGCGAGGCGGTTCCTGCGGATGCGGGCAGCCTGAGCGACGTCGGCGTAGGCGAACAAGAAGCGGATCTCATCGGCCTGCATCGATGATGTCTCCCGGTGCGTGTCTGGCCGCGGATCGAAGCGTCGTGGAGGACAACCAACGTTCCCGGGTCGGGCCCGCGTGCGCTCTCCTCGAGGGTAGCAACTTCGTCTGGCCCACCTCCGCGTGTTCCGGGATGTCTTGGGTTCCATCGGGGACGAGGCTGGCATTGACGCCCGCGAGTCGACGGTGCAGATTTCCGATAGGGGTTGGGCGTCGCTTCCGACACCGAGGCCGAAGGGATGGAGGGAACCTCGGTGGCCTCGGGCACATCGAGAGAACTGGAGGTTCATTGTGAAGATCGAGGCCTCGATCGAGATCGACAAGCCGATCGCCGACGTATGGCGCTGGTACGCCGAAGATCACGTCCGCAACCATCCGCGCTGGAACCCAGACCTGGAGCTCGAACAGATCTCTGACGGTCCGATAGGGGTCGGCACGAAGATCCGGCGGCGGAACACGATGGGGGAGACTCCCGTCGAGGGCGAGATGGAGGTGACCGAGTTCGACCCGCCCCGCGCGATGGGCGTTTCGATCAGCGACGGGGATTCGGAGACACTCGGCCGGGGCACGCTCGAGGAGCGAGGACCCGAGCGGACCCTGCTGACCGTCTCGGCCGACATCTCGGGGCTCGATGACCCTGAGACGGCGCAGTTCGTCAAGACCATGATGGGCCGGAGCCTCGCCAACATGAAGACCATGATGGAAGCGGAGATCTAAGGGGTCCGCTTCACGTTCGAACCGCGATGACCGCTCCTGCCGGCCGAGGAACCTTCCTGGCGTCCAGCACGTGCCCCTCGCGCCGATGCGAGGTGGCTACCGGTGTCGTTCGACATCGACCCCACCCTTCGTCGTCCGATGCGACCGCTCGCTCGTCCGACCCGGACCGGACGACGACCGTCGCGACCAAGGCATCAGTGTTCTGTGCATTGTGTATTCGTGTCAAGGCACAGCGACTGGCGGCTACCGGGCTGCCTCCCCGAGGTGCTCCGCCATCCAATCCCCTGCGAGCGGCCGGTACTTGTACGGGATGTTGTTGCAGACGTGGTTCCCCTCCGGGTACATCACGAGCTCGGCGTTGGGGGCCTCACCCGCGACGCGCTCGGCATGCTCGTACGGAACCAGCCGGTCCTGGCGGCCGAAGATCGCGAGGAACGGCTGCGTGACCTTCGGCAGCACTCCCGTGAGCGTCATCTCGTTCGCGATCGCCTGCGCTTCGTCCAGATCCTTCGCGCCGGAATGGTGCATGAACGTCTCGCGCGAGATCGATGGACGATCGGCGATCAGCTCGCCGAACGAGTGGGCGCCGCCGATCGCGCACACGGCCTTCACGCGCGGCTCGAACGCAGCGGTCCGGGGCGCGTAGTACCCGCCGAGTGACACGCCGACGACGCCGACCCGGTCGAGGTCGAGGTCGAGGTCGCTCCTGCCGGCCAGGTGGTCGAGCAGCGCGATCGGACCCACCTCGTAGTCCGCTCGGATGTGGGTGTGGTAGCCGGTCTCGCCCTGGCCCGGCCCGTCGAGCGAGACCGTGGCCATCCCGCGGGCGAGGAACACGTCCTCCCATCGGAAGAACTCCTCCTTCGTGGAATCCAGGCCGGGGAGCAGGAGGACGAGCGGCGGGCGCTCGACGCCCGGTGGACGACGTAGGTTGGCCACCATCTGCGCGCCCTCGAACGGGATCTCGAGGCGCTCCGCGGTCGGGTCGAGCAGCCGGTGGGTTTCGCGGATGGCCGACACGGCTCGATCCGAGGCGTCGCGATGCTTGTCGAGGTCGACCATCCACACGAACTTCGCGAAGTGATAGGAGAGCGCGGCGCGGACCCAGGCGTCGCCGGCCGAGAGCAGTCGGCCGCGTTCCTCGGCCTCGCGCGCGAGGTCGGCGTGCATGTCGCCGTTCGCGCACCAGGCGTCCAACCAGTCCTCCCATCGCTCGAGGCCGCTCGTGATCCTCCCGAAGTCGCTTGGGTCGACACCCTGCGAGGTGAACCGTGGTGCCCAGTTCGCCGTCGCGGCCTCGATCCGCTCGTCGCTCATCTCCACACACCTCCCGATCGGGGTGGACACGGTCATCGCCTCGACGTCGCCGGAGAGGCGATCGAGGCCGTGGTCCTAGTGGTCCTTAGTGTCCCCGGGTGCGGCCGCACACGACAAGGCACCCGAGTGCGGTCTGTCTGGCGCGCATGCCCTGGTCGCTCTCAAGCCTCCTCCCGCTCTGGTAAAGCTTCGGGAGA
Organism: Actinomycetota bacterium; assembly: GCA_050998695.1. Classification (GTDB taxonomy): domain Bacteria; phylum Actinomycetota; class UBA4738; order UBA4738; family HRBIN12; genus JAJNBA01. The sequence continues at coordinate 3,266 of JBPCPX010000032.1, forward strand.
TGATCAAGGCAGCAGAAGATCGTCAAGGAGCGCATCCGGGAGCACGAGGCACAAACAGATCGTTGAGGGATGGCGGACCAGCGCTGCGACACGTACCGTGTGCCGATGGCGACCTACGAGTACCTCTGCCTCTCCTGCGAGCAGCCGTTCGAGGAGCGCCGGCCCATGACCGGTGATCTCGTCAGGACCGCGATGGCCTGCCCTTCGTGCGGGAGCGACCGAGTGCGCCGTCGATTCTCGTTCTCCGCGTCGATCGGGAGCACAGGCGCAACGGCGACCGCCGAGCCCACAAGTGGGGGCTGCTGCGGCGGGGCCTGTGGCTGCGGCAACTGACGGATCCGGCGTCGCGAACGGCGTCCGCCGTGGGGTGACCGAGCCCGCCCACGTCGGGGACGAACGCACCGCCTTGCTGGGGTTCCTGCAGAGGCAGCGCGACCTGGTCGCGTGGAAGATGCGCGAGGCGTCCGACGAGACGCTCGCCTCGGTTCGGATGCCGAGCGGCCTCACCTTGCACGGCATCGTCCGGCACCTGGAGAACGTGGAACGCTCGTGGTTCCGGGAGTTCTTCGGCGGCCAGACCGGATCGCACTTCGACTGGACCGATGAGGATCCCGACGCCGACATGCGAGCCGAGGGTGTCCCGATGGCCGATCTGCTCGCCGCCTACGCGGCGGAGACCAAGCTGTGCGATGAGGTGATCGCGGCGGCTCCCTCCCTCGATGCCACGGCTGTTGATCCGGACGTCACGTACTCGCTGCGCTGGGTCTCGTGCATATGATCGAAGAGACCGGGCGGCACCGCGGCCACATCGACCTGCTACGTGAGCAAGCAGACGGCGCGGTCGGCGAGGTGCCTCCGGCGGACGCGTGAGTGGTCCCGACACCGGGTTGTGACCGACATCTCCTGGATAACGTCATGACGTGGAAGGGATGGCGGGCTACTTCACGGCGCTTGGCCTCTCGACGGCGGCCGGTCTCAACGCGTACATCCCGCTGCTGACCGTCGGGCTGCTCAACCGATACACGGACCTGATCGACCTCCCGGCGCCGTGGGACAACCTCGGTGATCCGCTCATCCTGGGGATCGTCGGCGTCGTCGGGGTGGCCGACTTCATCGGCGACAAGGTGCCCATCGTCGATCACGTGTTGCACGTCTTCGGTCTGGCCGTCGCGCCGGTCGTGGGAGGGCTGCTGGCACTCGCGTCCGCGAGTGCGTTCGACCTCGATCCGAGCGTGACGGCCGGGCTGGGTGTCGGTGCCGCGCTGGCGACGCAGGTCGGCCGGACCGCAGCCCGCCCCGTCTCGACGGCGGTGACCGGAGGGGGCGGCAATCCCGTGGTGAGCCTCGGCGAGGACGGTGTCTCCGGCGCGCTCGCCTTCACGGCGGTGGTGTGGCCCGTGGTAGCCGCCGTCCTCGCGGCGGTCGTGCTCGTCGCGGTCTTCGTCCTCTGGCGGAAGTGGCGCTCGTTCCGGTCCCGCTTCCCGGCGCGTGGGCGTTCCCCAGGGCAGGGCACGATCGGGTAGAGCGTCCTGGTCCGTCCGTAGACTCCCGCACCATGCCGATGAAGCCTCTCGAGCTGTCGCGGCGTCGGATGGCCAACTCGCGGCTCACGGGGAACGGCTTCGAGACGGCGGAGGAGGTCGTCGGGTGGCACCTGGCGATGCAGGCGCAGGATTATGGTCCGGCGACGTGGTCGATCGGTCAGCGATCGACCGGGCTGCGCAGCGACGACCTCGATGAGGCCCTGGCGTCCGGCTCGATCGTCCGCACGCACGTCCTCAGGCCGACGTGGCATTTCGTGGCCCGGGACGACATCCGCTGGCTGCTCGCGCTCAGCGGTCCGCGTGTGCAGCAGGGGAACGCCGGCCGATACCGTGAGCTCGGGCTGGACGAACGGACACGGGCCCGCGCTGCGAAGGTGATCGTCTCCGCGCTCGAGGCGGGAACCGTCTCACGCGGAAGGAGCTCGGTGCGGTGCTGGACGACGCCGACATCGACCGAACCGGGCAGCGGATGCCCTACATCCTGAGTCACTGCGAGCTGGAAGCCATGATCGGCAGCGGCGGCCTCACGGGGAAGCAGCAGACGTTCGCGCTCCTGGACGACCGGGTCCCTGCGGCCGGTCCGTTCGACCGCGACGACGCGCTCGTTGAACTGGTCCGCCGCTACCTCAGGAGCCACGGCCCAGCGACCGTGAAGGACATGAGCTGGTGGTCGGGGCTCACGATGACCGATCTCCGGAGGGCGCTCGATCTGCTGGGGCCCTCCGAGGCCCGGAGCGATACGGTCGACGGACTCGAGCTGTGGTCGGTCGCGTCGGACGACCCCGCTCCACGCCCCGTCCGTGGCGCGCACCTCCTCCAGACCTACGACGAGCTCGTCGTCGGCTACACCGAGTCACGCTTCCACGGCGAGCCGGGCGCGGAGAAGGCTCGCGCGGCGTGGGGGGACCGGACGTATCCGAGCGGCTTGTTCCTCCTGAACGGCCGCGTCGGTGGTCACTGGAGGCGGACGTTCGAGCGGGATGCGATCCACGTCGAAGTGCACTTCTACGAAGAGCCGAAGCGAGGCGGGACGAGAGCGGTCGAGAAAGCGGCCGCGGACCTGGGTCGTTTCCATGGACTCCCCGCGCACGTGGAGGTGCTTTCCTCGGGAGGCCGGTAGGGTTCGGCCGTGCGGCGGGACCTGCGTGTCGAGGATCTGGATGGCTTCCTCGAGGAGCCTCTCGTCGCCGTGCTTGCCACTCTTCGGGACGACGGCACCGTCCTGCTCTCGCCGGTCTGGCACGAATGGCGCGACGGCGGCTTCAACGTGTGGGTCGGGGCCGACGACGTGAAGGCGCGACATCTGCGGCGCGACCCCCGTGCCTCGATCCTCGTCGCGGACTCGGAGCCTCCCCTTCGGGGCATCGAGATCCGATGCTCCGCCAGGATCCTCGAGAAGGATGCGCGCGAGACCGCGGTGCGGATCGCGAGCAGATACATCGGTCCCGAGAAGGGCTCCGCCTATGTCGGGTCGGAGGGCAACCACGTAACCGTCCGGCTCGAGCCCGGTGAACTCCGCGTCTGGGACTTCGCCGACGAGTACGACGAGATGAGTTCCTGACGTCGTGTTGTCCCGGTGGGAAGCCACGCGCGAGACGGAGTGGGCTTACAGGTAGCGGGCGGCGGCCATCCCGATCACGGCGACGATCAGCAGGGGGACGATCGCCTTGCCGGCAGCGATGCCGCGACGCTGGAGCGCCTGGAGCTGTGCGGCCTGCTCGGGTGTGGGAGGGCCGCCGCTCGCAGCGACCGCACGTCCGATGGCGAGGTTCTCCATGATCATGGGGCGAACGACCGAGCCGCCGATCGCGAACGCAGCGATCGCGCAGAGGGCTCCCACCGTGAGTGAGACGCCGGGAGCCGAGCCGATCCAGTCCGCGTCGAGTCCGTCGGAGACGCGCCAATACATCAGGAGTCCGGCGAGCACGGTCAGGCCGGCCGCGCCCAGCACGAAGTCGATCAACCGCTTGCGTCCGGCCAGGTGCATCATGAACGGTCCGGCGGCCGGGCCGATCTCTCGAGCCGTCGGCTGGATGAACAGCAGCGTCGTGAGCGCCGCGCCCACCCAGAAGACCCCGGCCAGGATGTGCACGATCCGCAGCACCACCATGTAGGTGTCCATCCGCAGTCCTTCCCAGTCTTTGGCCTCAGTCGTTCAAGATGGGGACGCTAACGGCCGGGAAGGCCGCGAGCAAGCCTGACGGCCCTTCGAGCTTCCTACCGGTCGCCGATCGCCGGCAGGAGTTCGCTCTTAGCGAACTCGAGGAACTCCTCTTGCCGCGGCCCCACCTGATGCAGGAAGACGTGATCGAACCCGACGTCTTCGAACTCGCCGATCTTCTCGAGGATCGGGTCGGTGCCGGGACCGCACACCACCTTCTCGGCGACCGCGTCGGCAGTGACCAGCTCGGCGATCAGCTCGAAGTGCTGCGGCTCCGCGAGCTCCACGCTGAGCTCACCCGGGGCGCACGTGTTGGGCCACCACTCGAGTGCCTCCTGCTTCGCCTTCTCCTCGTCGGTGCCATAGCACACCGTCAGCTGGCCGTAGACGGGGTTGCCCTCGCCCCCCGCGTCCTGGAACTCCTGCACGAGCTCGGCGTCGGGCTTGGTCGTGATCAGGGCGTCGCCGCTCCGGCCGGCGAGCGCGGCCGCCTTCGGGATCGAGGCCGCCACCGCGATCGGGGGCGAGGTCTCGGGCAGGGTGTAGAGCCGGGCGCGATCCACGGTGAAGTGGTCCGTCCACTCGGTGACGAGCTCACCGGTCCAGAGCCGGCGGATCAGCTCGATCGCCTCCTCGAGCATGTCGAGGCGCTCGTCCGGATGGGGCCATCCCATGCCGACGACGTGTTCGTTCAGCTGTTCCCCGCTCCCGAGACCCAGGATGAAGCGGTCGGGGAGGAGGGCCGCCGTGGTGGCCGCCGCCTGGGCGATGATCGCCGGATGGATCCGGATCGTCGGGCAGGTGACCGCGGTCATGATCGGCACGTGCTCCGTCTTGACGGAGAGACCGCCGAGGATGCTCCAGACGAGCGGACTCTGGCCCTGCCGCGATGTCCAGGGATGGAAGTGGTCCGAGATCGTCAGGAAGTCGAAGCCCGACTCCTCCGCGATCCGCCCGTACAGGAGGAGGTCCCCGGGAGCCTGCTCCTCGCTCGACAGCGAGTAGCCGATCTGCACCATGGGGGCATCTTGTCCGCGTCGGAAGGAGCCCAAACCTCCGGCAGTCAGGAGTGCTCCGGGCTCTCGCCCACGACCACCCGGAGGAGGACACCGTTGGGCGCCGGCCCCCCGGTTCCGTAGCCGACGCGTTCGATCGTCATCGCCGGGGCCGCGCCGAAGCCGGAGGCGGCGACCGCGAGGATCGCCACGCCGGTGGGCGTCACCAGTTCGCCCTCGGCGTCCTGCGGTTCCACGGGGATCTCTCGGAGCAGCTCGAGCGTCGCGGGCGCGGGGACGGGGATACGGCCGTGGGCGGTCTCCACCGTCCCGTGCCCGAACGGCAGCGCTGAGGCAAAGATCCGCTCGATCCCGAGGTCCTCCGATGCGAGGGCGGTGCCGACCACCCCGACGAATGACCGCAGCGAGCCGACCTCGTGGAACCGAACGGCGGCCGTCTCCGATGCATGAACGCGGGCCTCGGCCTCGGCGAGTCGTCGGTAGACTCCGAGCGCGATGTCACGGGCCGCATCCGGGAGGGAGGCGGCAGTGATGAGCGCTTCCATGTCGCTGAGCCCGCGCCCGACTTGCTCGTCTCCGCCGACGATCGAGACCGTCCTCGCGCGGAATGGGCCGACCATCGTGTCGTCGAGCCTGATACGGGAACGGTCCACGCCGAAGACACCGAGGCGGGCTGCAAGCTCCTCGACGTCGGCGCCCGCGTCGAGGAGCGCCGCTAGCGTCGCCCCTCCGCTGATGCCGCGGGCGCAATCGAAGTAGGCGACCCTCATCCCCGGATCATCCGGTGGGCCGCCATCGCTGCTCCCAAACCGTTGTCGATGTTGACCACCACGACTCCGGGGACGCAGGAGCTGAGCATGCCGAGCAGGGCGGCAAGGCCATCGAACGTCGCGCCGTAGCCGACGCTCGTCGGCACCGCGATCACGGGAGCCGGGACGAGGCCGGCGACGACCGAGGGCAGCGCACCCTCCATCCCGGCGACCACGATCACACAATCCATCCGCTCGAGGGTCGGCACCCGCTCGAGGACGCGGTGGACGCCGGCGACACCGACGTCGGTGATCCGCTCGACCGACAGCCCGAACGATTCCGCGGTGACCGCGGCCTCCTCCGCGACCGGAAGGTCCGACGTGCCGGCGGACACGACCGCGACCGTCCGGTGCCGATCGGTGGCCGGTCTGACCACGATCAGGTTCGCGATCTCGTGGTGGCGAGCGTCGGGGTGCTGCTCCGCGACGGCTCGCACCTGCTCGGCGGTGGCACGCGACACGAGGATCGGCCGGACATCGGCTCGGATCAGGGCGTCGACGACCGCCAGCACCTGTTCCGGAGTCTTCCCCGGTCCGTAGATGACCTCGGGTTGCCCCGTCCGCGCCTCGCGGCCGGTGTCCGGCTGCACCTGTGGCTCCTCCAAGGCTCGGATGTTAACGGGAGCGACGTGGCGACCGGGCTAGACTCCGTCGGTGGCCCTCGACCTCCGCGCGGCACGGCACAAGGTCACCGAGCTCCGGCGGATCGTGAGCGGCATCCCGGACCCGGCGGTGGCGTTCTCCGGAGGCGTTGACAGCTCGCTCCTGGCGGTCGTCGCTCGGGATGTGCACGGAGACGACATGCGCGCGGTGATCGCGGACTCACCGTCCTTGCCCCGGAACGAGCTCGCGGCGGCGATCCGGTTCGCGGACGCCCACGACCTGCCCCTCCGTGTGGTCCGCACCGCGGAGTTGGAGGACCCCCGATACCGTTCGAACGGATCCGACCGGTGCGCCTTCTGTAAGGAGGCGTTGCTGGAGGCCGTGATGACCGACCCGCTCCTCGGCAGCCGGACGATCCTGCTCGGCGTGAATCTGGATGACCTCGCGGATCATCGGCCCGGCCAGCGAGCGGCGCGGGACCGTGGTGCTCGGTTCCCGCTCGTGGAAGCCCGCTTGGGCAAGCACGAGGTCCGGGCACTCGCGCAGGATTTCCACCTCGAGACGTGGGACAAGCCGGCGGCCGCGTGTCTCGCCTCGCGATTGGCCTACGGTGTACCGGTGTCGGAGGAAGCGCTCAACAGGATCGAGCGGGCCGAGGCGTCCCTGCGCAGCCTCGGTTTCGCGGGGGACGTGCGCGTACGGGATCAGGGTTCGGGATTGGCTCGGATAGAGGTGCCACCGGAACGTTTCGAGGACCTGCTCGCTCGCCGGACGGAGGTGATCGAGGGGATGCGCGAGGCCGGATTCCGCTACGTCACCCTTGACCTGGAGGGGTTCCGCTCGGGGAGCCACAACCTAACGATCTCCACCGAAGAGCTCCGGACCCGCCTCCCTCGGAGCCCCACGGACGTGCGATGATGCGGGCCGTCGGAGGGGTACGGACGACCCGTCCCCGGCGCTGAGAGGGAGGACGCATGCCGAGGATCTATTCGATTCGCCCGACATGGTCGCTGAAGGGACGCCGTTTCCAGGGGGTGCGGGGCTTCACGGGGAAGCCGTCCCATCCGCCGCTCACGGATTTCCCGATCGTGTGTTACACGCTCGCGGCGGTGTTCGACCTGATCTCGTACTTCTCGGCCTCCTCGGATCCGAAGGCTCGTGACTTCTTCGTGGCGGCCACGTTCGTGATGGTGGCCGGGTACGCGGTCGGACTCCTCGCGGCGATCACCGGCTTCTTCGACTGGTGGAAGGGGATTCCGCGCGACCGGAAGAGCGGACCGATCGGCAGGGCGAAGCACACGCAGGTCTGGCGCACGATCAACTTCCACGCGACCGTGATGATCGTGGTCACCGTGATCACGCTCGTCGACATCATCCTGCGCGTCAGCAACTTCCAGGACGGACAGACGAGCGGCCTGTGGCTCGTGTTGTCGCTCATCTCCGCGGCCGGCGTCGGGTTCGGCGCGGCCTACGGCGGAACGCTCGTGTTCGAGTACGGCTTCAACGTCGAGAACGTCGAGGAGGCCTGGAAGGAGTCCGAAGAGGATCACGTCCGTCTCCCTCGAGGCGGCTCCTCCTCGTAGGCGTCTGGATGGCCGCGGATCGACCGCTCGGCTACTGGACCCAGACCTCGGTGACGTCGGCCGCGTCGCCGCAGGTCGTCTACGACACGATCGCGGACCTCCGGAACCATCTCGACTGGTCCGGCGAGCGCGCGAGCAGCGAGACCTTCAAGCTCCTGTCGATCGAGGCGCCTGAGGGCCCCGCTGCGGTCGGGACCGCGTTCACGTCCTCCGGCTCCGCCGACAACGGCACGTTCCACGACCGCTCGGAGGTGACGATGGCCACCAGCCCGAGGACGTTCGTGATCGAGACCGACGCGCACCTCGATCGCACGCGCGGGAAGCCATGGGACGCGCACTTCTCGCATCGGTACGACATCTCGCCCGAAGGCCAGGGGTCGCGAATCACGTACACCGAGACGATCGAGCGCGTGAACTATGTCCCGTACTGGCTGCAGCCCGTGGTGCGCTCGCTCTTCAAGGTCTACGTCAACCGCGCGGATCGCAAGCAGCTGGCGAACCTCGCGCGGCTCGCCGAGGAGCGTTCGTCGGGCAGCTGATCAGAATTCGAGGGTGCAGTTCTCGCAAACGAAGCCCCTGCTCCGGAAGTTCAGGCTGTGCCCGCCGCAGCGGTGGCATCGTCGGCACGTCCCGCCGGACGCGCAATCGATCGGATCGGTGGTCGCACCCGGCTGATCCCAGGTCGTCGCCGGCTCCGACGGCCTCGGCAGCTGGATGGACAGGAGCGTCATCGGTCCGTCCCCGCTCAGGAAGCCGTGGGGGTGTGCGGTCGCCCGGCCGATCACCAGGCTCCCGTCCAGAGGCACGGGATTGTCGGCGAGTAGCGCCTTCCCCTCCCCGGCGAGGACCACCACCCACTCCTCCGAGTCCGGATGCGTGTGCGCGAAGGCGGGCTGGTTCGCGGTGAACCCCTGGAGGGACAGGTAGAACTCGTCGCCCTGCGAGATCGGGACCCGGCGGAACCCGGAGGGACACAGGGCCAGGACCTCCTCGGGATGCATCGCGAACACCCCGAGGTTGTCGAGCACCTCCGCCAGGTCGCCGACCGAGTGCGTCATCGGTAGCATCCTGTCGTATCACGGGCCGTTCGACCAACCGAGGGCCGTCCGTTCGATCGACCGTGGGACGCGGCCCGGAGAGCGAGGACGTATGACCGATCGACACGTCGTCGTCGACCACGTCCTGTTCGTCGTGGAGGATCTTCCCGCCAGCAGGCGTCTGTACACCGCCGCCCTCGCTCCCCTCGGGATCGAGGAGCTGAACGAGGAACCCAACTGCGTCGGGTACGGTCGGCAGGACCTCGATGACTTCGCGATCTGCGAGGGCTCGCCGGTCACGACCGCCGCGCATGTGGCGTTCGACGCGGCCGACCGGGAGTCGGTCGACGCGTTCTTCGAGGCCGCGCTCGCCGCGGGCGCGAGCGCCCGCGGCGAACCGGGCGTCTGGGTCCAGTACTCCGATCGGTACTACGGGGCGTTCGTGAACGACCCGCACGGCAACAACGTCGAGGCGGTCTTCCACAGTCCTGAAGCGATCAGGGACGCACCGGTACGACCCGGCGTCCCGTAGAGCGGGCCGCCGAGCCAGAGACAGATGAAGGAGGGGCCGGAGCCCCTCCTTCACGCGAGCCCTGCCGATCGAGTGTGGTTACCCGAGCAGTCCGATCAGCTGGTTCAGCAGACGGGCCACCGCCGACAAGGTCGCATTGCTGTCGAGCAGCCCAGCGATACCACACAGCAGATTGCCGAGCAGGTTCCCTGGTCCCGACTCCGCGTCGATGTCGAGCACGATCTTGTCGAGGTGCACCACGAGCCCCAGCAGATCGAGGTCGAGCGGTCCGAGCTCGAGGTGCAGGATGTCGCAGGTGCCCGACGCCGTCAGCGGAAGTCGGACGAGCACGTCGGTCACCGTGCCGATCACGGTGCCGGATGCATCGGTCAGGGTGGGTCCCAGAAAGCGTCCCGACCGCCACGAGCTCGCCGTTCTGCACGACGACCCGATCGAGATCGAACGTCCCAACGAACGTTCCACCAGGCAGCGTTCCCGTGACTGGGATGTTGGTGATGTCTGGTGCCGGGGGCGCTGCGATGGCGCTCCCTCCAGTGAACAGCAACATGGTGCTCATCGCGGTCATCGCGACGAGTGCCGATAGTCTTTCGGCATAGCGAATCACTCCTCCCATACAGGGGTTCGGGGGGTTGAGCAACCGTTTGGGCTACCCACTCCACTCAGTATCGGGCTCTATTCCGCTCCTACCCCCGACAGGTCCGCTCCTACCCCCGACAGGCGGGAGGCAAACGGTTCTTCGAAGAATGGACGCGTATCCATCGACTTACACCTCGGGTTTCGACTCTCGATCGTCGGGTATCGGCTCCATGAGGCCGCGAACGGAAGGAAAGGAGAGCGTCTCATGACTGACATGTGGACGTATTCGAACGAGTACTCGGCACAGACGATGGATGTCGAGGGTTTCGAGGTGGCCGCCACCGATGGCGACATAGGGAAGGTCGATGAGGCCACCTACGATGTCGGAACCTCGTACATCGTGGTGGACACCGGGCCGTGGATCTTCGGTCGGAAGGTCGTGCTCCCCGCTGGCGCGATCGAGCGGATCGACCTTGACAATCGCAAGGTCGAGGTCCGGCTTACAAAGGACCAGATCAAGAACTCGCCCGAGTACGACGCGGACACCGAGGACTATCGCTCGGATGCATACCGTGATCAGGTCGGCACGTACTACGACACGTACCTCTGATCACACGGTTTCCGACGAGAGAGAGGCGGGGCCATTGCCCCGCCTCTTTCGCGTTGGGCCCGCCTGACGCGGCTACCGATCAGCTGAGCTCGGACTTCGACTCGGCGAAGGCCTTGACCGCGAACTCGAGGTCTTCACGTGTATGCGCAGCTGATACCTGGGCGCGGATGCGCGCCTTGTCCTTCGGGACGACCGGGTAGGAGAACCCGATCACGTAAACCCCCCTCTCTAGCATCGCCTCCGCCATCCTCCCGGCCAGGGCCGCGTCGCCGAGCATCACCGGCACGATCGGGTGCTGGCCTGGGAGCACGTCCAGCCCGGCCGACTCCATCTCCGAGCGGAAGAAGCGCGTGTTGCCCTCGAGGGTGTCGCGAAGCTCCGTCGACGCCGTCAGCAGCTCGATCGCCTTGAGCGACCCGCCCACCACGGCGGGCGCGATCGTGTTGGAGAACAGGTACGGCCGCGACCGCTGGCGCAGGAGCTCCACCACCTCCTTCGGACCGGCCACGTAGCCCCCGCTCGCGCCGCCCATCGCCTTGCCGAGCGTTCCGGTGAGGATGTCCACGCGATCCATCACCCCGTGGTGCTCGTGCGTGCCTCGACCGCCCGGTCCCATAACCCCGACCGCGTGGGAGTCGTCGACGACCACCATCGCGTCGTGGCGCTCGGCGAGGTCGCAGATCGCCGGCAGATCGGCCAGGAAGCCGTCCATCGAGAACACGCCGTCGGTCGCGATCAACCGCCGCCGCGCGCCTCCGGCCTCCTTCAGCTGCGCCTCGAGGTCCTCCATGTCGTTGTTGCGGTAGCGGTAGCGCTGGGCCTTCGACAGACGGACGCCGTCGATGATGCTGGCGTGGTTGAGCTCGTCGGAGATCACCGCGTCCTGCTCGCCGAGCAGCACCTCGAACAGGCCGCCGTTCGCATCGAAGCACGACGAGTACAGGATCGTGTCCTGGGTCCCGAGGAACTCGCTGAGCGCCGCCTCCAGATCCTTGTGGATCTCCTGCGTCCCGCAGATGAACCGGACCGACGCGAGCCCGAAGCCCCACTCCTCCATCGCCGCGTGCGCGGCCGCGACGACCTCCGGGTTGTTCGCGAGCCCGAGGTAGTTGTTCGCGCACATGTTGAGGACCAGGTCGTCGCGGCCGCGCACACCCACCCGCGCCCGCTGAGGCGAGGTCAGGACGCGCTCCGGCTTCTCGAGTCCGACCTCGCGGATCTGCTCGAGCTCCTCGGCGAGCGCCGGCCGCACGGTCTCGCTGGTCACGATCCCTCGCCCCAGTGGAGGAGCACCTTCCCGGTCTCGCCCGACCTGATCGCGTCGAACGCGTCCTCGAAGCGGTCGGCCGGGAACCGATGCGTGATCACCGGCGTGATGTCGAGGCCGCTCTGCAGCATCACGGTCATCATGTACCAGGTCTCGTACATCTCTCGGCCGTAGACGCCGCGGAGCGTGAGCTGCTCGAAGATCACCGTGTTCCAGTCGATCGCGAACGGCTCATCGGGGAGCCCGAGCATCGCGATCCCCGCCCCGTGCGACATGTTCGCGAGCATCTCGTGCAGCGCCGCCGGGTTCCCGCTCATCTCGAGGCCGACATCGAACCCTTCCTTCATCCCGAGCTTCGCTTGCGTGTCCGCCACCGTGCCCTCGCGCACGTCCAGCGCGAGGGTCACGCCCATCTTCCTGGCGAGCTCCAACCGGTAGGGGTTCACGTCGGTGACGACGACGTGGCGGGCGCCGGCGTGCCGGACGACCGCCGCGGCCATCAGCCCGATCGGACCGGCGCCCGTGATCAGCACGTCCTCGCCGAGTACCGGGAACTGCAAGGCTGTGTGCACCGCATTGCCGAACGGGTCGAAGATCGACGCGACGTCCCTGTCGATCGGGCCCTCGTGATGCCAGACGTTCGTCATCGGGAGCGAGATGTACTCGGCGAACGCGCCGGGCCGGTCCACGCCGATGCCCTTCGCGAACGCGCAGAGGTGGCGCCTGCCCGCCATGCAGTTCCGGCATCGCCCGCAGACCACGTGGCCTTCCCCGCTCACGAGGTCGCCCTCGCGGAAGTCGCTGACGTTGGACCCGATCTGCGTGATCTCGCCGACGAACTCGTGCCCGATGACGAGCGGCAGGGGGACGTGCTGCTCGGCCCACTCGTTCCAATCGTAGATGTGCAGGTCGGTCCCGCAGATCCCCGTTCGATCCACACGGATCAAGACGTCGTTGATCCCGATCTCGGGCTCCGGCACCTCCGTCATGATCAAGCCAGGGGCCGGATCCTGCTTCACGAGCGCACGCATGTCCGGCTATCTCAACACGGATGCCCTCTGAGCGGCACGTCCCGGCGTTCACTGCGCTTCAGACCGGGCGGGTAGCATGCGGCACTCATGGCCGACATCGCGATCGAGGTCGAGGGTCTCAAGAAGCGGTTCGGAGACGTCATCGCTCTCGACGGAGTCGACTTCAGCGTTTCGGAGCGCTCCGTGTTCGGCCTCCTCGGCCCGAACGGGGCCGGCAAGACGACGGCCATCCGCATCCTCGCCACGGTGCTCGAGCCGGATGCGGGACGAGCCTCCGTTCTCGGGCGCGACGTCGCTCGTGAACCGGACGAGGTCCGCCGCCGCATCGGCCTCGCCGGGCAGTTCGCGGCGGTCGACCCCAACCTCACCGGGCGGGAGAATCTGCGGTTGGTAGGCCTCCTGACCCAGATGGCGTCACCGCCGATCATGCCGCGCGCCGCCGAGCTGCTCGCCCGATTCGATCTCACCGACGCCGCCGACCGGCCCGCGCGAACCTACTCCGGCGGCATGCGCAGGAGGCTGGACATCGCGGCGGCGCTCATGCCGCGGCCGCCCGTCCTCTTCCTCGACGAACCGACGACGGGTCTCGACCTGCAGAGCCGGAACGAGCTCTGGGACATGATCCGAGAGCTGGTGCATGACGGCACCACCGTCCTGCTCACCACGCAATACCTCGAGGAAGCCGATCGGTTGGCGCAGCGGGTCGCCGTCATCGATGGCGGCCATGTGATCGCGAACGACTCGCCCGCTGCGCTCAAGGCGCAGCTCGGCAGCGCAGTGGCGGAGCTGGGGTTCGAGGACGAGGCGACCGCCGAGAAGGCGCTCGCGCTCCTGGCGTCCCCGTATGCGGGCGTCGAACGCGAGGGAGCCACGGTGCGGCTCAGCACACACGAGGGACCACGAGTGCTGATCGACGTGCTCCGCGATCTCGACGGCGCGGGCCTCGCGCCGTCGACCCTCGCGGTGCACGAGCCGAGCCTGGACGACGTCTTCCTCGCCCTGACGGGTCGTCACGCGGAAAGCGTCGGAGCCGGCAACGAGCCGGGCGAAGGCAAGCGGTCGCGACGGCGAGGTGCGGCTTGAGTGCCGCCACGTCCGTCGTCGAGCGCCCGGCGCTCGTTCGCGCCGTCCGCGATGCCCTCGCGATCACCTGGCGGAACCTCATCGGCTATCGCCGAGTGCCGCAACTCTTGGTGTTCTCGACGGTCCAGCCGGTGATCTTCGTGCTGCTGTTCCGGTACGTGTTCGGTGGGGCGATCAACGTCCCTGGCGTCCCCTACGTGGACTTCCTCATGCCGGGCGTGTTCGTCCAGACCGTCGTGTTCGGCTCCCTCGCGACGGCGATCGGACTCGCGGCCGATATGAAGTCCGGCCTCCTCGAACGGTTCCGCTCGCTCCCGATGGCCCGCAGCGCGGTGCTTGCGGGGCGCACCCTCGCCGACCTCACTCGCAACGTTTTCGTCGTGCTGCTGATGATCGCCGTCGGGTTCCTGGTGGGGTTCCGGATCCACACGAACGCGTTCGCCCTGATCGGCGGGATCCTGCTGCTTCTTTTCTTCGGATATGCGATGTCATGGATCTTCGCGACGGTGGGGCTCGCTCTTGGCGACCCGGAGACGGCCCAAGCGGCGGCGTTCCCGGTGCTCGCGCCCCTGGTCTTCGCGTCGACGGTATTCGTGCCCCTCGAGTCGATGCCCGGCTGGCTGCAGGTGTGGGCGGAGCACCAGCCCGTGTCCGTGACGGCGTCGGCGGTGCGAGCGCTCGTGCTGGGAGGTCCCACCGCCAGCCTCGTGTGGCAGTCGCTCGCGTGGTGCGTCGGGATCCTCGCGATCTTCGCGCCGCTGGCCGTCCGGCGCTATCGCCGGGCGGTCTGAACGACCTACTGCCAGCTCGCGACGATGATCGCCGCGACCAGGTTGCCCACCGCGTGGTAGCCGCCGTTCACGGCGCCCCAGACCATCGGCTTCGGCTTCTCGGATTCGAACTGCGCGGTTACGAAGGAGATCGCGACCGCGAACCCGATCGCGACGATCAGGCCCAGGGCGATGCCTTCCTGCAGCGTGTCGGAGTCGGTGGCCTTCGCGAGCATGCCGAGAGCCACCGCCGACAGCACGCTCCCGACGAGCGGCGTCAGATAGATGGCGGGGCTCGGGCGCGTCCCCGCCTCCGGCATCGCCATGCCTCCCGCGGCCATCCACGCCTTGCCGAACACGGGCGGCGCGTACCACAGTGCCCCGATCGCGAAGTAGGCGAGGGCCGCCACGAAGACGGCCAGCCAGTTCAGTTCGCTCAGTGCGTCGAATGTCATGGTTGTCCTCCTTCGGACCGGTTCCGGCCGTGAGCGTACCGTCGCTCGACCGCCTCGGCGGTAAGAGCTCTGTGTGGGTTGAGCTGCCGGGGCGATGGGTATCTCGGGGTGGACCCCTATCAGGACGAGCGAGGTGCGGCCATGGCCAGACGGACGAGCGAGGCGCAGTGGGAAGGACCGCTGAAGGACGGGAAGGGCAGATTCTGGACCGAAAGCGGTGAGGTCTCGGGCGTCTACTCCTACTCGACGAGGTTCGAGGAGCAGTCGGGATCGAACCCCGAGGAGCTCATCGGAGCAGCGCTCGCGAGCTGCTTCTCGATGAAGCTCGCAGGCGACGTGGGAGCCGCAGACTACAACCCGGAGTCCGTCCGAACGGTCGCGACGGTGCGGCTGGACAAGGGCGAGAGTGGATTCGCGATCACCGGTGTCGAACTGGACACCGAGGCGAGGATCCCCGGGATCGATCCCGCGGAGTTCGAGAAGATCGCGCAATCATCCAAGGAGAACTGCCCGGTGGGGAAGGCCCTCGCGGCGATACCGATCACCCTTCGCACCCGACTCACTGCCTAGCGTCCGACGCTCCCGGTCACCGGGAGCTTGCACCGTAAGCTCCGACCGTGAGCAGCTCCGACCACCGCGTGATCGTGGGTCAGACCGGGCAGAACGTGCTCGGACTCGCGGTCGGAGCGGTGGCCACGTTCGCCGCTCAGGTCCTGATCACCAACGCGTTGGGCGACGAGGCGTTCGGCGTCGTCACGCTCACGACCCAGGCGGCCTTCATCGCCGCGGCGGCCACGCGGTTCGGGATGGACGTCGCGGACGTGCGACTGGTGTCGATCCTCGCGGGCCGGGGCGACGTCGTGCGCGCCCGAGGCCTGGTTGGCCGCTCCATCGCCATCGCCGCCGCCGTCTCGGTGCCGTTCAGCGTGGTGGCCTTCGTGCTCTCGCCCTGGCTCGCCGAACGATCCACGGCGGTTCCCGAGCTCGCGGAGCCCGCGTTCCGGGCCGCCGCAGTGACGGTGCCGTTCGCAGCGCTCGCGTTCGTCTACATGGGCGCGACCCGCGGTCTGAAGATCATGCGGTACACGCTCTACTCCCAGTGGATCGTGCAGCCGATCGGATGGATCGTGCTGACGATCGCCTTCTGGGCGGCCTCCAGGACGGCGGCGATGACGACCCTGGCGTTCGGAGCCTCGTGGGCGCTCGCCCTGGCGATCGCGTTCGCGGGGTGGCAGCGCGAGCAGCGCCGGTTCCCGGCGGACATCGAGGCAGGCGAGGGGATCCTGGAGGAGCGCACGAGCGCGCTCGTGCGCTTCGGCGCGGTCCGCGCGCCGGCCACCCTGTTCTCCCAGCTGATCTTCTGGACGGACCTCTTCGTCCTTTCTGTGTTGTGGAGTGACAGGGGTTCGGCGGGTGCGGCGCAAGTAGGGGTGTACGGTGCCGTGCTCCGCGCGGGGCAGGCCCTGTTCCTGTTCCTCACGTCGGTGTCGCTGACGTTCAGCCCGTTCGTGGCCGACCTGCACCATCGAGGCGAGCGGGGGCAGCTCGATGCGCTCTACAAGAACGTCACGCGATGGTCGCTGGCCGCGACGATCCCCGTCCTGCTCGTGCTGGGGATCCTGCCCGAGGAGACCCTTCGGATCTTCGGGCCCGAGTTCACGAGCGGCGCCGACGCCCTCAGGATCCTGATCGTCGGGATGATCGTGCCGGTGATGGTGGGCACGGTCGGCTTCATCCTCATCATGGCCGGGCGGACCGGTTGGGACCTGGCCGTCTACCTCGGCGGATTCGCGCTCGACATCGGCGTGGCGCTGGCGCTCGCCGGTCCGGCGGACCTGGGGATCCGAGGAGCGGCCATCGCGCAGGCGCTCACGCTGTCGTTCTCAGCCGTCGCCCGGCTGCTGCTCGTACGGCACTTCCTCGAGATCTGGCCGTTCGACGGGAGATGGGTACGGCTCGCGGCGCCCACGGCGCTTGGGGCACTGACCATGGGGTTGGCCCATGCGGTGATGCCGAACGGGAGGTGGGCCTTGGATCTGCTGGTGTCCGCCGCTCTCGGAGTGGGGATCTACGCAGCGGCGATGCTGACGATCGGGTTGTCTCCCACCGAGCGTGCCGCAGTGGCACGGCTGATACGACGCCGAACCGCTGCTGACGCCCCCTGAGCACGAGGACAGATGAGGGGCCTGCGACGGGTCGCGCGTAGCTCCGACACCAGCTAGCCTGCCGGGTCGGCGGCCTGGCGCTCCGCGCGCCGCCTGGCAAGCTCGTCCTCGATGTCCGGCAACGTGATGAGTCGGTCCTGCAGCTCCGTGAGGCGACAACCTCGTCATGGGCTGCCCGGCAGTCGCTCCGCGCCTTCGAGCGCCCGTACGACCGCCTCGGCCGGGTCGGCCGCGCGCTGCAACGGGTCGCCGGGAAGACCCTCGAGGTCGAGGGACCAGGTCCCGAGGCCGACGACCGGCTTGCCCATCTTCAGCGCCAGTGCGATCTCCGACAACGTGCCGAACTCGCCGCCGACGGCGATCACGGCGTCGGCGGCGCGAGCCACGATCGCGTTGCGCGCCTCGCCAAGGCCCGTCGCGATGCGGACCGTGAGGTGCGGCGAGCCATGGGTGCGATCGTCGTCCGGCGGGATGCCCACCGAGGTGCCGCCCGCGGCTCGGCAGCCGCGGGCGGCCGCGTCCATGACCCCGCCGAGGCCTCCGCAGACGAGCACGGCGCCGGCTTCAGCGAGCCGGCGTCCGATCTCCTCGGCGGCGGCCGCCTCGTCATCGGAGGCCTGCCCCGCGCCGATCACCGAGATATAGGGACCCTCGCTCACGGCCGGAGTATGTCAGTCGCTCACGCGCGGCCTCAGCCCCGCGGCGTCAACCCCACGTGATGCCGAGTATCGCCGCCAACAACGAAGCCGCCGCCGGCTTGTCGAGCGGCTCGTTTCCGTTCCCGCACTTGGGACTCTGCACGCACGAAGGGCAACCGAGCGAGCAGGGGCACTGCCGGATCGTCTCCAGGGTCGCATGGAGGAGCCGTTCGATGTGACGGAACCCCCGCTCGCTGATGCCCGCGCCGCCCGGGTAGGCATCGTGGATGAAGATCGTGGTGAGGCCGGTGTCCGGATGCAGCGGCGTGGAGACGCCGCCAAGGTCCCACCGGTCGCACGTCGCGATCAGCGGCATCAGCCCTATCGCTGCGTGCTCGGCTGCGTGGATCGCGCCGGGAAGTTGACGAGGGGTGACGGCGGCCTTCGACATCACCTGGCCCGGGATCGTGAGCCAGAGGGCCCGGGTCTGCAGGTGCTGCGGGGGGAGCGCCAGTGTCTCCTCGCCCATCACCTCGTTCGTCGCTACGAGCTTGCGGACGAAGCCGACGACCTGGTCGGTGACGAGCACGGAGCCGAACGAGACGCCGACGTCGCCGAGCGACCAGCCCTCGAGCTCCTCGACGATCTCGATGTCGGTCACGTCGCGAGCCTGCGTGTAGTAATCGGGATCGGCGGACTCGACGGCGGCCACCCCGCGCGAGAGGTCGAGCTCCCGGACGAGGAACTGCTCGCCCATATGGAGGTAGACGGCGCCGGGATGGAGCGTGGCGAACGCCCGATGCTCGTCGGCCGTGCCGATCACCTCACCGGTGGCGCGGTTGACGATCGTGTAGACGCTCCCCGCCCCGGCACGGACGTCGACCTGGCGGTGCGGCGACTCGCGTCCGGCGTCGTGCCACGCGTCGCGGCGGCGCGCCAGCTCCCCGCGCTCGCCCATCCGCTCGAGGGCCGCGCCGGCCTCGGGACCGAAGTAGGCGTGATCCTCGTCGGTGATCGGCAGCTCGCGCGCCGCGCACCGCAGGTGCGGTTCCAGTACGTAAGGGTTCTCGGGATCGATCACCGCATCCTCGGCCGGCTTGTCGAAGAGGTCCTCGGGGTGATGCACGAGGTACTGGTCGAGGGGGTCGTCCTGCGCGACGAGCATCGCGAGCGAGCCCTCGGTCCGGCGTCCCGAGCGGCCCGCCTGCTGCCACATCGAGGCGCGGGTGCCCGGGTAGCCGGTCAGCACGGCGGCGTCGAGCGAGCCGATGTCGATCCCGAGCTCGAGCGCGGAGGTCGCCGCGACGGCGAGCAGCTCGCCGTCGGCGAGGCGCCGCTCGATCTTGCGGCGGTCTTCGGCGAGGTAGCCGGCGCGGTAGGAGACGATCCGGTCGCGGCGGTCCGCGTCGCCCACCTCGCGTCGTGTGAACTCCGCGAGCAGCTCCGCGGCCCGCCGCGACCTCGTGAATCCGATCGTTCGGACGTCCTTGGCAACGAGCTTCCCCATCAACCACGAAGCCTCGGCCAGAGCGCTCCGCCGCCGGCCGGTCTCCTCGTCGACGACCGGGGGGTTCCACAGCGCGAACACCTTGTCCCCCGCCGGCCCGCCGGCTGCCTCGACGACTTCCACGTCGAGGCCCGTCAACCGCGACGCGAGCTCGCCCGGATTGCCGACGGTGGCGCTCGCGAGGCACCAGCGCGGGCTGCCGCCGTAGTGCTCGATCAGCCGCCGCAGACGCCGAAGAACCATCGCGACGTGGGATCCGAACACGCCTCGGCACACGTGCGCTTCGTCGATCACGATCAACGAGAGCCGGAAGAGGAAGTCGGCCCACCTCGCGTGGTCGGGAAGCATCGACAGGTGGAGCATGTCCGGATTCGTGAGCACCAGGTTCGCGTTCTTCCGGATCAGCGGCCGCTCGGCCTTCGGCGTGTCGCCGTCGTAAGCGGAGGCCCGGATCTGTGTGAGCTTCAGCGCTCGGACCGCGCGGAGCTGGTCGCGCGCGAGCGCCTTGGTGGGGAAGAGGTACAGGGCCGTGGCCTTGGGGACGTTGACGGCCGCCTCGGCGAACGCGACGTCGTAGACCAGGGTCTTGCCGCTCGCGGTCCCCGTCGCGAGGATCACGTCCCGGCCCGATCGGAGCGACTCGAGCCCGCGGGACTGGTGCGGGTAGAGGCCCTCGATGCCGAGGAGCCCGAGTCGGGAGCGGACGATCTCCGGAACGTCCTCGGGGAACGGATCCAGTCGAGGCTCCCGGGCCCGGAGCTCCCGCAGGCCGACGAGACAGGCGGCGGTCTCCGGGTCGTCCGCGGTCAGCTCTTCGAGGAAGGCGTGCGCGTCCACCGGAGCTACGCGCCGGGCAGAGGCGGCGAGTCCCCGTTCGCATCCGTGTGCGGCGGCGAGGGATAGTCCTTCTCGAGTTCGCCGAGTGCGTCTTGCAGACGTTCCCTCGACAACTCCGCGTGCGAGGCGACGAAGGCATCTCGTATCAGGAGCGGCACGCGTCGGCGGTCTCGGAGGATGAAGATCAGGCCGAGCAACAGGTACAGGACTCCCACGCCGATCCGCTCGGCCGCGTGCAGCGACTCGGGTACCAGCGCTCCCACGATGAACTGCGCCCAGAACAGACCGAAGAGGTAGCCGGCCTCACGCAACGACAGCGAGAGGTTCGACATGATCGCGACCGCGAAGAACGACTGGGCGGCGGTCAGGAACAGCTCCTCCCGCTGCACGGCACTGATCGGCAGCCCGTGCATGGATGAGCTGGAGATCGCGAACACGATCGGAAGTGTTCCGACGAGGAGCGTCCACTGGTTCACCTTCGAGGAGACGAGGGTCCCGAGCGCCGAGTTCGTGTTCAGCCGCCACGCGAAGAGGCCGGCGACGAGCAGCTCCGGTGTCTCCGATGCGAGCGGCGCGAGCCACTGCACGAGGAGGAACTCGTTGATGTTGAGTTCCAATCCGGTCTCGGTCAGGGCCTCCGCGAAGGGATGCGCGAAGAGCCAGATCACCACACCGGAGGCAACGAAGAGGCCCAACACCGATGCCCGGCGCGTCGCGACGGGGAACGAGCCCAGATAGCGTGCCGGTCCCACGAGGTGGGGCTCCTCCGCCGGTGCGCGCGAGACGCGCCAGGTGTAGCCCGCGAACAGGGTGACGAGGACGATCGTGTCGATCAACGTGATCGACCCTTTCAGAGGCAGGGTGAGGGAGTAGAGCGTCGCCACCCACAAGAACCCGAGCTCGATCGAATGGTCCCGCGTGAGCTCGATCCCCGCCCAGCGCCCCGGTCGCATCTCGCCCGTCTTCCGCAGCCGATACCAGGCGATGAACACCACCATCGACCAGCCGATACCGATGAGGAGGCGGTTGGCGCCGGTCATGTTGGCGAGAGCGAGGTCGCAAGGCGATTCGGCCCCCGGGGTCGCCGGGGGGCAGCTGGGATCGACCTCGAAGGCATTCCCGCCTCTGGCCGTGAACACGAAGTCCACCGCGTACTCGGGCAGGACCGCGATCAGCGCGAGGATCGCGATCGCGAGTCCGGCCGAGATGTCGAGCTGAGCCGTCTCGGCCGCCCACGAGATCGCGAACGCCGCACCGACGATCGCGAGACCGAACAACAGCGCTTCGAGCGGATGGGAGGTCTCGAGGCCACCGAACCGCACGAGGAACGCCGGCACGGTGACGAGCGCGGCGGCCGCCAGCGCTATTCGCTGGCGGCCGGGATGTATGTCGAGGAGATCTTCGTGCACGGTCACCGGATGCGGGTCGTCGCGAGGAGGTTCGGTTGCTTCCGGCGGAGCGTATCACCGGCCCCCAAACGCGAAGTTCATGGCGCCGCCACTCGTCCGGGAAGCGGCCTCACCGGCAGCGCCTCACCGTACGCCGGTCGGACTCCGGGGGATGTTGGCCCGCCGCAGCGCGCCGTCCTCCTTCGCGTCGCGGAAGATCGCCCGGGCCGTCCCCATCGAAAGTGACACCACCGACAGTCCGCCGACGGACCCGGTGCCGCCGGGGAGGACCACGTTGCGGACGTCGTTCGGCCGGATCCCGCTGGCCGTGAACGCGAGGTCGACGAGCTCGCCCAGAGGGAGATCGGTATCCATGTTCTTCGCACCGGCCGCGATCCACGCGAGGAGGCGGCTCGGGTTCTTCCGGTACTCCTGCCGGAACTGGGTCAGGGCCGCCACGAAGACTCGCCCTCCGTTCTCCTGCCGTCCGAAGTCACCACCTCCCACGCTCTTGCGATCACGCGCGAACGCGAGGACCTGCTTCCCGTGCAGCCGCCGGTAGCCGGGGTGGAAGTTCGATCCGGAGAACGGGTCCTGCATCCGGAACGGGATGCGGATCCGTAGCCCACCGACCCGGTCGACCATGCGAGCGATGCCCCAGAACGACGTGACGGCCCAGTAGTCGATCCGGGCGCCGAAGTTCCGCTCGACCGTTTGCACCATCCTCGCCGGCCCGCCACTCGCCATCGCCGCGTTGATCTTGCTGGTGCCGAGCCCCGGGATCGACACCCACGAGTCTCGAGGGATCCCCACGACGACGGCCCTCTCCTTCCGGGGGTGGAGGAAGATCACGTGGATCGAATCCGCGCGGGAGCGGAGCGGGTTCTGCCCCGGCCTGGCGTCGGAGCCGACCGCGAGGATCGTGATCGTTCGTCGCCCCGACGGCTCGGGCGTGTAGCCGTCGTGGGCACGACCGAACGCGAGGCCGGCCGTCCGCGCGCTCGCCGCGGGGAGCCCCGCGTTCGAGCCGAGCGTGGTGCCGGCCAGCCACGACAGGACGATGGTGAGCGCGATGAAGGCTCGACGCGTCACGCTGATCCCCGCGGTGCATCGGTGCGCGTGACGTGGAAGGACACGATCTTCCATGACCCACGGACGTGTTCGAAGAAGAACTGTCCGTTCGAACGGAGCGTGACGGGCTCGGGCCCCACGGCGATCGCCGAGAACCGAACGAAGCTCAGGAGCAGCGTGGGTCTGCCTCCCCGAGCGACGAGGACACTCGTGTCGATGCGGCCGGTCACGGGCAGGATCTGCTCGTAGCGATCGCCGGCGCGAGCGCCGGCCGTGAGCAGGCCGGGGTGTGCCAACGCCCGGTTCCTTGCCCCTCTCGCGAATCCGCCGAACGCGTCCGCGTAGTCCCCACGGGTCCAGTTCGCGGGATCGAGGAACCCCTGGGTGTACAGGTCGTCGAGGATGGTTCGGGCGGCGACCTCGGCGCGCTCGCCCGCCTCCCGTTGACGCCGCTTGATGCGTCCCCCCGAGGTGGGCACCACCTTTCGCGTTGCCTTCGTGAACCGGAACGCGGGCGTCGCGGCGACGCCCTCCTCGCTCTCGGTGGGCACGTCCACGTCGCGATGGAGACCCCTCACGGGCCCGTCGTCCTTTTGTGTGAGGAGCACGACCGCCCCGATCGCCAGCAGGGCGACGAGTGCGGCTCCGATGAGGGTCGTCCGGCGACGGGACCGAGGCGGGATGGGCTCCTCCTTCAACGCTAGCCCGAGGGCGCGTTGGCGGGCGGGATGTCCTGCGGCAGCACGTAGCCGTCTGCCGCGATGTCCTCGAACACCGGGTTCGGGGACGGGAGGTTGACGATGCTGATCCCTCCCGCCGTGCCGATGCTTCCGACGGTCACGAGGTTCGTGACCCGCTTCGGGCTGATCTCTGACGACGCGAAGCCGAGGGTCAGCAGCTCGCTCACGGGGACGTCGGTGGTGACGTTTCGCATGCCCACCGCGATCCAGCGGAACAGGGCGGCCGGGTCCTTCTGGAACTCCGCGCGGAACTGCGTGAACGCCGCCTGCAGGATCCGCCCCTGGTTCATCGAGCGGTCGAAGTCGCCCTGGGAGAGGCTCTTGCGCGTGCGCGTGTACTCGAGCGCCTGCGGACCGGTCAGCGTCTGCCGCCCCTCTTCGAACGGGGTGAACTCGTGACCTTCGAACGAGTACGGGATATCGATCTGGAGGCCCCCGAGCGTTTCGAAGATCCTCTTGAACCCGTCGAAACCGGTGAGCATGTAGTAGTCGAGGGTGACTCCCGTCAGATCCTCGACCGTGTCGATCATCCCTTTGACGCCCACTCGCGGGAGGGCGTTGTTGATCTTGTCGTTGCCGCCGCCCGCGATCGGCACGTAGGAGTCACGGGGGATCCCGACGAGTGTGGCCCGCTTCGCCTTGGGATCGATCCCGAGGACATGGATCGAGTCGCAGAGGCCACGCTCCAAAGGCGTGCCCGGGCGCGCGTCGCTCCCCATGATCAGGATGAAGATCGGCTTGTTCCCGCGGAGAGAGGGAGCGAACTCGGCGTGCGCGTCCCCGATCTGCAGGAGTGGGGCGCTCGCGACGGGCGTCGCCTGGAGCGTCGCGGCGCTGAGTCCCGCGACGCCCGCCACGAGCGAGGCGACGGTCGCGATCAGGCGGCGGCGCATCACGACGGCGACCCCGTGGGGCTCGGTTCCTCGGATGCCTGGTCGTCGCGATCGACCTGGTACGCGAAGACCTTCCACTCCCCTTCGACCGGTCGGAGGAAGAACGCCCCGCTGCTCGAGACCTGCGTGGACGAGCCGTCCTGCGCCTGGGCGTCCGCCTGGAACCGCACCTGGGCGATCGCCGATGCGGGGGCATCCTTCCGGTCGGTCAGGATCGTGATCGAGAGGGTCTTGGTGGTGGGAGTCAGCGCGTCGTACACCTCGTTCGCATCCAACCCGAGGGTGAGGACGTCTCCGTCCGCCTCTGCACGGGCGGCCGCAGGTCCGTCGAACACCGCGAAGGCGGCCTCGTAGTCGCCCCAGGAGTCCATATCGACGAACGCACGGAGGTAGAGCTCGTCCATCGTCGCCTTCACGCCGGTCCCGGCCTCGCGGATCGTGTCCCTGAGCTGTGCGGGCGGGGTGCGGCTGGTCGTCGAGGCCCGCAGGCCTTTCATCTCGAAGCTGAACTCACCCGGCGCATCCGGTCCCTCGTCGATCAACGGAACGTCGCCGCCAAACAGCAGGAAACCGCCGATGGCGAGCAGGGCGACCACGACGACGGCGATCGCGATTCGCCAGCGTGTGGTCAGGGATCGCCGCGTCGGCTCGGCGGCGGGGGGTTGGTCTGTCAAAGCGGGGCCGACGCTACACGCCGACCGGGGGTCTTCCAAGGACCGTATCGGCTCGGGTTCTCGACCACGAGGTCGGATAAGATGGATCCGTTCCACCTATGGCGTGCCGGGAAGACTGGTCGGCGAGCGAGGTTCACCGTGAGCGAACGACCAGGCGGGGCGCCACACCCGGAGCTGAGACCGCCGTGGTCCAGATCCGATCGGCCCGTGCCGCGGCGCCTCGTCCGGCCGCTCCAGGAGTTCCTGTCCACCGCCACCGCGAGCGGCACCCTGTTGCTCATCGCCGCGTTGGTGGCCCTCGCCTGGGCGAACTCGCCGTGGGGGGACGCCTACGAGCGGTTCTGGCGCACGCCAGCCGAGCTCCACCTGGGCTCCTGGGAGATCGGCCACGACCTCCGGCACTGGGTGAACGACGGACTGATGACGCTGTTCTTCCTGGTGGTCGGTCTCGAGATCAAGCGGGAGTTCCAGACGGGCGAGTTGCAGGATCGGCGCGCCGCCGCGCTGCCGGTGGTGGCAGCCGTCGGCGGGATGATCGTGCCCGCCCTGATCTACCTCGCGCTCAACGCGGGCGGCGACGGCACGGCCGGATGGGGCATCCCGATGGCCACGGACATCGCCTTCGCCCTCGGCGTGCTCGTCCTCGCGGCGCGACATGCCCCGTCCGGGCTCAAGCCTTTCATCCTCACGCTGGCGATCGTCGACGATATAGGTGCGATCATCGTGATCGCGCTCTTCTACGCGGGGGGCGTGTCGATCGGCTTCCTGGCCGCCGCCGGGGCCCTCTGCGTCCTGATGCTCGCGCTCCGGCGCGTCGGGATCCGGGCGACGCCCGTCTTCGTCGGCATCGGGGCCCTCGTGTGGCTCGCCACGTACGAGTCCGGGGTACATCCGGCGATCGCGGGGGTCGTGCTGGGTCTTTTGGCCCCCGCCGAGTCCTACCAGCGGCCGCGCGCCGTGAGCGCCGAGGCCCGACGCACCGCCGACCTCACGATGGACGACCCGGAGCCTCCGGACGCGGATGCCGCCCAGTGGCTCCGACTGGCCTCGCTCTCCCGGGAGGCGGTCTCACCCCTGGGACGAACCGAGCACGCCCTGCTGCCGTGGACGAGCTTCGTGATCATCCCGCTCTTCGCGTTCGCGAACGCGGGTGTGCGGCTCGGCGGCGAGCAGATCGCCGACGCCTCGGCGAGTCGCGTCACCCTCGGCGTGGTGCTCGGGTTGGTGGTCGGCAAGGTCGTGGGGATCTCGGGCGCCGCGGCGCTCGCGGTTGCGGTGCGGGTCGCCAGGCTGCCCGCCGGCGTCCGGCTCGTCCATCTGATCGGCGCCTCCGCGGTCGCGGGTATCGGGTTCACGGTCAGCCTGTTCATCGCCGAGCTGGCCTTCGACGACGAGGCGCTGATCGCCGAAGCCAAGGTCGGGATCTTGGCCGCCTCCTTCCTGGCGGGCGTCATCGGGTGGTTCGTGCTCCGGCTGTCGCCGTCCGTGGACGAGGCGACGCTCACCGACGTCGAGGACGGAGCGACCGACGACGCGTGAGGTCACTGACCTGGCACGTTGCCTATACTGCCCGCCGTTTCCCGGTCCTTCGCAACGTTCCTTACCCACGACATGGAGGTCCATTTGCACGGCATCCTGGCTCAAGAGGGCGGGCCGCTCGAGGTCATCTTCACGTCGACGGAGACCACCTATCTCTGGGTGATCTTCGTGATCTCGCTCCTCGCGCTCGCATTCGCGTACTACCTGGTCCGAGAGGTCCTCGCCGCACCGGAGGGGACCGAGAAGATGAAGGAGATCGCTCGCGCGATCCAGGAGGGCGCGAAGGCGTACCTCTCACGACAGTTCCGGACGCTCGGCATCTTCCTCGCGCTCCTCACGATCCTGCTCTTCTTCATCCTGCCCGCGCCGGAGAACGCGTCGTACTCGGAGTTCTCGATCAAGTTCGGACGGTCGGTGGCGTTCATCCTGGGA
Organism: Actinomycetota bacterium; assembly: GCA_050998695.1. Taxonomy (GTDB): domain Bacteria; phylum Actinomycetota; class UBA4738; order UBA4738; family HRBIN12; genus JAJNBA01. Next base: position 30,227 of record JBPCPX010000032.1, read on the forward strand.
GCCGGCTTCAGCGCGCTCACCGGGTACGTCGGGATGTGGCTTGCGGTCCGAGCCAACGTCCGCACCGCCAACGCGGCTCGTGAGTCGGGTCTCCGACGCGCCCTGAAGATCGCGTTCCGAGCGGGCGGCGTGGCCGGCATGTTCACCGTCGGTCTCGGCCTGCTCGGTGCCACCGTTATCCTTTTGATCTACAAGGGCGACGCCACTTCCGTGTTGGTGGGCTTCGGGTTCGGCGGCGCGCTGCTCGCGATGTTCATGCGGGTCGGCGGCGGCATCTTCACGAAGGCGGCAGACGTCGGCGCCGACCTGGTCGGGAAGATCGAGCAGGGGATCCCCGAGGACGACCCGCGCAACGCCGCCGTGATCGCCGACAACGTCGGCGACAACGTCGGCGATTGCGCAGGGATGGCCGCCGACCTGTTCGAGTCCTACGAGGTGACGCTCGTCGCCTCGTTGATCCTCGGAGCCGCCGCGTTCACCGGGTCTGAGGGAGGCGCGATCGTCGGGGTGATGTTCCCGCTGTTCGTGCGCGCGGTCGGCGTGATCACGTCGATCATCGGGATCCTCGCCGTCACGCCCCGGAGCGAGACCGAGCACGGGATGAAGGCGATCAACCGGGGCTTCTTCCTCTCGGCGGCGATCTCCGCCGCGGTCGTCTTCGTCATCTCGCAGATCTACCTCGACGACTGGAAGCCCGCCGCCGCGGTGGTGATCGGCCTGCTCCTCGCGAGCGTGATCCAGGTACTCACGCAGTACTTCACCGACACGAAGTTCAAGCCCGTCCAGGAGATCGCGGAGGCAACGAACACGGGGCCGGCGACCACGATCCTCTCTGGTTTCTCGATCGGTTTGGAATCGACCGTCTGGTCGGTGCTGATCATCGCCGGCGCCGTGATGGGGTCTTTCTACCTGGGGGACACGCTCGCGGAGCGCCTCTATTTCATCGCGCTCACGGGGATGGGGATGCTCACGACGGTAGGGGTCGTGGTCTCGATGGACACGTACGGTCCGATCTCGGACAACGCGCAGGGCATCGCGGAGATGTCCGGGGAGTTCGAAGGGCGTCCCGCCGAGATCCTCGGCGGGCTCGATGCGGTCGGCAACTCGACGAAGGCCATCACCAAGGGGATGGCGATCGCGACGGCGGTCCTGGCCGCCACGTCACTGTTCGGTTCGTTCGCCGAGGCGGTGCTCGGAGCCCTGGGGAGTGACGCCGAGGAGTTCCCCATCCGGATCGACAATCCCGACGTGCTCGTCGGCCTCCTGCTCGGGGGCTCGGTCGCGTTCCTGTTCTCCTCGCTCGCGATCCGGGCGGTCGGCCGCGCCGCGATGCAGGTGGTCGTGGAGGTCCGCAACCAGTTCCGCGACCACCCCGGGATCATGAACTACACCGAGAAGCCGGACTACGGCCGGGTCGTGGACATCTGCACCCGCACCTCGCTCCGCGAGCTGATGACCCCCGGGCTCCTCGCGGTGCTGAGCCCGGTGATCGCGGGGTTCTTCCTCGGCGCCGAGGCCCTGGGCGCCTTCCTCGCCGGCGCGATCCTCACCGGTCAGCTGCTGGCGGTGATGCTCTCGAACGCGGGAGGCGCGTGGGACAACGCGAAGAAGTTCATCGAGGAGGGGCACTACGGTGGGAAGGGCAGCGAGGCGCACAAGGCGGCGGTGATCGGCGACACGGTGGGAGACCCGTTCAAGGACACGGCGGGTCCGGCCCTCAACCCGCTGATCAAGGTGATGAACCTCGTCGCCCTCCTCATCGCCCCGATCGTCGTCACGCACGCGGACGACACCGGGATCCGCGCGGCGGTCGTGGCGATCGCCGTGGTGGTGCTCGCGTCGATGATCTGGGTCTCGAAATCGAGGAAGTCGGAGCTCGAGTCCGAGATCAAGCAGATGGACGCGGCGGGAGCGCCTTCGTCCTGACGTGGGCTTCGTCCAACGCCTCCTCGAGCGCCTGAACGAGAGCGACGAGACACGTCTCGCCGAGGAGACGCGTGCCTGGGCGGACTCGATCGAGGGGTCCGTCCGGATCGCCGATGCGTCGCTGCGTCAGCCGGTGAAGATCGCCGGGGTCATCCGACGCATGACCGTTCTGCCGATGGAGGGGAAGGAAGCGCTGCAGGCCCTGATCTCCGACGGCACGGGTGAGGTGACGGCCGTGTTCATGGGGCGGCGAGGGATCGGTGGCCTCTCACTCGGCAGACGGGTCGTCGTCGAGGGGGTCCTCGGGCAGCATCGAGGCGAGGTCCGGATGGTGAATCCTCGGCTCGAGTTCGCGGGCTGAGCCGGTGTCGGGAACCGGGCCGTCAGGGGCCGGTGGAGGGGCCGGGCTCCGATGGCGCGTGGGTCTCACGCTCGTCGTCGTCCGTCCCCGTGCCCATCACGCTGTCGCGGAGAGCTCGCTCGGAGTCGACGCTCGAAAGAGCCACGATCTCGTCTCCCGCCGCGAGAGCCGTCTCCGGCTGCGGGATCATCACGTGTCCCTCGCGCAGGATCGCGACGAGCGTGGTGTCCGGCGGCAGGCGAAGCTCGTAGAGCGCTCTCCCCGCATTGGGTGAGTCCTCGGGCAGGCGCATCTCGACCAACGCGACCTTCCCGCCCTCGAGTCGGAGGAGGCGGACGAGGTCGCCGACGGTGACCGCCTCCTCGACCATCGCCGTCAGGATGTGCGGGGGCGACACCGACGCGTCCACGCCCCACTGCTCGTCGAAGAGCCATTCGTTCTTGGGGTGATTGACGCGCGCGAGCACCCTCGGGACGCCGAACTCCTGCTTGGCGAGCAGGGACGTCACCAGGTTGTCCTCGTCGTCGCCGGTCGCGGCGACGACCACGTCCGCGGATCGCACGTCGGCCTTCTCCAGGATGCGCGGCTCGCACGCGTCGCCGTATACCACGTGGGTGTCGGGCGCCCAGTTCTCGAGCTTCTCCGCGAGGTCGCGTCGCTGCTCGACGAGCGTGACGTCGTGGCCCCGTTCGGTCAGGTCCTGGGCGAGGTGACGTCCCACCGCCCCGCCGCCGGTCACGACGACCTTCATGCGTGCGGGTCCTTCGCCCCGATGAGCTCGTCGACGAGGTCGAGCCCTTCCTTCGCGATCATCAGGATCAGGTAGTCGCCCGCCTGGAGCGTGGACGAGGCCGTCGGGATGAAACCGCCCCCGCCGCGTGAGATCCCGGCCACGCGGACCTTGCCGTCGATCTCGACGGACGACACGGGTTCCCCTGCGAGATGCGCCGGCACGGGAACTCGGAGACGGAGGAGGTCACCGCCTCCGAGGGTCTCGCGGATCTCCTCGCGGTCGTGGAAGAGCATCAGCTGGATCTGCTTCACGCCCCATCGCGTGGTGGCGACGGTCGGGATGTTGAGGCGCTCGTAGATCTCCGCGCGTCTCGAGTCGTAGATCCGGGCGATGACGCGAGGCACGTGGTAGTACTCGAGCGCCACGCGAGCCGAGACGATGTTCGAGTTGTCCCCGCTCGAGACGGCGACGAACCCGTCCGCGTCCTTGATACCCGCGTCCTCCAAGACGTCGCGGTCGAAACCGAGCCCGACGATCTGTCGTGCCTTGTCCCCCGGCGGATAGGCGTGGAAGGCCTCCGGGTTCTTGTCGATGATGGAGACCTCGTGCTCCTCGACGAGCGCGTTCGACAGCTCGGAGCCCACACGGCCGCAACCCATGATGATCACGTGCATACGGTGCGGAAGCGTACCCCGGGGCAGGACTCCCCACCAAGCCGTCCCTGGCGCGTCCCTTCGGGGCGTAGAAGACGGCACGGGAGGCCATCCGGAGCCGAACGACCGGGAAAAGGATTCGGGCCCGCGGAGGCGGGCCCGAATGATGAGGACGGATCCGGAGATCCGACGACTGGAGGGAGCCGTCGGCCCCCCGGATTTGACTCGGAGGATGGGTTCCTCTCGTTGCATCTTCGAGAGTGGAGCGTGAGGGATGCGTGAAGGTTCCCTCTCGAGGCGTGAAGATCCCGTGAAAGGGGCTAGCTTGTCGTGGTCGTGAGCCAGGAACCGGAGTACGAGGGGACCGCGGACATCACGGTCAGGGGGGTCGTGATCGGGCTGCTCACGCCCGCGATCGCCACGGTCGTCGCGTACCCCATCGCGCCGACCCGGCCCGAGATCTCGATCGCCGTCTTCATGCTGGCGGTTGTGATCGCCGCGGTGGCGGGAGGGCTGTGGAGCGGCCTCATCGCCGGGATCCTCGCGTCGACGCTCCGCCCCCTGGTCGTGGAGGATCCACAGCTGACCTTCCGCTTCGACGACGTGGAGGACGTCGCGACCGGCGTCGTGTTCCTTTCCGTGGCAATGGTCGTCGGCCTGCTCGTCGGGCAGGCGAGCGAGGACCGGGCGCGCGCCTCGCGCCGGGAGCGCGAGGCCCGTTTCCTCGGCACGCTCTCGAGCACGCTGCATACGAGAGAGGTCCCCGATCGCGTCCTCGATCAGTTCGCCGAGGTGCTGATGGAGCCGTTCGGCCTCTCGAGGGTCGAGGTCGAGGCCACACTGGACGGCACAGATCTGCGCGCCCTCGCGACGACCAACGGAGAGGTGGTCGTCGGGGGTCCCCGCACGTCGGTCAGGCTCCTGGCCGGCGACGCGTCCATCGGCACGCTCGTCGCGGAGCGGCCGCCCGGGGGGCGGCCGTTCTCCCGCGACGACCAGCTCCTGCTCGAGACGGCCGCGCGTCAGGCCACGGCCGCGCTGGACCGCGCGCGCCTGGACGCGCGTGCACGGAACGCCCAGCTCGATGCCGAGACCAACCAGCTGCGCGCCGCGATGTTCTCCTCGGTCACGCACGACCTGCGAACACCCCTGGCCTCCATCAAGGCCGGTGTGACCAGCCTCCTGGACACCACCGTGCAGCACGACCCGGCACAGGAGCGGGAGCTGCTCACGACGATCCTGGAGGAAACGGATCGGTTGAACCGGCTGGTCGGCAACCTGCTCGACCTGGCACGGATCCGAGCGGGCGCGCTGACGCCGACACGCCAGCAGTCGGCGATGGACGAGATCGTCGAGATCGTCCTCGCCAGGATGCGATCCCGGCTGGCCGAGCACGTCGTGACCGCGGACCTTCCCGCATCGCTGCCCGACGTCTGGGTCGACCCCGTTCAGTTGGACCAGGTCCTGACGAACCTCCTGGAGAACGCCGGGAGGCACGCGCCCGCCGGAAGCGAGATCCAAGTGAGCGTCCTGTGGATGCACGGCGCCGTCCAGGTCAGGGTCGCCGACGAGGGGCCGGGCATCCCACTCGACGAGAGAGATCGGGTCTTCGAGGCGTTCTACCGGGGCTCCTCGATCCCGGAGACGCCGGGGAGCGGCCTCGGCCTCGCGATCGCGAAAGCGGTGGTCGTCGCGCACGGCGGGCGGATCTGGATCGAGGAAGCGCCCGCAGGAGGATGCGTCGTCGCGTTCGAGATCCAGGGTGGGGACCCGCAGGCATGAACAGGGTCCTCGTGGTCGACGACGAGCCGCAGATCCGCCGTGCCCTGCGCACGAGCCTCGAGGCCCACGGCTACGAGGTCCAGACGGTGGGGACCGGCGAGGAGGCGGTGATCGGCGCCGCCGAGATGGCACCCGAGCTCATGCTGCTCGACCTCGGGCTTCCCGACCTGGACGGGACCGAGGTGATCCGACGCGTCCGAGGATTCACGGAGCTCCCGATCATCGTCTTGTCCGTGCGGGACAGTCAGCACGACAAGGTGGCGGCGCTCGATGCGGGCGCGGACGACTACGTGACGAAGCCCTTCGCGATGGAGGAGCTCCTGGCGCGTGCCCGGGCGGCGATTCGCCGCGCGCAGCCAGGCGAGCCGACCCCGCCTTCGATGCGCTACGGTGCGCTCGAGATCGACCTCGGCCGGCGGCTCGTAACGCTCGACGGCGACCCGTTGCGGCTCACGCCGACCGAGTACCTGCTCCTGGAGGCGCTGGCGACGAACCCCGGGAAGCTCCTGACCCACCAGTGGCTGCTGCGGAAGGTGTGGGGCCAGGGCTACGGCACCGAGACCACCTACCTACGCACCTATGTCAGGGCCCTCCGCAAGAAGCTCGGCGACGACGCTCAGGCGCCGCAGCTGATCGTCACCGAACCCGGCGTCGGCTACCGCTGGATCGCGGAGAGCTCCGGCGCCGAGTCGTAGCATCCGTCGGATGGCGACGAGGACCGATGGTGGCGCGGGCGTCGGGAGCGCCCTGAAACGCGTCCTGGTCGGACGAGCCCTGTCGACCTCTTCCCAGGAGCACCAGCTCCTCCCCAAGGTATTGGCGCTGCCGGTGTTCGCATCGGACCAGCTCTCCTCCGTCGCTTACGCGACTGAGGAGATGATGCTCGTGCTCGCCCTTGCGGGGGCATCGGCGCTCGGCTTGTTGACGCCGCTCGGGTTCGCCGTCGCCGCCCTGCTCGTGGTCGTGATCGTGTCGTATCGGCAGACGGTCCGCGCGTACCCTCGAGGCGGCGGTTCCTACATCGTGGCCAGGGAGAACCTCGGGACCGTCCCAGGTCTCACGGCGGCCGCGGGGATCCTCGCCTCCTACGTGCTCACCGTATCCGTGAGTGTGACCGCCGGCGCGATCGCCGTGACCTCTGCCGCTCCCGGCCTGGCCGAACACAAGGTGGGCCTCGCCACGTCGTTCGTCGTGTTCATCACGGTCGCGAACCTTCGTGGGGTCAAGGAGGCGGGCAGGCTCTTCGCCATCCCGACCTACGGGTTCGTGGGCGTGGTGGGGATCACACTCATCTGGGGACTGTTCCGATGCGTCTCAGACGCCTGTCCACAGGCCGCCAGCGCGTCCATACCCCTCGAGGCGGAAACGACCCTGACCCTGTTCCTGGTACTCCGCGCCTTCTCATCGGGAGCGACGGCGCTCACGGGGGTCGAGGCGATCGCCGACGGCGTGCAGGCGTTCCGACGACCCCAGGCGAAGAACGCCGCCTCCACCCTGCTCCTGATGGGCGCGATGAGCATCCCGATGTTCCTCGGGATCACGATCATCGCCCGACTGTTGGAGATCCGGGTCAACCACCAGCTCGCCTCGTCGAAGTCGGTGCTCGCGCAGATCGGCGACACGATCTTCGCGGGTGGGTTCATGTTCATCGTGTTGCAGGTCTTCACTGCGGCGATCCTGATCCTGGCCGCGAACACCGCGTATCAAGACTTCCCGCGCCTGTCGTCGATCCTGGCTCGAGATCGGTTCATGCCGTCGCAGTTCCGGAACCGTGGCGATCGGCTCGTGTTCTCCAACGGGATCGTGGTGCTCTCGCTGCTCGCCGTGGCGCTCGTGTGGGCGTTCGATGCCAACCTCAGCGCATTGATCCAGCTCTACGTCGTCGGCGTCTTCATCGCGCTGACCCTCTCCCAGGCCGGGATGGTGCGTCGGCAACTCACGCTCCGGGCGCCGGGGTGGCGAGGGCGGGTCGCGACGAACGGCATCGGTGCGGCGACCACCGGTCTCGTGCTGCTGATCGTGGCGATCACGCGGTTCCGGCTCGGCGCGTGGATGGTCATCGCCGCCGTCCCGGTCATCATCGCGTTCTTCCTCGCCGTCCGTTCTCACTATCGGCGGATCGGGCGCCTGCTCGCCGGCGGCCGGCTCACCGGCGACGTCACTGCGACCAATTCGTTCGTGCTCCTGGTCGGTGACTTCGGTCCCGCCACCGTCGATGCCGTGTCCTACCTGTTCACGATCCGGTGCCAGGGGGTCGTCGCGCTCTGGGTGGGGGCAGAAGATCGGCTGGAGGAGGCCCGCGAGACGTGGAGGCGTTTGGCCCCTCGCTTCGACGACCTCGAGCTGCTGCCGCGCGGGGAGGAGCATCCGGTCCGCGCGCTGCGCCACTTCCTGAAAGAGCGATCGTTCGGGACGGACTTCGTGACGGTCGTGATCCCCGAGGTGGTGTCCTCACGATCGCTCCTGCAACTCGTCCGCCAGCGCACGACGTTCCTGTTGAAGACTTCGCTCCTGTTCCAGCCCGGCGTGGTGGTGACGAACGTCCCGCTCGTGCCGGGAGAGCCACAGGCCGCGGCCGGCGCGCGCCCCGTCGAGCGGCCTCGGAGCGAGGTCATCGTCCCCGTTTCGAGCGTGCACGACGCCACCGTGCGGGCGGTCGTCTACGCGAAGTCACTCCAGCCCTCGTCGACCGAGGCGATCCACATGGCCGCCGATCCGGAGGAGGTCCCAGTCGTGGTGGAAGCCTGGCACGAGCGGCGGATGGACGTGCCGCTCGTCCTGGTCGAAGCACCCTTCCGCGATCTCGGCCCCCCGCTCCTGGAGGAGATCCGGAGCCGAACGGCGCGCGGCGACACCGTCGTGACGGTCGTCCTGCCGGAGCTCGTGCCGGACCACTGGTGGCAGAACCTCTTGCACAACCAGTCGGCGTTGTTCTTCAAGAGGATCCTGCTCTTCGAGCCACACGTCGTCGTGACGAGCGTTCCGTTCCACCTGGCGGCGCCGGAGACGCTTCGTCGTGCGGAGGATCGCGAGACACCATCGGGCCCCAAGGCACCTTCGAGCCCCGAGGTACGCTAGCCACGTGAACATCCGGCCCGCCACCAAGGACGACGCCGACTTCATCGGGACGATGCTCTACGAAGCAGCCCGATGGAATCCGGACTGGCCGCGGGAGTCGATCGAGGAGTTCCTGGATGAACCCAGCCTGCGCCGCTACCACGAGGATTGGGGACGTGAGGGCGACGGCGGCGTGGTCGCGGAGGTCGACGGGGAGCCGGTCGGGGCCGCGTGGTACCGCGTCTTCACCGCGGAGGTGCCGGGCCTCGGGTTCGTGAACGAGAAGACCCCCGAGCTCAGCATCGCCGTCGCCCCACTCCATCGGCGGAAGGGGATCGGTCAGGCGCTCCTGCGCTCGTGCATGGTGCAAGCGCGCGAGGAGGGGTTCCAGGCGTTGTCGCTCTCCGTCGCCGTCCACAACCGCTCCCGGATGCTCTACCAGCGCGCCGGATTCGAGAAGGTCGGCGAAGCCGGCGGATCCTGGACGATGCTCGCCAACCTGTAGTGGCTCTCGATCGTCCGCTCGTGGTGATGGTCGACGCCGTCGACCGCGACCCTCCCGACCTGGGCGCCGCAGAGGGGCTCGCTCGCATCGTCCGCGTGCCCGGCGTCGAGGAGCTGGCGCCGCATCTGGAGAGGATCGATGCGATCTTCGCGTGGAACTTCGACCGTTCACGCCTGCGGGACGTGATCCCGCGCGCACCGGGGCTGCGATGGATCCAGTCGATCTCGGCGGGGGTCGAGGATCTCGCCTTCCCCGAGCTCCGCGCGCACGGCGTCGTCCTCACGAACGCGGCCGGCATCTACGACCCGGGTCTTGCCGAGTCCGTGCTCGGGTTCCTGCTGGCGTTCTCGACGCGCATCCTCGAGGACGCGCGCCTCGAGCCGGGCGCGTGGCCGCAGGACGGGACGCGCCTGCTCCGGGGGACGACGGCGTTGGTCGTCGGCGCGGGCTCGATCGGGATCGAGACCGGGCGGCTGCTCCGGGCCGCGGGGCTCCGGGTGCGCGGCATCGCGCGCACAGCTCGTCCTCCCGACGACGTCTTCGAGTCGATCGCGGGGCCGGACGCTCTCCATCAGGAGCTGGCCGCCGCCGACCACGTGGTGAACGTGCTGCCGATCACGCCCGCGACGCGCCGAGTGTTCGACGCATCTTCCTTCGCGGCGATGAAGGCGAGCGCGGTGTTCGTCAACATCGGCCGCGGGAGCACGGTCGACGAGCCGGCGTTGATCGGAGCCCTGGGGGACGGCGTGATCGCCGGCGCGGCGCTCGACGTCTTCGAGGTGGAGCCGCTGCCGGCCGAGAGCCCGCTGTGGCGGATGCCGAACGTCCTCGTGTCGCCGCACCGCGCCGGCGATCACGAGGGCTGGGAGTCGGCCGTCGTCGCGCTGTTCCTCGACAACCTCCGTCGGTTCGCCTCGGGCGAGCCGCTCCGCAACGTGGTCGACGTCGGGCTGGGGTACGCGCCCGGTGGCCGGTCGTAGGTCGTCCGCCTACGCGGGGGGAGCCAGCAGTTGTTCGGCTTCCTGGATGAATGCGGTCGCGCCCATCCCCCGGTAGAGCTCGAGCGCCCGGGAGAGGAACGGCTCGGCCTCGGCTCGACGGCCGGCCGCGATCAGACGCTCAGCCTCCTTCACGCGGGCATAGGCTTCGTCGGGCGCCGAGCCGATCTCCTCGAATCGATCGGCTGCTCCCGCACGATCACCGGAAGCCCAGAGGCGCCCGGCCTGGATCCATCGCGATGGGAGATCTTCGCCACCCAGGGCGAGGATCTCCTCGGCCCGCCCCACCTCGGTGAGAACGATAGTCGCGGGAACGATCCACCAGGACCAGTCCATCATCGGCTCCGGTCCGGCCGACCGGAGGATCTCCTCGATCGTCGCGACCGCGTCCTCGATACGCCCGATGTGGAACAGGACGCGAGCCTTCTCGGCGAGGGACGGCTGGAGCGCCTGGGGGTCGCCCGCGCTCCGGCCGACCTCGACCCCGCGCTCCGCGTCCGCGAGGGCGCCCGCCGGGTCGCCCCGGCCCATCCTGATCCTGGCTCGCGTCTGACGGTGCTGCACCTCCAGGTAGTGGGGAGCGCCCGCCTCCATCCGGGCGATCTCGGCATCGAGGATCTCGAGGGAATCGTCCCAGCGCCCGACGAGGGACAGGTCGAACGCCACCTCCGCGAGGTTCCAGATGATCGCCGCGTCCATCCCGATCCGACGCGCGTACTCGAGGTTCCGCTGGTGGACCTCGTACGCACGGCGGACCTCCCCCGTGTAGAAGAGGGACACACCGAGGTTCACGTTGTTCCTCGCGATGTGCCAAGGGAGCACTGCCTGCTCGGCGACATCGATACTCTCCTCGATGTCGGCGAACCCGCCGAGATCGCCCATATTGATCCTGGCGGTCCCGACGGAGTTCAGGGCGAACGTCCTCACCTCGTCGCGTCCGACCTCCCCCGCGATCGCGATCGCCTCCCGGCCGACCCGGATCGCGTCCGCCGAACGACCGGTCACCATGAGGTACCGGGCGAGGTGTGCCTTCGCGTGCGCCACCGCGCCCGATGGGGCCCGACCCTCGATCAGCGAGGCGGCCCGATCGAACCGGTCCTGTGCTTCCCTGCCTTCGCCCCGCCGCCAGATATGGTCTCCGATCAGGAGCTCGGCGAGGGCTGCCGTCTCGACGTCGCCCATCTGCAGAAGCGCAGCCTTCGCTTCGGCGAGGATCTCGTCGCCGGCGTCGCGATGGACCCAGATCGCTCGCCCGTACTGATACAGCAGCGTCGGCCGCTCCGGATCGTCATCGGGCCAGAGATCGACGGCCGCGGCGTACGCGCGCTCGGCCGCCGCGTACGCGGCGAGGCCGAGCGCGCGGTCGCCGGCCGCGCGGAGGGCCAGCCGAGCCGGGCGCTCCAGGTCCCCCGTGTCCTGACCTGCCGCCCTCGCGAGCTCGAGAGCGGACAGGTAGTGGTGCGCGAGGAGCTCGGCCCGATCCTCGAGCCGCTCCCCCCCGAGCGAGCCGATCCAATCGGCCGCCGCGCGGTGCTTGGCCGCCCGTCCCCCTCGCGGGATCTGTCCGTACGCGACGTCGCGGACCAGGAGATGGAGGAACGCGAACTCCGTCTCGCCTCCGACCGACGAGCGGCGCTCGCGCCGGATGAACCGGCCCCGCTCGAGCTGGTGCAGGCGCCGCTCCAGATCCGCCGGATCGCGTCCGCCGATCGCTGCCACGGCCCCCAGCCAGAAGGTCTTGCCGACCACGGCGGCGTCGTGCAGGAGCGACTTGTCGGCCGGCTCCAGTCCGTCGAGGCGCGCCGCGATGATCCCCTGGACCGAGCCCGGGAGCTCGACGGTCGAGAGGCCGGCCGCCGATCGGTTTGCCGCCAGCCGTGCGAACTCCTCCGCATAGAGCGGGTTGCCTCCGGCACGTTCGAGGAGCGCGGACTGGAGCTCGGCGGGCAGCACCGCTCGGTCGAGGAGACCGGCCAGCAAGCGAGCGGTCTCCTCGTCCGACAGGGGCGCCAGCGAGATCGTGGCCGCGTTCGGCTTCCCGCCACCCCAGTCGGGCCGTCGGGCGAGGAGCTCCGGTCTCGCGGTGCAGAGCACGAGGAGCGGGATGTCTCGAGTCCAGTCGATCAGGTAGTCCAGGAAGTCGAGGAGCCCGTCGTCCGCCCAGTGGAGGTCCTCGAAGATCAGCACCGTCGGCCGTCGCTCCGCGAGCGCCTCGAGGAAGCGGCGCCACGCGGCAGGACCCTCGTCCGAGCTCTCGTCGCCCGATCCTCGCTCCTGCGTCAGACCGACGAGCGGGCGAAGATGGCGGGCGACCCAGCCGCGCTCGTCGGTGTCGACGATCAGCTCGCTCACGGTTCGGTCGAGCTTCGCGGATGCCTCGACGTCCGGATCCGTCTCGAGGATCCCGGCCTCGGCCTTCACCATCTCGCCGAGCGCCCAGTAGCTCACGCCGTCGCCGTAGGGCAGGCACCTGCCCTGACGCCACGCGATCAGGTCCGGCATCGTCTCGATGTGGGCGGAGAGCTCGTGCACCAGGCGGCTCTTGCCGATCCCGGGCTCGCCCACGAGGGTCACGAGCTGGGACTCGTCCTGGTGGCGCGCCCGGTCGAGGGCGTCCCGGAGCAGCGCGAGCTCGCGTTCGCGGCCGACTAGCGACGTGTCGACGCGCCGGGTGACGTCGACCCCGTAGCTGGACCTCGCCTCGAGTACCTCCCAGGCGGTGACCGGCTCCGACTTGCCCTTGGCCTCGATGGCCTCCGCGCCCCGGTACTCGATCGCGCGCTCCGTCGCGCGGTACGTGGTCTCGCCCACGAGGATCCCGTCGACGGGCGCGGCGGTCTGGAGCCGGGCCGCGGTGTTCACCACGTCGCCCGCCGCCATGCCTTCGCCCTGCAGAGGATGCACACCGAGCGAGATGAGGGCTTCGCCCGTATTCACGCCGACTCGGACGTGGAGATCGAAGCCCGGATCCTGCTCGTTCATCTCGGCCATCGCGTCGCGGATCGCGAGCGCGGCGCGAACGGCGCGCTCCGGGTCGTCCTCGTGCGCGGTCGGGGCGCCGAACACCGCCATCACCGCGTCGCCGATGAACTTCTCGACGGTCCCGCCCCGTCGTTCGAGCTCCTCGCGGAGACGGGCGAAGTACGGCGTCAACGTCGCGCGGACGTCTTCGGGATCGAGCTGTTCGCTCCTGCTCGTGAACCCGACCAGATCGGCGAATAGCACCGTGACGACCTTCCTCTCCTCACGGGCCGATCTCGCCGCATCGCCCAGAGGCGATCCGCAGTTGCCGCAGAAGCTCGCGTCTTCGGGGTTCTCTCGCCCGCAGGTGCTGCAGGTCAACACGGCGGGAGCCTACTCCGCCACCTGTTCCTCGGCGGCTCGGTCGAGCTCGGCGTAGGCGGCGCGGACCTTCCGGTACCTGCGAGCCACCCACCACACGCCGAGGGCGACCACGACCGCCGCGATCCCCCACGCCACAGGCTGCAGGACGTCCTCGACCTTCGTCCAGTTCTCCCCCAACGCGTAGCCGAGCCATGCCAACGCGAACGTCCACGGCAGGCATCCGAGCACCGTATAGACGGTGAACCGCCAGAACGGCATCCGTGCGACGCCCGCAGGCAGCGAGATGAACGTGCGGATCACCGGCAGGAGCCGCGAGACGAACACCGCGAGCTCACCGCGGCGCTCGAACCACTCGTGCGCGCGGTCGACCTCGTGGGGAAGCACCAGGACGTATCTGCCGAACCGGTCGATCAGCGGCCGGCCCCCGACGGCGCCGGCCCAGTAGGCGACCCATGAGCCGACGAGGTTCCCCGCCGTCCCCAGAAGCCCTACCGCCACGAGGTCCAGTTCCTGGCCGGCTCCCGCGAACGCCGTGCTTGCCAGTGCGCCGCCGAACAGCATCGTCACCTCCGAGGGGACAGGGATGCAGGCGGACTCCAGCACCATGAGGAAGAACACGGCCAGATAGCCGTAGTCGCCGATCAGGTTCGTGATGAAGTCGTTGAGTATCGCGAGCACGCTCGGATGACCTCCGGTGCGGGAATATGGGCAGCGTACCAGTGCGTTCCTGAGGTTCCGGAGCCGCGGGGTCGGCGCTCATGGTGCTCCGAGACTCGGCCGATGCTCCGTGAGGCTCCGAGGGCCGGTGGTACCGTCCGAGCGAGGCTCGCATTGACAGTACCCGCCAACATCCCCTGAGAGGAAGCTCGTTTCGATATGCCAGGAACCCTCGTCGTCGTCGAATCGCCTGCGAAGGCGAAGACCATCGAGAAGTACCTGGGCGCCGATTACGCCGTCCGGGCTTCCTTCGGCCACGTCCGGGACCTGCCGAAGAGCCAGCTCGGCGTCGACGTTGAGGACGGTTTCGAGCCCGTGTACGAGGTCCCCGAGGACTCGAAGCGCCACGTCGCCGACCTGAAAAGAGCGCTCAAAGGCGCGGACGAGCTCGTCCTCGCCACCGACTACGACCGCGAGGGCGAGGCGATCGCGTATCACGTCGCAACCCTGCTGGGAGTACGCCCGGACGAGGCGAAGCGGATCACGTTCACGGAGATCACGCGCGATGCCATCCTCGAATCCGTCCGTCACCCACGCGCGATCGATCTGAAGCTCGTCGACGCCCAGGAGGCTCGACGGATCCTCGACCGACTCGTCGGGTACCGGATCAGCCCGATCCTGTGGAAGAAGGTGCGTCCCGGACTGTCCGCCGGTCGGGTGCAGTCCGTCGCCGTCCGTCTGATCGTGGAGCGGGAACGCGAGATCCGGGCCTTCAACCCGGTGGAGTACTGGAGCATCGACGTTCGGCTTTCTCCCGATGGCGAAGACCTGCCCTTCGTGGCCCGCCTCACCGAGATCCCGGAGGGGAAGCTCGCGACCGCGCCGGACAAGAAGGGGATCCTGCTCGGAGCCGAGACCGACGCCACACCGCACGTCGAGCGGCTCGGCCGGGCCGCATATCAGGTCGTCGATGTCCAGAAGAAGGAACGGAAGCGATCGCCCGCACCTCCGTTCACGACGTCCACGCTGCAGCAGGAGGCCGCGCGGAAGCTCGGATACTCCGCGCGCAAGACGATGTCGACCGCTCAACGGCTGTACGAAGGCGTCTCGCTCCCAGGTGAGGGATCCGTCGGCCTGATCACCTACATGAGGACCGACTCGGTGAACATCGCCGACTCGGCACTTCGGGAGATCGCCGAGCTCGTGAAGACCGAGTACGGCGCCTCCTACGCGCTGGCGGAGCACCGCCGGTACAAGACGCGTTCGCGGAACGCCCAGGAGGCGCACGAAGCGGTCAGGCCCACGTCCGTGCTGCGTTCCCCCGAGCGCGTGGCGGCGGCCCTCGACCATGACCAACTGCGGCTGTACGACCTCATCTGGAAGCGGACCGTCGCCACGCAGATGGCGGAGGCCCGATTCGACCAGGTGGGTGTGGACATCCAGGCGGTGGACGGGGATGCGAGGTACGGCCTGCGGGCAACCGGCCAGACGCTCGTGTTCGACGGGTTCATCCGCGTTTACACCGAGGGTCGCGACGAGGGACCGGACGAAGACGCGGAGTCGCGTCTCCCCGAGCTCACGGCCGACCAGCTCCTGCGGATGCTCGAAGTGCTGCCGGAGCAGCACTTCACCCAGCCACCTCCGAGGTACTCGGAAGCCTCGCTCGTCAAGACCCTCGAGGAGCTCGGCATCGGCCGGCCGTCGACCTACGCGTCGATCATCCAGACGATCCAGGCGCGCGGTTACGTGCGCCTGGATCAGAAGCGGTTCATCCCCGAAGACGTCGCCGAGGTCGTGACCGACAAGCTGATCCAGCACTTCCCTGACATCGTCGACGTCCATTTCACCGCGCGGATGGAGGACGAGCTCGACGACATCGCAGAAGGCAAGGCCACCCGGATCGCTGTTCTCCAGGACTTCTACGTCCCGTTCGCGGAAGAGCTCATGCTCGCCGAGGAGAAGTTCGAACGCTACCTCGAGGAGCTGGAGGAGCTCTGCCCCAAGTGTCCCACCGAGGGGCGGGAGCCGGGGCGGCTGCAGGTGCGGCTGGGCAGGTTCGGGAAATTCATCGGCTGCGAGAACTTCCCCGACTGCGACTACATCCGCAACCTCGATGGAAGCGAACGGCCGGAGCCGGAGCTGCTCGACGAGAACTGCCCGGAGTGCGGGAAGCAGCTCGTGAAGAAGGTCGGTCGCTTCGGCCCGTTCGTCGGCTGCAGCGGCTACCCGGATTGCCGCTACATCAAGAAGGAGCCGCCGAAGAGCACGGGCGTCACCTGCCCCCAGTGCGGGAAGGGGGAGCTGGTCGAGAAGCGCACCCGTTTCGGGCTGATGTACGGGTGCGAGCGCTACCCCGAGTGCGACTGTGCCGTGAACAACCCGCCCGAGAAGGACATCCCCTGCCCCGACTGCGGTGGGCTGCTCCTGCGACGCCCCAAGAGCTTCCGGTGCTGGCACTGCGGCGCCGAGGCGGACTTCGATCTCAAGGTGACCAAGCCCGGGGACCGTGAGGCCGAGGCGGCGGCGCGCGCGGCTAAGTCCGAGGCGAGGAAGGCGCGCGCGGCCGCGCGCGCCGCGAAGAAGCCCACGAAGAAGTCTCCGGGCCGCAAAACGGCGGCCAAGAAGAAGGCGCCCGCCAAGAAGAAGACGGCGGCCAAGAGAACGGCCGGGGCGAAGAAGATGACCTCCACGAACACGAAGCCTGCGGCCTCGCGGGAGACGGCGCCGGAGCCGGTCACGGCCGGCGAGGAAAGCTAGGCGTGGCGAGCGTCGCCGACGAGGTTGCTGCGCTCCGCGGCACCCGGTCGGCGACGCTCGGCGACCTGATCACGCACCCCCCGTTCGCCCGCTTGCTCGCGGCGATGTCGGTGTCCTCGCTGGGCGACTGGGTCGGATTCCTCGCGGTGACCGCACTCGTCGCGGAGCTGGCAGGCGGCACCGGCGGCGCTGCCTTCTCGGTTGCCGGGTTGATGCTCGCCCGGACCCTCCCCGCCGTCCTGTTCGGTCCGATCGCCGGTGCCCTCGTCGACCGACTGGACCGGAAGCGGATCATGGTCGCCGCCGACCTCGCCCGAGGCGCGATGTACGCAGCGATGGTGTTCATCGGCCAGTTGTGGGCGATCTACGCGCTGTCCTTCGTGATCGAGAGTTTCTCGCTCGTCTGGGGACCCGCTCGCGACGCTTCACTCCCGAACCTCGTCCCGCGCCGTCAGCTCGCCAACGCGAACTCGATCGCGCTCGCCTCCACCTACGGCACCCTTCCACTCGGCGGGATCGTGTTCACGGTGCTCGTCGGTTTGAACACGCTGCTCAGCCACGCGATCCCGATCCTCGAGGGACGTGACCAGGCGGTGCCCTTGTTCCTCGACGCCGCGACCTTCTTGTTCTCCGCCGCGATGATCAGCCGCGTACCGATCCCTCCATCCGCGAGGCTCACCGGGCGTTTGGATTTCTCGCGCATCTGGCGCGACGTCGGCGACGGGATCCGGTTCCTCCGCGAGGACTCGATGGCGTCGGCGATGACCGCCGGGATCGTCGTCGCCTTCTCGGCCGTCGGCGCCGTGCTCGCGCTGGCACCGCTGTTCGTCGTCCGGAGCCTCGGCGCCGACGACGCGGGATGGGGGTTCATGGTTACTTCCTTCGGAGTCGGTATCGGTCTCGGGATGGTAAGCGCGAACCAGGCATCGCGGTTGCTCGAACGCGTCTCGCTCTTCCCGTGGTCGATCGTCGTGTCCGCGGGCACGCTCTTCGTGCTTGCGGTGATGCCCAATCTCGCCCTCGCCGCCGTCGTGACCGTCTGGCTCGGTGCCTTCTGCGGGCTGGCCTGGGTCACGGGCTACACCCTGCTCCAGGAGAACGTCCGGGACGAGTTCCGCGGGCGGACGTTCGCCTCGCTCACGGTCCTTTCCCGCATGGGGTTGTTCCTCTCCCTTGCCACGTTCCCTACGCTTGCAGGTGTCTATGGCACATTGGGCGCCGGCTCCGAGCTCGGGATCCGACTGGCTCTCGCGAGCGCGGGCATCGCGGTGGCCGTCGCCGGGCTCAACACGCGTCGCCTCCTCAAGCGCTACCGGCTCTCTCGTCCCCAGCCCCTTACCCTCGTGCCGAAGCTGAAGCGGCCGCCCGCGACCGGCTTCTTCATCGCCTTCGAGGGCGTCGAGGGGTCCGGGAAGGGAACCCAGGTGCGGATGGCGGAGGAGTTCATGCGTTCGGAGGGCTACGACGTGCTGGTCACCCGCGAGCCGGGGGGGACCGCGGTCGGCGAACGGGTACGAGAGCTGCTCCTCGATCCCGAGACGGGGAAGCTCGACGCGCGGACCGAGGCGCTCCTGTTCGCCGCGTCCCGCGCGCAGACGGTCCATTCGGTGATCCGGCCCGCGCTGGCGGACGGGAAGGTCGTGATCTGCGACCGGTACGTGGACTCGTCCCTCGCGTACCAGGGGTGGGGGCGAGGGTTGGGCGAACAGGACATCCTGACCTTGAACGTGTGGGGCACACAGGGCCTATTCCCTGACCTCGTGATCCTGCTGCACCTGGAACCCGAGCGAGGTCTCCTCCGCTCGACGGATCCGCCCGACCGGATGGAGCTCGAGGGCCAGGACTTCCACACCAAGGTGGCCGACGCGTACCTGAGGATCGCCGAAGAGCACCCGGAACGCTTCGTGGTCGTCGACGCGGACAAGCCCGAGGCCGAGGTCTTCGAAGCCGTGAGGGTCGCGATCGACAAGGCGCTGGGTGAGCGTGAGGACGGGGGTGGTGCCGGAGCACTGAAGTCATCGACCGGCCCCTCGGAGACCGGAGGGGGAGCGGCCGCCTCGAACGGAGACGAGACCGGATCCGATGCCTTGCCCGCCGACTGACGTCGTCGGTGTACCGCGATAGCGTGCGGCCGTGAGCGTCCCCGTCCTCGATCGAGTCCCCGGCCAGGTGGCTGCGATCGCGTTCCTGACCGGCGCGAGCGAGCGTCCCCATCACGCCTACGTGTTCGCCGGTCCTGAGGGCAGCGGGAAGTCGCTCGCCGCCCGGGCGTTCGCCGCCGCTCTGCTCTGCAAGAAGGGAGGGTGCGGTGCGTGCCGCGACTGCCGTCTCGCGGAGGAGGACCATCACCCGAACCAGTTCCTCATCGAGCCGGAGGGCCGCGACATCCACGTCGACACCATCCGGGCCGAGGTCTGGCAGCCGGCCTACCGCACCGCGCCGGAGCCCGGGCGGAAGCTGTTCATCGTTCGTGAGGCCGACCGCCTCTCCCCGCAAGCCGCCGACACCCTGCTGAAGGTGTTGGAGGAGCCACCCGCCGACGCCGTGCTCCTACTGCTCTCGGCGCGGGCTCACGAGCTGCCGGAGACCGTGCTGTCGCGCTGCCACATCGTCACGTTCACCGCACTACCGGAGGCGTTCGTGGTGGAGGAGCTTATCCGAGGGGGCTCGGACGAGGTCCGCGCGCGGCTGGCCGCGCGCCTGGCGGGAGGAAATCTCGGGCGCGCGCGGAGGCTGGCCGGCTCCGAGGAGGGCCTCCGGTTCCGAGGCGCTGCTCGGACCGCGATCGAGCTCGCGGTGGTGGGGCCGGCGGGAGCTCTCGAAGCCGCGGGTGTCGTCCTGCAAGCGGCCGGCGACTACAAGAAGGGGATGAAGGACGAGCTCAAGGCGGATCTCGCTCCCTTCCTGGACGACCGGGGTCAGCCCGAGGAAGCGTACCGGGGGCCGATCAAGCGCCTCGAGATCAGGTTCCAACGTCGCGAGCGCCGGGCCGAGCGGGACTACGTGGACTGGGTGCTGCTGGGTGTCTCGGCTCTGCTGCGGGACTCCGTCGTGGACGAGATCGGCGGCGGGATCGAGGTTCTGCTCAACCCCGACCTGGCGGGTGAGGGCGGCGCGCGCCTCTCCGTCGTCCGGGCGGCCCGCGGCATGGCGGCCGTCGAGGAGGCGCGCGCCTCCCTCGCCGAAGACATCAACCTGAACACGCGCCTGGTCCTCGAGCGAGCGTTCCTTCGCCTCGGCGACGTTGCCGCGTAAGGCCGTTCGGGGACTTCAACTGTGGTGCTGGCACCACTGGCGCTCACCCGGCCTGGTGGGACGCTTGCGTGTGGAGGAACAGATGACCGTTCGAGTTCTCATCGTCGACGACCAGGAGCCCTTCCGCATGGCTGCCCGGATGGTGGTGGAAGCCACGGACGGGTTCGAGGTCGTGGGCGAGGCCGAGACCGGCGAGGACTCCGTCACGATGGCCTCCGACCTCGTGCCCGACCTCGTCCTGATGGACGTGAATCTTCCCGGGATCAACGGCCTCGACGCCACACGCCAGATCCTCGCCGACAACGCGAACAGCGCCGTCGTGCTGCTCCTCTCGACGTACGAGGAGGAGGAGTACGCGCCGCGCGCCGCGGAGTGCGGCACGGCCGCCTACATCCCCAATTCGGTCTTCGGACCCGATCTTCTGGAAGAGGCGTGGGCCGCCGCGCGCGGCGCCGCCTGACGTTCCCTCAGACCGGCACGCTCCCGTTGACTGCCGTCCCCTCGCCGACGGTGCTGACGATCTCGAACGTGCCGCCCAAGGCATCCAGCCGGTCCGCGATCCCTTGGAGCCCCGAGCCGTGTGACGCAGAGGCGGGGTCGAAGCCCACGCCGTCATCGGTGACCGCGAACGAGAGTCGACCGTCGCTCCGAGCGAGTGAGATCTTCACCTTCGAGGCCTCCGCGTACTTCGTCACGTTCTGCAACGCCTCGAGACACGAGAAGTACACCGCCGCCTCGACGTCCTGGGAGAAGCGGCCGAGATCGCCGGCGTCGACCGAGACCGGAACCCGCAGCTTCCGGGCCTGCGCCTCCAACGCGGCCGGGAGCCCCTTGTCCGCGAGCAGCGGGGGATAGATGCCCCTGGCGAGGTCGCGGAGGTCGTCGAGCGCGGCGGTCGCTTCCGCCTGGAGCTGGGTCGCGATCTCGGTCGCCTTCGCGGGATCGCGGCCGGCGATCTGTTCGAGGAGCCGGAGCTTCACGGTGAGCGCCACGAGTTGCTGCTGCGCCCCGTCGTGGATGTTGCGTTCGAGTCGGCGCCGTTCCTCGTCCTGCGCGGCGACCAGCCGCTGTCGCGAGGCCCGGAGCTCCTCGATGAGACGCACGTTCCGCAACACGAAGCCCGCCTGCGAGGCCAGGTCCCGCACGATGCGGCGCTTGGCGGGGGTCATCGGATCGCTCGGTGACGGCTCGACGCTCAGACCGCCGAGGAGCTCGCCCTGGTGACGAACCTCGAACGCCTCTTCGCCGCGCAGCTCCGGGAGCCGGCCGGGCTCGGTCTGGAGCGACGTGGCCGTGGGCAGGTCCGGCGGCCACGTGGCGGCGGCGTGCAGCTCGCGGCCCACGCGGAGCCAGACGCGAGCAGCTCTCGCACGAGTGGCTTCGCCAACGAGCTGCGCCATCCGCGGAAGTACGTCCTCGGATGAGTAGGTGGCACCGACGCGACCGGAGAACTCGGTGAGGACCTCGTACGGCGTCGAGCGTCCGCCGAACACGAGCCGGTCGGCCAGCCACGTGGAGAACCGGTACAGGGGGAGCAACAGGAGCCCCAGGAGGACACCGGCTGCCAGCAAGAGCGCCGGCCGCTCATCCAGGGACGGCACCAGGCCGACTCCGACGAGGGTCGTCGCGACGCCACCGACCACCATCAGGGCGACGACCAACACCGCGAACACGACCGTCCTTTTGATGACGAGTTCGAGATCGAAGAGCCCGTGCCTGATGATCGAGAGGCCGATCGCGACCGGGAACGCGACGCCGATGACCGCGATGAGCGCTAGCCAGAGGCCCTCGACGACGGGATTGAACTGGTCGCCGTCGGCGGAAACGACGCCGGACCCGATGGTCCCGACGAGCAACACGCACGCGAGGGCGGCGAGGTAGGCGAGCCATCTGATCTGCTGCCGCTCGTCCCCACTCGCGCGCCGGTACCGCAGGAACAGGGCGACGACCGACGCGACCGACGCGAGGAAGAGCCCGGTCGTGGTGGCGAACAACACGGGCCCCAACACCGGCCGAAGTGCCTCCACACCGGTCGGGTTCGGGACCTTGACGACGTCGTTGTCGACGGCTCCCGGGCTCAACATGACTGCCACCGCCGAGACCACGGCGACGGTGACCACCGCCGCCGGAACCCAGCGCCATCGGGGGGAATGCACGCGCCCCGTCGGGAAGAGCAACAGGATCAACGGGATCGGCATGAACACGACGAAGAAGACCCAGTTACTGAGCCACACCGCGAGATCGAGGAAGGGGACCGACGCCGACGGCTCGGTGACGTAGCCGTACGTGACGAGCTCGGAGGTGAGGCCCACGAGCGCGAATCCCAGCCCGATCGTCAGCATCAGCCAGCCGAGGGGATTGCCGGGGATGCGAGATGCCACGACGGCTCCGACGGTGCCGTACCCGAGCATCATGAGGATCGCGATCGCGACGAACGCCTCGAACGAGTCGTTCCAGGCCGTGACTGTCGCCGTGATCGCCAGGAGTACGAGCATCAGGCCGTAGATGGCCCACGGCAGGCGTCGTCGAAGGGTGCTCGTCACCGGTCCCGCCCCATCTCGGTCGGCACCACGCCGGAGATCGTCGTCCCGGCGTCGGGCGCGGTGCGGACCTCGAGCGTTCCCCCGATCGCGTCCAGGCGGTCGGCCATCCCCTGGAGCCCGGTGCCGCCGCCCTTGGCGGCCGCGTCGAACCCACGACCGTCGTCTACGATCTCGAACCGGAGCTCCTCCTCATCCTGTCGAATGCGGATCTCGACGGTCGACGCCTCCGCGTACTTCGCGACGTTGTTCAGCGCCTCGAGGCAGCAGAAGTACACGGCCGACTCCACATCCGGACCGTAGCGGCCGACACCGTCGGGTTGCACGGAGACGGGAACCGGTGACTTCCGAGCTTGCGCCTCGAGTGCGGCTGGCAGACCTTTGTCGGCGAGCAGTGGCGGATAGATCCCTCGGGCGAGATCCCGGACATCCTCGAGTGTCTCGACCGTGCGCGCCTGGAGATCCGCGAGCACGGCTCGAGCCTTCGCCGGATCGCGGTCGACCATGCTCTCGGCGAGGCGCAGCTGCACCGAGAGCGCCACAAGTTGTTGCTGCGCGCCGTCGTGGATGTTCCGCTCGAGGGCGCGAGCCCGTTCGTCCTGAGCGCTCACGATCCGCCTGCGTGACTCACGGAGGTCTTCGATCAATCGCACGTTGCGCAGCACCAGGCCCGCCTGCGCAGCCATGTCTCGGATCAGCTTCTCTTTCGTGGGGTTCATGGGATCGTCCGCCGCCGCGATGATGGTGAGCGCACCCAGGAGCTCGCCCTGGTGTTTCACCTCGAACGCCTCTTCCGCCCCGAAGTCCGGAAGCTCGTCCTCCCGAACGGCCACGCCCGAAGGGATCGCACTTCCCGGGGGCCAGGAGGCCTCAACCCGCATCTCGTCGCCGATGCGCAGCCAGGCCCGCGCGGTCCGTGCGCCGCTTGCTTCACCGAGGAGTTGCACCATCCGCGGGAGCACGTCCTCGGTCGAGTACGTCTCGCCGACACGCTCCCCGAACTCGGAGAGCACCTCGTACGGCGTGGCGCGCTTCCCGTACACGACCCGGTTCGCCCACCGGCGAGCGCGGGTCCGGATCAGCATGAATCCGACCGCCAGGATCGCCCCGATCGCGACCGGCACGGGATCGGTCACGCCCCCTCCGACGCCCAAGACGGCCGTTGGGATCGCGACGAGCACGAGTCCGAGGACGGCCGTGAACCCTGCCGCGAGCACTCCGTATTGCAAGGTCTTCTTGACGACGACGTCGAGATCCCAGAGGCCGTGACGGAAGATCGCGACGAGGTACGCGGCGGGGACGCCCAGCACGATCGTGAACGCGGTGAGCGCGAAGAACGCTTCGAAGACGGGGGCGTCCTCATTCCGGAAGAAGAGCTCGGCTCCCAGGCCGACCACCCACTGCATCACGAAGAAGAAGCCGGCGAGCGAGGCCACGTAGGCCAACCACCGCATCTGCTGGCGTTCCTCTCCGACCGCGCGCTTGAACCGCTGTCGCACGGCGACGACGGTGGAGGCGGCGGAGAGCAGGGCGATCACGGTGCCCACCTGGATCACCTTCGGCGCGAAGGTCGCCAAGCTGTCGATCCCGAACGGGTTCTCATAGAGGATCCCGTCCCCGATCCAGTTGTTGTAGGGGCCGGGGCGGACGGAGAAGCCGACGATCGCGAGGGCAGTGCCCCCGACGAGACCGGCGACGGCCCATCGCCATCGACGGCTGGGCGCATGACCGTCCGGGTACAGGAGGAACAGGAGCGGGAGCAGCGCGATCGGATACAGGGCGTACTCGCCGAGGGTGGCCCAGAGCCCGACCAGTGGGACGGAACCCGGCTCGGCCTTCAGTCCGTGGATCACGAGTGCCTGGCCGAGCGTGAGCAACGGGAACGGGGCGCCGGTGATCAGGAAGATCCATCCGGCCCAGTTCCGCGGTTGTCGCCATACGATCAGGAAGCCGACGCCGAGCCACACGAGCAAGAGCACGACGAGGACGGCGAAGCCTGGGTTGTACCCGCCGGTGCTGGCCTCGAGCGCGTCCCCGCGCGCACGCTCCCTCTGGAGCTCCCTCAACAACACTTGCATCCGGGGCGTGCTCAGGTCCCCCACCACGACGATCTCTCCCGGCCCGACCCGCTGACGGGCGGCCAGCCCGACCGGGATGGAGGCGACGACCGCGACGAAGCTGAGTCCGACGATGACTCCCGCGATCATCCGTGCGGTCTTCGGGCTCATCCCACCACCTCGGATATACGGGCCGGTACGGTTCCGGTGACCGTCGTCCCCTCTCCAGGCACGCTCTCGATCGTGAGGGTGCCCCCGAACGCGGCCATCCGGTCGCGCATGATCTGGAACCCTTCGCCCTCGGTCGCCCGTTCGACGGTGAAGCCGGCCCCGTGGTCGTGAACGGTGAACGAGAGCCTCTCGCCGGCCTGGTCGATCGAGATCTCGATCGGAGATCCCGGGGCATGGCGCACCGCGTTCTGAACCGCCTGCACGCAGCAGAAGTACACGGCGGCCTCGATGGCGTAGTCGTAGCGGGTCCCGGGTTCGCCCGTCTCGATCGAGAATCGTGACTCCGACCCGGCACGTCGGGCCATCGCCGAGAGGGCCGCAGCAAGTCCTTGATCGACGAGGAGCGGAGGGAAGATCCCGCGCGCGACTTCCCGAAGGTCGTCCAGCGCGGCGTTCGTCCGTTCGCTCAGATGGTCGAGCGAGGCTCGCACAGGATCGGGGTGTGCCGCCACACGCTCCGCATCGAAGCCGATCTGGTCACGGATCCGGGCGATCTCCGCTCCCACGCCGTCCCTGAGCTCTTGCTCCAACCTCCGTCGCTGGGCGTCGCGTACGGTCACCAACCGTTCACGAGACAGCCGGAGCTCCTCGTTCTGCGATGCGAGGTCTTCCGCCCGCGCTTCGAGGTCGAGCGTCAGCCGTGCGTTCTGGAGAGCGATCCCCGCGTGCCCGGCGAGGTCCTCCAGAAGTGATCGCTCGGCTGAACGGAGGGGCTCGCTCGCCTGCTTCACGATCGCGAGATCGCCGATCGGCTTGCCCGCGTGGTCGATGCCGAGGACCAGCGTGGGCTCGGCGATGTCGGTGTCCGGCGGCCACGTGGCCGCCAGCGTCCGGCCCTCCTCCATGAAGAGCTGTACGCGGGCGGCTCGCGCGCCTACCCCCCGACCCGCCGCCTCGGCCATGTCGGAAAGCACGTGATCCGCCGAGGGTACTCCCGCCACCCGATGGCCGAATTCCGCCATGACCTCGTACGGAGTGGCGCGGCGCCCATACACGATCCGATTCGCCACCTGCTGGAGCAACGACCACGCTGGTTGCACGCCGACCGCGACGAGGGCGGTCGCAGCGATCCTGAGGGCCTGGCTGCGCGTATCGCCGATCAACTCGCCGATCCCCACGACGAGCCCGACGTAGACGGCAGCGATGCCGAGGGCTAACGCGACGTATGCGATGGTCTTGGAGACGACGACGTCGACGTCATAGAGGCGGTATCGGAAGATCGCGAGCGCGGTGGCCGACGGGATCCCCAGCACCAGCACCACGGCAAGCGAGATCCAGAGGACATCGGACTCAGGCCCCGAGATCAGGAATCCTTGTACGAGCATCGCGACCAGGATGGCGGCGGCCGCGAGTGCCACCAGCATCAGCCACTTGATCTGCTGTCGTTCGTCCCCTCGAGCTCGACGGAAGCGAACGATGAGCGAGACGATCGCCGCCGCCGAGGCTGCAAGGACGATCGCAACCCCGGCGTCGAAGAGCGGTCCCCACGGACGGAGGAACTCGAGCCCGAGCGGGTTCCGGATCCGGAAGCGGTTCGGCTCGGCGTAGATGACGCCAGGGCGGAACAGGAGCCAGACCAAGCAGAGCAGACTCCCGACCAGCCAGGCACGGCTCACCCATCGCCATCGAGGGGTAGGCGGTGCCCCCGTCGGGAACAAGAGGAAGAGCATCGGGATCGCGAGCGCCATCACGGGGGGGAACAGGCTCGCCGTCACCCCTGCGATCCCCGTGCCGGGGAGGCTCGGGACGTATGGCTCCCGGAACGCGACGACGACGTACCCTTCGCCGGGCAAGCCGAGAGCCAGCGCGCCGCCCATCACGAGGAACACCCAGCCCAGGACATTGCCGGCACGGGTCACGATGAGCCGACCGAGCGTGGAGAACCCGCTCACGAGCACGATGACGAGAACCACGAAGAGCAGATCGCCCCCACCCTCCCCGGTAAGAGCCCCGCCGATCACCGCGAGGATGACCAGCGCGAGGATGGCGAGCGAGGCGACGTGGACGATCCTGGCACACCGCGACGAGCGCGTCGCCGTTCGTTCGCTCACGACGACCGCACCCTTGCCGGCACTCGCAGCCGCCCCGAGACCGTCGTTCCCGAGCCCTGCGTCGAGGTGATCGTGACGTCGCCTCCGAATGCGGCCAAGCGATCACGCATGTTCTGCAGGCCGGTGCCGCGCGGCGCCACCGCCGAGTCGAAGCCGACCCCGTCGTCTTCCACCCAGAAGGAAAGGCCGTCATCGTCGCGAGCGAGGCGAACGCGAACCTCGGTCCCCCGCGCGTACTTGGCGGCGTTCTGCATCGCCTCGAGGCACACGAAATACACGGCGGCCTCGATCTCGATCGGAAGTCGGTCGACCCCGTCGCTGTCGACCGAGACGGGGACGCCGGCCGCTCCACCTTGCGCGGCCAAGGCGGTGCCGACCCCTTGTTCTTCCAGCACCGAGGGATAGATTCCGCTGGCCAGGTCGAGCAGTGTCGTGAGCGCGAGATCCGTCTGATCCCTGAGGTCCGTGAGCTGGTCCGCCGCCCGCCGCGGGTCCTTCGCCGCCGTGGTACCCACGAGACGAAGCTTCACTGCGAGCGCCACCAGATGTTGCTGTGCGCCATCGTGGATGTTGCGCTCCAGTCGGCGGCGTTCGGCGTCATGGGCCTGCACGATCCGCATCCGCGATCCCTGGAGCTCACGAGCCCGAACGGAGAGCTCGTCGACCCGCGCCTGCAACTCGCCGGTGAGCGACAGGTTCCGGATGACCAGCCCCGTCTGGGAAGCCAGGTCGGCGAGGAGCTTCTCCTCGGTGGGGCGAAGTGGCTGGCCCGGCGCCGTCCAGACGCGGATCTCCCCGAGCACCTGGTCCTGATGCCTGATCTCCTGGATCAGCGGATCTGAGGCACCCGGCGTGCTGTCCGATGGCCAGACCGCGGAGGGATGAAGCATCCCGTCGGCGCGGAGCCAGATCTCGACGTGGCTCGCGCCGGTTCCCTCGGCGATCACTCGAGCGGTGCGAGGAACCACGTCCTCGGCGGCGAACGTCGCGCCGACGCGGTCGCTGAAGCGGGCCAGCACCTCGTAGGGCTCCGCGCGCCTGCCGAACACGAGCCGGTTGGCGAGTCTCGTGACTCGGCGCCGGATCGGCTGGAAGAGCGCCGCGACGAGAGCGGTGGCCACGAGCGAGGGGACGAGCGAGTCGGTCGCGAGTGTGCTGATCACGACAACGACGGCAACGTAGACGCCGGTGATGAAAACGGCGAGCGCGCCGAACACGAGGGTCCGCCGGATGACGACGTCGATCTCGTAGAGGCCGTATTTCAGGATCGCCAAGCCGATGGCGGTAGGGACGCCGATCGCGAGCACGATGAAGAAGAGGAAGAAGAACGCGTTGTTCACGGCGACGTTGCTCTCGGTGGCGAAGGTGCCGACCATCAGCACGAGCGCTGCGATGCCGACATACGCCAGCCACCTGATCTGCTGGCGCTCGTCTCCGGACGACCTCCTGAACCTGAGCACCAAGGCCGTCAGTGCCGCGAGCGCGGCCACGAGCGAGCCGATGCCCCCGACCGTCAGGAAGACGTCTGCCACTGGCTCGAGCGACTCGATCGCGGTCGGATTCTCCAGATGGAAGCGGTCCGGCGTCTCGAGCCCGTTCGGCGAAAGAACGAACCCGAGGACGGCGAGGAGCGTCAGGCCCGCGATCGCCCAGACGAGGAGCCGCCATCTGCGCGAAGGCGGCCGGCCATCCGGGAACAGCACCAGGACGAGCGGGATCGATTCCAGCGCCAAGACGAAGAGCCAGCTCTGCAACCAGGCGAGCGGGATGACGAACGCCATCGAACCGGTGACGAGTCCGCGGGTCACGAACTCATCTGCGAACGCCGACAGAGCGAAGACCGTCGCGGTCGCGCAGAAGAGCCATCCGATCGCATTGCCGGGCCGCCGTGAGGCCATCAGCGCGCCGACACCACCGTAGCCGAGGACCAGACCGATCCCTCCGTAGATGACGACGAAGTCCTTCTCTCCGGACGCCGCGCCCGTCGCGAGGACGAAACTCCAGACCAGGAGGGCGATATCGATGACGAACGAGCCCCACGCGAGCCGGAAGGGAGTGCTTCTCTTCACGGCTCCACCCCCACGGGGACGGCGCCCCGGATCGTCGTGCCCAGGCCGGGCGCGGTGCGAAGGACGAACTCGCCGCCGAGCGCGGCAAGGCGGTCGGCGATCCCCTGCAGTCCCGTGCCGCGCTCGGCGGTGTGGGCGTCGAAGCCGAGGCCGTCGTCGGTGACCTCGAAGCTGAGGGTGCCGTTCGCCTGTGAGAGCCGGATCGTGACGGCCGTCGCCTCCGCGTATTTGGCGATGTTCTGCAGGGCCTCGAGGCATGAGAAGTACACGGCAGCCTCCGCCTCCTGCGGGTAGCGGCCGATCCCGTCGACCTCGACATCGACCGGCATGTGCGACTTCCGCGCCTGACTCTCGAGCGCGGCACCGAGCCCCTTGTCCGCGAGCAGCGGCGGATAGATCCCGCGCGCGAGGTCCCGCAGGTCCTCCAGCGCCTGGCTCGTGTCGGTCTGAAGGTCGGCGAGCATCTCGTGCGCGCGCGCCTCGTTCTTGCCGAGGAGTGAGTCCGCGAGCTTCAGCTTCACGGCGAGCGCGACCAGCTGCTGCTGCGCTCCGTCGTGGATGTTCCGTTCGATCCTTCGTCGCTCCTCGTTCTGCGCGGCCACGAGCCGCTGACGCGAGGCCTTGAGGTCCTCGATCAGGGTCGCGTTCCGGAGCACGAGCCCCGCCTGCCCTGCGAGGTCCCGGATCAGCTGCTCTTTGGACGGGGTGATCGGATCGCTCGCCGGCATCTGCACCGAGAGGGCACCGAGCACCTCACCTTGATGGGCAACCTCGATCGCGGATGTCGGGATCGATCGGGCGGCAGGCTGGTGAGCGGGCCAGGTCGCTCCGGGTTGGAACCGATCGCCCACGCGGAGCCACACCGTCGCGGCATCGGCGCCGACCGCTTCGCCGAGGACTTGCGCCATCCGTTCCAGGACGTCGTCGGCGGCGTAGGTCTCGGCCACCCGGCCGGAGAACTCGCTCAAGACCTGATAGGGGGTGGCCCGGCGCCCGAACACGAGCCGGTCCGCGATGCGAGTGGCGACCCGGCGGAGCGGCCATACCGCCAGGCCGACCACGATCCCGGCCAGCATCCACGCGTATTCGCCCTCCCCGGCCCCCCGCAGCACGAGCCCGGCGGCCGCCCACGCGACGACGGCTCCGAGGCCGAAGAGCAGGATCGCGAGGACCGCGTAGACGACCGTCTTCTTGATCACGAGGTCGATCGTGTACAGCCGGTACTTGAGGATCGCGACCCCGATCGCGACCGGGATCGACACGAGCGCGACAACGAGCAGGTACTCGACCACATCCAGCGACGTTGTTCCGTTCCCACCGAGGGTCCAGTAGGGGACGCCGACGATGAACGTCGAACCCAGTAGCGACAGCGCGAGCAGGAGCCACTTCAGCTGCTGCCGCTCCTCCCCCCGCGATCGGCGGTACCGGATCGCCATGGACGCGATGGCGCCGAGGAGGGCGGACGCGAACACGAGCATGACTATGTCGCCGACCGGCCGGATCCAGTCCGCGCCGTCGATCCCGAAGGGGTTGGGCACGCCGGGGAAGCTCTCGAGCTCGCCGGGTGCCAAGCCGAAGCAGAGGGCGCCGGCCGTGGCGCCGATCAGGCCGAGCACGAGGATGTATCCCCAACGGCGGGATAGGAGTTGCCCGGTGGGATAGAGCATCGGGATCACCAACGCCACCGCGGCCATGTATGGGATCCAGACCCATTCGGTGAACCAGGCGGCGACGTCGGCGCCGGGGACTTCTCCGGGCGCGTGATAGAGGCCGTACTGCGAGTAATGCTGGGCGAACTCCTGCACCGCCGTCCCCACTCCCGCCGCAAGGAGAACCCATCCGATCGGGTTGGAGGGGACGCGCGAAGCGATCAGGACGCCGGCGACCGCGAACGCAGACGCGAGGATCAATCCCCACCCCTTGAACCCGAACGCCGACTCCGGGAAGGGTGTGCCGAGACCGAGGATCAGGAACACGAGGGCCGCGAGCAGGATCACCACCGTCAGCCCCACCAGGGACCAGGCGAAGCGCGACGAGGTTCTGGATCCCGGCATGACCAGCGCATCGTCCCATCGGTGTAGGGGTCCCTCCAAGGGCGTCGACCTGCGGTTCCCGGTGCGAGAACACCCGGGGCAAGGGAGTGCTGGCACCCCGGCGAAGTCTGCATGCACGCGCCGTCGTCGTGGCCCGGTGGGCGGCGTAGCGTCGCCATGACGAACGAAGGAGGACCTCAGATGACGACGATCCTGGTGGGAACGGACACCTCGGCGGCCGCGGATCTCGCGGTGGAGGACGCGGCGCGACTCGCTCGTGACCGCGGTGCCGAGCTCTTGGTCCTGTACGTGAAGTCCGAAGGTGACGTTCGGGCGGTCGTCGACCCGGACCGGGCCGCCGACCCCCAGACGCACCTGCGTCGTCTCGCCGCGAGGTTCCCGGGTCTGTCGATCACGACCCGGATCGAGGACGGCGACGCCGCATCTCGGATCGTGGACGTGGCTGAGGAGATCCGAGCGGACACCATCGTGCTCGGGAACCGCGGCACCCACGGGTCACGATGGCGTGTTCGCGAGACGGTTCCGAACCTCGTGCTCCGGCACGCGCCGTGCAGCGTCTACATCGTCGACACGCGGCGGGCCCAGTAGCCGTGCGCCGACGAGCCCAACGATCGCTACGTCTGGTCGCGCAAGAAGGCGAGCACCGCCATCACTCGGCGGTGCACGTCGGGCTCCTCGGTCAGGCCGAGCTTGTGGAACAGCGAGTTGATGTGCTTCTCCACCGCACGCTCGGTCAGGAAGAGCGACTTCGCGATCGCGGCGTTGTTCTGTCCCTGGGCCATGTGGCCGAGCACCTCGCGCTCCCGATCGGTCAATCGAGCGAGCGGCGAATGCGCGAGATGCTCCTTGGCCGCGACGAGGGCCTCGACGATCTTCGGGTCGAGGACGCTGCCGCCCCTCGCCACCTCCGTCAGCGCGCGCACCAGTTCCTCGACATCGGCCACGCGCTCCTTCAACAGATACCCGAGGCCGCCCGCGCCGTCCTTCAGCAGGTCGTACGCGTACTCCTCCTCCGCGAACTGCGAGAGCACCACGACGCCGATCTCCGGATGCGACGCCCGGATCTGCTTCGCGCCGCGGATGCCCTCGTCGCTGCCGGTGGGCGGCATCCGGATGTCCGTCAGGACGGCATCCGGGCCGTGCTCGTCGACCGCCGAGAGAAGCTCGTCGAGGCTGGATGCGATGCCAACGATCTCGACCTCGTCGGCGGTC
Organism: Actinomycetota bacterium; assembly: GCA_050998695.1. GTDB lineage: Bacteria > Actinomycetota > UBA4738 > UBA4738 > HRBIN12 > JAJNBA01. Next base: position 62,470 of record JBPCPX010000032.1, read on the forward strand.
GCCAAGAGGGCGGCGGTTCCTTCCCGCACGAGATAGTTATCCTCGGCGAAGACCACCCGCAGCGGCATGCGCGGATGGTACACGCGAGGAACTTGCACAGATCTCAGGGGGCGGTTGCGTGACGATCCGGGTGGTGCTCGGCGAGGACAACGTCCTGGTGCGCGAGGGCGTTCGAGCGCTGTTGAACTCTTACGAGGACATCGAGGTCGTCGGGGTCGCCGAGGACGCGCCCACGCTGCTCGCCACGGCGGCGGAGCACAGCCCCGACGTCGTCGTGACCGACATCAAGATGCCGCCGTCCTTCCAGCTCGAAGGGATCGACTGCGCGCACGCGATCCGCGAGCGCCATCCGGCCACGGGTGTCGTGGTCCTGTCCGCGCACGACGACGAGGAGTACGCGATCGCGCTGCTCGGTAAGGGTCACAGCGGGCTCGCGTACCTCTTGAAGGATCGGATCGCGCAGGGCGACGAGCTCGCCCGCGCGATCCGCGAGGTGCAGAGTGGCGGGAGCGTCGTGGACCCCGCGATCGCCGAGCGTCTCTCCGGGCGGGCCGAGTCCCAGGAGGAGGACCGGATCGTCCTCGACATGATGGCTCAGGGTCTCGGCTACGAGGCGATGGCGGCGGCGCTCGGCACGACCCAGGAGGCCGTGGACGGGCGCGTGACGATGTTGTTCCGGCGGATGGCCGGTGACGGCGGAGCCGGCACCGGCCTCCTGGGAGAGTTCAAGAAGCTGCATGCGGCCGTCGTCGAGCAGTCGGCGACGGCGACCTCCCTCAAGTCCTATGTTCCGTCCCAGTTCGTGGACGCGGGGGGGGGGGGGGGGGGGGGGAGGGGGGGGGAAGGGGGAGAGGGGGGGGGGCTGTGTTGGCTCAAGTGGTGGAGGGGTGCAACTAGT
>JBPCPX010000064.1:0-10182 GCA_050998695.1 Actinomycetota bacterium
GCCCCCCTCCTCCTCTTCCCCCCTCCCCCCCCCCCACCCCCCCCCCCAGGACGTGGTTCCGGAGGTAGACCGCCTCCTGGACCGTCTTGAATCCGATCCCGTGCTCGGCGAGTCCCGGCACCGGCAGGACACGCGAACGGGAGCCGGGGGCGAGCAGGACGACGTCGTAGCCGATCGTTCGCTCGTCCCCGCCCGCCGTTCGCACGTGGACCTCGTGAGCGTCGTGATCCACGCGGACGACCTCGCCGATCACGATCCGGCAGTGCTTCAGCACACGCCGGAGCGGCACCACCGCAGCCCGAGGGTCGATCGTCCCCGAGGCCACCTCGGGCAGGAACGGCTGGTACTGGAAGAAGCTCTCCTGGTTCACGACCGTCACCCGGTGACCGGCGGCGACGGCATCCTTCAGACCCATGGCCGCGTATAGCCCCGCGAACCCGGCACCAACGACGAGGATGTGCCTCGATCCGCCGGTCGCGGTGGTGCTCACGGAGACGAGAGCCGTTCCAGCTCCGCAGGGAGCTCGGCGAGACTCCTGATGGCCCCGTCGGTTTCCGCCGATTGCTCGGGGGTGGGCTCGTCGGGCGCCTCGCCGCGGAGCATCCAGATCGTGCGCATGCCCACCTGGGCGGCAGGTCGCATGTCGTAGTCGAGACGATCGCCGACCATGACGCTCGCGTCGGGAGCGACCCCGGCGGCCTCCACGCTGAGCTCGAAGAGCGCGGGATCGGGCTTCCCGACGCCGAGCTCGTCCGAAACGCTCCACACCTCGAAGAACGGTTCGAGAGCATCGCGGCGCATCGCCGAACGGACCTCGCCCGGCTGATTGGCGATCACCCCGAGACGGTAGCCGCTGCCCCTCAGCTTCTCGAGGCACGGGACCGCGTCGTCGTAGAGGGCGTCGGGCGGGTAATGCCAGTAGCGGGCGGCGAGCCTCTCCAGCTCGCGGATGTCTCCTTCGGGCAGGAACCGCGCGATGAGGCGGCGCCGGAACGATCCCGACTGCTCCGTCCGCGCCAGCCCGTACTCCTCGTCGAACTCGGCGTCGGTGAAGCGCGCGCCTGCATCGCGCAGAGCGCGATGCCAGGCGCGCGCGTACACGGTGTCGTCGTAGAGCACGCCCCCGATGTCCAGGAAGACCATCTCGATCGTCATCCCGCGAGACTCACCTTCGATCTCAGAGCGGAGTTCAGCGACCGGCGCGCCGCTTCAACTCCGCGAACGTCTCGGCGTCCGTACGCTCCTCGCCCATCCGGAAGCCGTAGCGCTCGCCGTGGCAGTCGGATGCGGCCGTCGCGACGAGACCCAGGCGCTCCGCGATCGCGGCGTACTTCGCTCGCATCTCATCGTCGTGGTCGGGATGCTGGACCTCGAGTCCCACCATCCCCGCGGCCGCCATCTCCGCGATCAGCTCGTCCGGCACGGTGTCGGTCCCTCGCCACATGCCGGGATGGGCGAGCACGCACACCCCTCCCGCGTCACCGATCAGCCGCAGAGCTTCCATCGGCGGGAGCGCGTGCTTGGGGACGTAGGCCAGGCCGTCGTCGGCGATGTAGCGATCGAACGCCTCCTTCTCGCCGGCGACGATCCCGGCTTCGACCATCGCCTCGGCGATGTGCGGTCTCGCGATGGCGTCTCCGCCGGCGAGCTCGCGCACGCGTTCGATCGAGATGTCGAAGCCGAGATCGCGCAGCTTCTCGACGATCATCTCCCCTCGTCGGAAGCGGGTGGCGGTGAGCCTCAGCAACTCGGCCTCGATCGCCGCATCGTCCGGATCGACCCAGTAGCCGAGGATGTGCAGGCTCGCGCCCTCGTACTCGGCCGAGAACTCGATCCCCGGCACGAAGTCGAGTCCGAGCTCGCTCGCCGTGGCCGCTGCTTCCTCGAGACCGTCGAACGTGTCGTGATCGGTGAGGGCGACGCCCGCCAGATCGCGCTGCGCGGCGAGCACCATCACCTCGGCAGGGCGAAGCGTGCCGTCGGACCGGTTCGAGTGCGCGTGCAGGTCGTATCCGCCCATGGCGGTAAGGGTGTCAGACCGTCGACGAGCCCGTCCACGTCGATCGCGTCTACAGCGCCGGTCCGACGAGCTCTCGCCCGATCTCCGCGACCGAGCGGCAGCCGGTGAGCGCCATCGCGTTCTCGACCTCGGCCCGGAAGATCCCGAGCACGCCCGCCACCCCGTCCTCGCCCTCCGCTGCCAGAGCCCACGCGGCGGGTCGTCCCACCATGACCGCCGCCGCCCCGAGCGCCATCGCCTTCAAGACATCGGTCCCCCGTCGAACGCCACCGTCCATCAGGACGGGCAGGCGTCCGCCGACCGCCTCGGCCACTTCGGGCAAGGCGTCCAGAGATGCCGGACATGCATCGAGCTGCCGTCCACCGTGGTTCGACACCACGACCCCGTCGGCGCCGTGCTCGACCGCGAGGAGCGCGTCCTCGGCCGTGAGGATCCCCTTGATGAGGACCGGGAGCTCCGGGGCGTGCTCCCGGATGAACGCGAGGTGATCCCACGTCATGTTGGGCTCGAACTCGTAGTCGGCGTTGCCGATCCCGAACGGCATCACGAACCCGCTCCGCGTGTCGCGATGCCGAAGGCCCGTCACGGGGAAGTCAACGGTCCAGCAGATCGCTTCGTATCCGGCCGCCGCGACGCGTCGAAGCATCTCCGCCGACCGCTCTTGATCGGCGAAGAGATACAGCTGCCACCACTTCGGCCCGTCGGTCGCCGCCGCGATCTCTTCGAGGGCGTCGACCGCGGTCGAGGACACCACCGGGATGGTGCCGGCTCGGGCGGCCCCGACCACGGTGCCCCGCTCACCGTCGGGATGCGCCCTTCCCTGGTAGGCCCAGGGCGCGACGAGGACGGGGAACTCGACACGGGTGCCGAGGAGCTCGGTCGAAGGATCGGGGAAGCTCGACCCTCGCAGGAATCGCGGGCGGAGCACCCAGCGGTCGAACGCCTTCAGGTTCTCCTCGAGCGTCCGCTCGTCCCCCGCGCCACCGGCGTAGTAGTCGTACACGTCGGCGGGGAGCTTCGACTTCGCGACGGGCTCGTAGTCGTCGACCTGGAGGTATCGCTGCTCGGCCATGATCCGCCGAAGCGTATCCGACGTGGCGGCCTCGGCTGGCCCGCGGCTATCGTGAGCAGGTGGCGCGGGTGACGGTCTTCGGGGCGGGCGCGATGGGAACGGCGTTCGCGATGCATTCGGCGCGGGCCGGACTCCCCACGTCGCTGTGGGCGAACGAGCACGACCTGGCCGCCTACGCGGCGATGCGGGAGGAGCGGAAGCATCCACTCCTCCCGGAGCATCTACCGGACGGCGTCGAGCTGCGAGGTCCCAACGAGCTCGAGGCGGCGGCTCGCGACGTGGAGATCGCCGTGCTGGCTGCGAACTCGGCGGGGGCGCGCTCGCTCGCGTCCATGGTGCGCGAGCACGTCGCAGGTGCTCGCGTCGCCGTCTCCGTCGCCAAGGGACTCGAACCGACGACGGGGAAACGCATGAGCGAGGTCTACGTCGAGGAGCTCTCCGGAGTCGACGTCGTCGTGGTCGGCGGCCCGTGCCTCGCCCGCGAGCTCGCGGAGGGGCTCCCCACCGCGGCCGTTTGGGCCGCGAGCATCGTGTCGATCGCCGAGGACGCGGGCAAGCCATTCGACGACCGTCGCTATCAACTCTCGTTCTCCGACGACGTGGTCGGCGTCGAGCTCTGCTCGATGATGAAGAACGTGGCCGCGATCGGGCTCGGACTGCTCGACGGTCTCGGCAAGAGCACGGGGATCGGCTATCAGAACGCGAAGGCCGCACTGTTCACGAGGGCGGCGCACGAGATCGTCACGCTCGTGACCGAGCTCGGCGGCAGGTCCGAGACGGCGATGGGTCTCGCGGGGATCGGCGATCAGCTGGTCACGAGCCTCGGCGGTCGGAATCGTCTTTACGGGGAGCTCGTCGGGACCGGCGATCCTCCGGACGACACCCTCCGCGAGCTGGAGGCCGGCGGACTCACGGTGGAAGGCGTGGAATCGACCCGGCACGTGCGGCGTCTTGCATCCGAGTGCGGCGTCCAGCTCCCGTATCACGATGCGATCCACCGGGTGCTTTTCGACGGCGCCCGTCCCCTCGAGGTCCTGGAGGTGCTCCGATGACGAACCGGATCCGGCCCGACCGCAACCTCGCGATGGAGCTCGCGCGCGTGACCGAGGCCGCCGCGCTCGCCGCCGGGCGCTGGATCGGCCGCGGCGACAAGATCGCTGCCGATCAGGCGGCCGTCGACGCGATGCGTCACATGATCGACTCGGTCTCTATGGACGGCGTGGTCGTCATCGGCGAGGGCGAGAAGGACGAGGCGCCGATGCTCTTCAACGGCGAATCCGTCGGGAACGGATCCGGTCCGGCGGTCGACGTCGCGGTCGACCCGATCGACGGGACGCGCCTCACCGCGACGGGACAGCCCAACGCCGTCTCGGTGATCGCGCTCGCGGAGCGCGGAACGATGCTCTTCCCCGACGTCGCCGTTTACATGGAGAAGATCGCGACCGGGCCGGAAGCCGCGGACGTGATCGACGTGACCGCGCCGCCGGAGGAGAACATCCGGCAGGTGGCGAAGGCGAAGGGGAAGAAGCCCGAGGAGGTCTCGGTGACGATCCTCGATCGACCCCGGCACCAGGCGATCATCGAGGCGGTCCGGGATGTGGGCGCGCGGGTGTTCTTGATCACCGACGGTGACGTCGAGGGAGCGATCTCGGCGGCGGCGCCTCGCGCCGGCGTGGACCTGCTGCTGGGGATCGGCGGCACCCCCGAAGGGGTCATCGCCGCCGCGGCCTTGAAGTGTATGGGAGGCGCGATCCAGGGACGTCTCGCGCCGAGAACCGACGAGGAACGCGAACAGCTCAAAGACGCGGGTCTCGATCCGGAACGCGTGTTGACGACGGACGACCTCGTGTCCGGCAAGGACGTGTTCTTCGCCGCGACCGGCATCACCGAGGGCTCGCTGCTTCAAGGCGTGCGCTATTGGCCGGACGGCGCCACGACGTATTCGCTCGTGATGCGATCGCGTTCCGGCACCCTCCGATGGGTCGAGGCCGAACATCGCTTCGAGAAACTCGAAGGGATATCGGGAGTGGACTACCGGCGTTGACGCATCACACATCGCAACCCTGAGAGTCTCGGCTATGCTTCCTCGAACCCGACCGAGAGGGATCCGACATGGCCGAGAGAACGATCATGGTGTGCGACGTCTGCGGGAAACCCGCCACCGAGACAGTGACGATCAAGGTCGCGCGAGGCAACTTCGCGAAGGATCTCTGCGCGACCCACGTGACGGAGCTGGTCGCCGGCGCCCGGCGACCGCGACCGGGACGACCACGCAAGATGGCCGGATCGGGGCAGGCGGCCGCAGCGCCCAAGCGACGCGGCCGTCCCCGGAAGGCGACCGGTGGTCGGAAGAAGACGGCGAGCCGCAAGAAGGCCGCAGGTCGAAGGAAAGCTCAGGCGTCGTCGGGACGCTCCGCGACGTAGTACACGCCTTTCGCTCGCTTCTGGACGAGACCTTCGCGCGCCAGCGTTCGGAGCGTGGTCTGCACCTGCCTCCGCACGTCGGGATGCTCGAACGGATCGAGGTAGCCCCGGCGAAGGGCCAGGTCCTGGATCTTCGTCCAATGCAACGGAGCCGCTTCCTCTTCCAAGACGGCGAGGACGGCCGCCCGCGGGTCCATCAGCTCCCCCCGGTAGCGGCGATCACGTGCTCGGCGAACAGCTCCACCTGCTCCGGTTCGTGGATCGCGAACGGCAGGACCCACGGCGCCACGATGATCTCGCCGACGCCCAGCGACTCGAACGCGGCGACGCGCTCGAGGACCTGCTCCGGTGTGCCCGAGAGCGTGTCGGCCCGCCACGTCTCGTAGTCGTCCTCGGCCATCGCGTTTCCCGGAGCGGCGGCGCGGCCGCGTTCGAACGCCGCCCGCGCCGCCCCCTCGTCCTCGCCGATCAGCGAGTACAGACCGACGGAGAGGCCGAACGTGGCGGGGTCGCGGCCCGCTGCCTCGCACGCCGCCCGCACGTCGGCGACCTTCCCCGCGTAGGCCTCCGGCGACATCCGCCACACCACGTTCCATCCGTCGGCCAGGCGCGCCGCCAGCCGGAGGAGCCGCAGGCCGCCCTTCCCGCCCACCCACAGTGGGAGCGGGCGATCGGGCGCCGGACGAAGCACGGCCTCGCGGAGCGTGACGTTCGGTCCGTCGTTCGTGACCGGCTCTCCAGTGAACAGCTGCTTCAACACGTCGAGGGTCTCTTCGAGGATCGCGAAGCGCTCCCCCGTCGACCCGTATCGATACCCGAACGCCTCGAACTCCTCCGCCATCCATCCGGCGCCGAGCCCCAGATCGAGTCGCCCTCCGGAAAGGTGGTCGATCGACGTCGCCGCCTTCGCGAGCAGCGCGGGATGGCGGAACGCGGCGCAGAGGACGAGGGTCCCGAGCCGGACGCGGTCGGTGACCGCGGCGATGCCGGCGAGCGCGGTCAGCGGCTCGAGCGACGCGATCGGGGATGGATCGGCCCCGTACCTGGCGAAGGAGTAGAAGAAGTGGTCGGAGACCCAGACCGAGTCGAACCCCAGGGCCTCTGCCCGGCGAGCCCACTCGGCCGCGTCGGCGAACGTGATCCGTCCGGTCGGAAGCGAGAACCCGTAGTGCGGCAGGCTCAGCCCGAAGCGCATCCGGCGAGGATAGTCAGGACGTCGGGTCGTAGACGCTCAGGGTGCCGTTCAACAGCACCTTGCCGCGAGCGTCTCTGATCACGACGGCGCTGAATCTCCGCAGACCCTCGGCGAACGAGCGATAGACGCCGCCCTCGCCACCGGAGTTGAGCGTCCTGATCTGGCCGACGACGAGCTCTCTCCGTGCATCGCTCCCGACGAGCCGGACCTCGAGTGGGAGCTGGTTGGCTCGTACCTCGCTCAGACCACTCACCAAGACGAACGCGAGGTCGTCGCCCGACGGGGAGAGCAGCACCAGCGCGTCGCCGCGACCTCCCCGGAGCCGAGGTGAGAGCAGCGTCGAGATCTCGGCGATCGCCTCGGGATCCACCTCCGGCAGCTGGAACACGTCCTGGATCTTCTGTACGGCATCTCGCTGCTCCACGAGGGCTGCGGCCGCGCGCTCCTCGGCTCGCTCGGCACGTCCCGCCATCACCGCGCCCCAACCGAGACCGGAGAAGGCGAGCATCGCGGCGAGCACGCCGGCCGCAGCGACGCGGCTCCGCCGCGGCGCCGCGACCCGCCGCCGTCCAGCCACGTCCCGCACGGCCCCGACCACACGGTCCTCGAGGGCTGCGGGTGGCTCGGCCGGCGCCACCGAGAAGGCGAGCGTCGCCGCCGCCCGCTGGAGCTCTCCCGCTTCCTTCCGGCACGCCGCGCACCACTCGAGATGGCGATCGACCGACGATGCGTCCCCGTCCTGCAGCACGCCGAGCGCGTGCTCAGCGAGACGCTCGCGCACCGTCAGACAGTTCACGGGATCTCCTTGCCTTCGTTCGCCCGACGGACCTTGATCATCGCCGTGCGGAGCCGCGTCTTCACGGTCCCGAGCGGTATCCCGTCGGCCTCCGAGATCTCCCTCGCCGTCAGGCCGCGGGAATACGCCCTGGTCAGCAACGTTCGTTCGGCGTCCGTTAGGGATGCGAGCGCTCGGGTCGCCGCGTCTCGCTCCTCGACCACGTTCTCCTCGTTCGCCCCGGGAGCATCCGGCACCTCGTCCATCAAGACGAGGGTGGGGCGGCGAGCGCCGGTTTCCCGGCGGAGTCGGTCGACGGCGAGATTGTGCGCGATCGTCATGAGCCAGGTCGACAGGCGTCCCCGCGCCGGATCGAATCGCGCGGCCTTGCGCCACGCCATGAGGAAGACGTCCTGAGCGAGCTCTTCGGCGGCTTCTCGCGAGCCGAGAAGTCGCATCCCGAGGGAATACACGGGGCGGCCGAACCTCGCGTAGAGAGCGCGGATGGCATCGTCGTCACCGTTGAGGAGACCCTCCATCAGTTGTTGCTCCTCCCTTGGGAGGAGCGGGCCTTCGTGCCGAGCGTCCACTCGGTTCCTCTCGGTATACGGCGGCTTCGGGGGTCGAAGCTTTGCGGAGCCTTGCCCCCGATATTCGCACGGTTGCGCTTGGACGGAAACAGGCCCGAACCGGTCACGGACTGACCGGAGAACCGAGAAGAGTAGGCTGACGCAACACAGGTAGCGAGATCCGCGCAGGGAGCGCTGACCAGGTGATCGAGAGGTCGAGGACCGCCCGAACGCTGCTCGGCGCCATCATCCTGGTCGCGGGGCTGGCCTCCGGCGCCTCGGCCCAGCCGGCACAGACCTCTGTGATCCAGCTCTCCCTCGACGGCGTGGTCGATCCCTTCGTGGCCGACTACCTGAGCAGCGGCATCGACGGCGCAGACGACGCGGACGCCGTGCTCCTCACGATCGACACCCCCGGCGGCCTTGACTCCTCGATGCGGGAGATCATCAAGGCGATCCAGAACTCGGAAGTCCCCGTGCTCTGCTACGTGTCGCCCGAGGGAGGGAGAGCCGCGTCGGCGGGTGCGTTCATCCTCGTCGCCTGCCACGTGGCAGCCATGGCACCGGCCACGAACGTCGGCGCGTCGACACCGGTCGGGATCGGGGGCGTCACGCTTTCCGACAAGATCGAGGAGGACGCCGCCGCCTACATCCGTGGCCTCGCCGAGCAGCGCGGGCGGAACGCCGAGCTCGCCTCCCGCTTCGTGACCGAATCGAAGAGCATCACGGCCGAGGAGGCCCTCGAAGGCGACATCATCGATCTGATCGCCGACTCGGAGCCGGCGTTGCTCGAGGAGGCCGACGGCACGGTCGTCGAGACGGTCGACGGCGTCACCGCGACACTGCAGACGGCGGGAGCCGCGATCCAGGAAGTCGACATGACCCCCGGCGTGAGCTTCCTCCACGACCTGTTCGACCCGAACCTCGCGTTCATCTTCTTCTGGCTCGGTCTCGCACTGATCGTCCTCGAGCTGATCGTGCCGGGACACGTCTTCAGTGGCACGCTCGGCACGATCCTGCTGCTGACCTCGATCGCGTCGTTCGGTCTCCTCCCCGTTCGGCTGATCGGGATCGCCTTGCTCGTAGCCTCCGTCGTGTTCTTCGTGGTCGAGCTCAAGATGCCCGGACTCGGGATCTGGTCGGCTGCGGGGATCGCGTCCCTCGTTCTGGGAGGTCTCTTCCTCTTCGATCCCTCTGGCGGCGTCCGTGTCTCCCCGTTCGCGATCGTTCCCGTCGCCGCCTTCATGGCCCTGTTCTTCGGCTTCGTCGTCGCCAAAGCCCTCGCGATGCGGAACCTCCCTCCTGCGCAAGGACCGGAGGCGGTAGTCGGCCGAGAGGGTGTCGTGCTCGCCGGCGGTCTCGACCCCGAGGGCGTGGTCCGCGTGGCGGCCGAGGAGTGGAAGGCCAGATCGGCGACCGGCTTCATCCCCGCAGATTCGAGGATCCGCGTGACAAGGCTCGACGGGCTCGTGCTCACCGTCGAGCCGATCGGATCCGAGCACGCGCCCGCCGGCGGCGCCCTGCCGGCCCGAGGAGGGAACACCTGATGGACTTCACCGACCCGGCTTTCATCGGCGTGGCCGTCGCGATCCTGCTGGTCATCCTGTTCCTGGCCAACGCGATCCGCATCGTGCCGGAGTTCCAGCGGCTCGTAGTGTTCCGGCTGGGCCGCCTGCTCGCGGTGAAAGGGCCCGGCCTGATCCTGTTGATCCCGATCGTGGACAAAGGCGTCAAGGTGGATCTCCGGGAGTTCTTCCTCGAGATCCCGCGGCAGGACTCGATCACGAAGGACAACGCGCCTATCGCGGTCGACTTCATCACGTTCTACAAGGTCGTCAACCCCGCGGATAGCGTCGTGCAGGTCGGGAACTTCGCGGGCGCTGCCCAGGCGCTCGCCTCCACCACGCTGCGAGCGGTCATCGGCGACATCCCCCTCGACGACGTGCTGGCCAAACGCGACGAGATCAACCAGATCCTGCGGCAGAAGCTCGATGAGGTGACCGAACGTTGGGGCGTGAAGGTCACGAACGTGGAGATCCGCGAGATCATCCCCCCGCCCGGCGTCCAAGAGGCGATGACGCGGCAGATGTCCGCGGAGCGCTCCCGCCGAGCGATCGTGCTCGAAGC
>JBPCPX010000133.1:0-5778 GCA_050998695.1 Actinomycetota bacterium
CGGTGGTGGCAACGTCGGTGGCTACGACGACGACGATGACGGCGATGGCGACGGCGGTGGCGGCGACGGCAACGACGACGGCGGCAACGGCGGCGACGACGACGGCAACGACGGCGGCGACGGCGACGGCGGTGGTGGCGACGGCGGTGGTGGCAACGGCGGCGGCGGCAACGGCGGCGGCGGTGGCGGTAGCTCCAAGGGGACCGACGGTCTGCCCGGCAAGAGCGCCGAGCACAACCCGCACGGCGGACCCCCTTCCAAGTTGGGACAGACACCGGCGCACGGACCGGGCAACGGAGTCGCGTCGACGGCCCACTCGAAGCCGAAGCATCCGCACAAGCATTGACCCGCCCCGGGTGAACCTGCTCCGAGGCGCCTACCCTTCAACCATGGGCTCGGACCCGTACGCGTCGCTTGATCCAGCCACGCCGGACCCGACATCCCCTCCCCTGTTCCCCGAAGTGGGTGCGACCACGGCGCTCCTGCGCGGGTTCCGGAAACGCTGCCCTAGATGCGGTGAACGCGACACCTTCGTCAGCTGGTTCCAGCCGCGGAAGGCCTGCCTACGGTGCGAGCTCCGGTTCGCGAGGGAGGAAGGCGGCTTCCTCGGCGCGATGACGCTGAACTATCTGGTCGCGATCGGCCTGTGGCTCGTCGTCCTCGGCGTGGGTGTAGTGATGACGGTGCCCGACGTACCGGTCGTTCCCTTGCTGGTGGTGAGCGCCGTGGTGCTGATCGGGGTGCCGCTCTGGTTCTACCCGAGGTCGAAGATGATCTGGGCTGCGGTTGAGTTCCTGGTCCTCCGGAGCGAGCCCGAATACCGTCCCCCGGTCGCCCGGGATCCGCGCCGGCGCGAGCTCGAGTAGGGCTCTACGCCGGCAGATCGACGATCGCGCGAGCGATCCCGATGACGTCTCGATCGGCCAGAGGCAGGAGGAATCCTCGGACGGGGAATGCGACGCGCACGGTCGCCTCGTGGGTCCCCTCCGCACAATCGCACGACATGAGTGTGGCGCCGTTGCGGACCGCGTAGTCATCCGCGACCTTCGCCGGATCCGTGCCCGACGGGAACGCGAGCTCCTGGGCGGCCGCGAGCGCGGCGAGGTCGGCTGCGGCCTCGGCGCGCGAGCGTGCGATCAACGCCCGCCCGACATCGGCCGCGCCCATAGTGACGACGAGCGCCATCCCCACGGAGGCGGCCACGACCAGCGAGACGCTCCCGTCTTCTGACCTCATGCGCGGTGTCCGCCTCATCCGAATTCCTGCCGGGCGGTGGTGGACGTCGTCATGCCGACGGAGTCACCGAACAGCCAGCCGACGAACGGCACGCGAACCGACGCGAAGTAACGGACCGCCACGGTCACCGGTTGGCCTCGGATACCCGCACGGGTGACGGCGAGGTCGACGCCACTCTCCTCGAGCGACGGCGCGGCGGCCAGGGCCGCCGCTCGGATCGCCGAAGCGTCCTCCTGGATGGCTGCGGCGCGAGCCCCGGCACGCGCCGCCGCCTCCACCAGCAACCGATCGCGGACGAGCAACCCCGTCTGCACGAGAGCGAGCGCTACCACCAGGACGAGCGGCAGCACCAGCGCGAACTCGACTGCCGCCGTACCGCGTTCCGACGGATGGGCGCTACGCGGCGTTGGCATCACCGATCACGCTGTCGATGACGCTGTCGAAGAACGCCGGCAGTTTGCCCGACGAACGAGCCCACGCGATCAGGACCACTGCCACCGCCGCCGCGGCGAGGATCACGAGCGCGTACTCGGCCGTGGTCTGTCCTTCCTCCCTGCGGAGCCGGAGGGAGTCGACGGTGTGCAGGAACAGGGCGTACAGGAAGAGCATCGGTTCACCTCCTCTCAGCGGATGGACTGGACGGTGGTGAGCAGAACCGGCACCACCGTGAGGAGGAGGAAGGCGGGGAGGACCAGGAAGACGAGAGGGAAGAGCATCTTCACCGGCGCGGCACGGGCTCGCTCGGCGACCGCGGCACGTCGAGATCTCCGGACGTCGGCAGCGAGCTCTCGCGTCGCCTCCGTGAGAGACGTGCCGAGCGTCTCGGTGCGAGTCAACACGGCGACCGCGCGTCGCAGGTCGGGCAAGGCGAGACGTTCGGTGACGGCCGCAAGCTCATCACGCCAGCGAGCGCCGAGGTCCACGGCCTCGAGAGACGCTCCCAGCTCCGCGCGGAGGGGACCTCGCAGGACCGACGCCGATCGTTGGAGCCCTGCGACCGCCGACAGTCCCGCGGAGGATCCGGCGGCGAGAAGATCGAGAAGCTGCGGGATCTCGGCATCCATGGCTCGGCGGCTGCGAGCCTCGGCGCGCGCTGCGGCGAGCCGGCGGAGACGGCCGCCGAGAAGAACGGCGAGCGGTACCGTTAGCAGCTTCGGGCCGGGCACCATCGCTCCGAGCAGAGCGAACGCCGTACCCCAGAGGAGTCGCGGATCTACATGTCGTGTCCTCCCTCTGGAGGTCGCCTTCCGAGGGACCGCGATAGCGACTGAGGCGACCCCGCATCCGGCCGCCAGCGCTCCGAGCGCCTCCGCGACGAGCGGCTCCATCACCGCACCTCCAGCAGATGTCGGATCCAGAGGAACGCCAACGTCTCCAGTCCCAGCCCGACGCCGAGCGCCATCCCCCCGAGCGGGGTGCCGATGGCCTGAAGCATCTCGTGCCTCGACGTCAGCAAGAGGAAGCCGAAGAAACCGATCGGCAGCAGGCCGAGGATCACGCCGGACAGGCGAGCTTGGGCCGTGAGCGCGCGCACGTCACGATGCGCAGCTCGGCGTTCCCGCAGCGTCGCGGCAAGACCGTCGAGCACCGTCGGCAGATCGCCGCCGCTGCGACGGTGAAGGTCGAGGACCCCGACGATCAGGAAGGCGTCCTCCGAGCCCTGAGCTTCCGCCCAGTCGGAGAGCGCTTCCCCGACCGGCGTGCCCAGTTCGATCTTCTCGACCAGGCTCGCGAGATCGGTCTTGAGCGGTTCGTCGGCCTCGTCTCGCGAGTACGCAAGCGACTGCGGGAGCGACAGCCCGGCTCGGAGTCCGGCGGAGATCCCGCCGACCGCATCCGCGATCTGCTCGGCCGCGCGATGGCGCGCGTTCGCCCGGCGGCGTCTGCCTACCAGCCGATGGATCACGACGATGCCGGCGCTGCCTACCAGGGTCAGCACCGGCCCGGCCACCACGCATGCGACGAGGAAGGCCGGCACGCACAGGGACACCCATGACGGAGGGCGAGCCGCTCGATCGCGTCGTTCGATCCCCAGCTTCTCGGCCAGGCCGTCCGCGCGAGCGATCGTGAGAGCACGCTCCGCGAACAGGCCGGCGATCGCCAGGAGCCCGGACGCCAATCCGATCATGTGTCCTGCCCTTCCTCGAAGAGCCAATCGCCGACGTCCTCGCCTCGGTCGGCGAGGACGTCCGCGACCCTTGGCACCGATCCCGTCGCCTGGAACTCGCCGATGTCTCCCTCTCGGCCACGGAACCGATACAGGGGTGACACGACCGGCTCGCCACGATGCGTGCCCTCGATCGAGGCGACCTCCCACACGACCCGGCGTCCGTCGCGGAGGCGCGCGAGCTGCACGACGACGTCGATGGCCGACGCCACCTGGTTGCGGATGTGGGCGGCCGGCAACTCGACGTCCGACATCATCGCCATCGTCTCGAGCCGCCAGAGCAGGTGCCGGCAGGAGTTCGCGTGCGCGGTCGACAGCGACCCGTCGTGGCCGGTGTTCATGGCTTGGAGCATGTCGAGGGCCTCGCCGCCGCGGACCTCTCCGACGATGATCCGGTCGGGGCGCATCCGGAGGGCGTTCCGAACCAGATCGCGGACCGTGACCTGGCCTCGACCTTCGACGTTGGGCGGTCGCGCCTCGAGCGACACAACGTGTGGCCGATCCAACCGGAGCTCGGCCGCATCCTCGATGGTGATCAGTCGCTCTCCGTCCGGGATGAACGACGAGAGGATGCCCAGCAGGGTCGTCTTGCCGCTGCCGGCCCCTCCGCTCACGATCAGGTTCGCGCGCCCACGAACACACGACGAGAGGAACCGCATCGCTCGGGGTCCGATGCACCCGTTGCGCACGATGTCCTCCCCGGAGAGCGGCACAGGAGCGAACGTGCGGATCGTGAGCACGGGACCGCGGAGCGAAAGGGGCGGAACGATCGCGTGAACCCTGCTGCCTCCCGGAAGTCGCGCGTCCACCCAAGGTGACGCTTGGTCGACCCGAAGGCCCAGAGGACCCACGATCCGCTCGATCAGATGAAGGACGGACTTCTCCCCCTCAAACAGCCGGTCCTCCACCCTCTCGATCCGCCCCTCTCGCTCCACGTATACGTCGTCAGGTCCGTTGACCATCACCTCGGTCACGTCGGGATCCTTCAACAGGAACTCGATCGGTCCGAACCCGACGACCTCGTCGGAAACCTCGTTGACCACCCGCGCCAGGTCGCGCTGCGGGAGCAGCGCTCCGCTCTCGCGCATCAGGGTCAGCGCTTCCTCCCGCACGCGCACACGCCGTTCCGTCCGCGGCGCGGAGGACAGCCCCCTCGCGTCCACCCGCTCCCGGAGCTGCGCACGCAGCTGTCGCCGCACGTCTGCGAGAGGATCGGCGCTCATCCTGTGAACACGAGCCTGACTCGCGTTCCGTGACGCATCCGCATCCGTTTCCTCCGAACACTCGCGGGAAGCACGCACCGACAACGAGAGGGACGAGGGGATGTCGACCGGCGGAGGGAGACTCGCCGCGTCGAACGAAGCCCACCCTAGCGCGGAGGTCCGACACGAAGCCATCCCCAAGGTGGGGGGTTCCGCGATCGTGTCGGGGGATTCGCCGAAATGATCCGAGATCGCAACGTTCAGTGGACGAACGATGCGAGCCCGCTGGGCAACCCCGACACCTCGACGCCTGCGCCGTCGACATCGATGTCCACACGCGCGCCCGCGAAAGGCATGTTCGTCAGCCTCAGCGCCGTCGACCCGGCCGGCAGCGATGGATCGAGGTCGATCCGGCCATGTGGTACGTCAGGCTCGAAACCGAGGAGCGCCCGAACGACCAGCAACGGCGCGGCGGACGCCCATGCCTGCGGCGAGCATGAAGTCGGGTAGCGAACCGGCACCGGCATCTCGTCGATCGTGAGTCCGGCGAAGAGCTCCGGCAGCCGTCCTTCGAGAGCGTCGGCCGCGGGCAGCAGACCACACGCGACGAGGTGCGCCTCCTCGATGAAGCCGTAGCGGCGGAGCCCCGCGACGCAGATCGCCGTGTCGTGCGGCCAGACGGAGCCGTTGTGATAGCTGAGCGGGCTGTAGCGGGACATCGAGGTCGCGAGCGTGCGGATCCCCCAGCCGGTGAACAGCTCCGGCGACACCAGCCAGCGGGCGACGGCCGCCGCCTTGTCGGGATCGGCGACGATCCCGGCCCACAGGCAGTGCCCCATGTTCGAGGCGATCGCGTCGACCGGGCGCTTCTCCCGATCGAGCGCGATCGCGAACGCCTCGCGGTCCGGGAGCCAGAAGTCCTGCTCGAAACGTACCTGGAGGTCGTCCGCCTGGGCGTGGTGGGCCGCCGCCGCCGCCTCATCCCCGTCCGCAGCAGCGAACGCGGCGGCGGCCCGCCACGCGGCGTACGCATAGGCCTGCACCTCGGCGACGGCGATCGGGGCTTCGGCCAGCCGTCCGTCGGCGAAGGCGACCGCATCGTGCGAGTCCTTCCATCCCTGGTTCCCGAGCGATCCCGGCCCTGCGGGCGCGTACTCGATGTAGCCGTCCCCG
>JBPCPX010000050.1:0-11826 GCA_050998695.1 Actinomycetota bacterium
ATGGGTCCGTCTCTCGCCGTCCTGTGCCCCCCCCCCCCCCCCCCCCTCCCCCTCCCCCCCCCCCTCTCCCGCGACCGACAATCCGCGGACGACCCAGCGCATCGACCGCCAGATGAAGAGGAACAGGAGCGCGAACAGGCCGTACTTCAGGGCGGAAAGCGCGAACGGTGTGATCGTGTCGGCGAGCACGTCAGTCCCTCCGGAACTCGATCACGGTCGTGCCGATCGTGATCTTGTCCCCGTCGGCGAGCTCCCTCGACTGCACCGTCTGCCCGTTGAGCCGCGTCCCGTTGGTGGATCCGAGATCGGTGAGCGTCCACGTGCCGTCCCGCAGCTTGAGCTGCGCGTGCTTGCGCGATGCTCCCTTGTCGTCGAGCACGACGTCGCAGTCGGCCAGCCGGCCGATCGTCACCGTGTCCGAGGTGAGCGCGACGGTGCGCTCGTCGCCGTCCTCGTGGATCACGACCGACCCGTGCCCACCCCGCCTGCCTTCGTCGTCCTCGCCTTCGACCAGCGAGGCGACGCAGGCGAGATCGCCCTTCTTCAGGTTCTCGTCGACCACGAACTCGACGTCGGGCGGCCCCAAGAGTCCCCAACCGTGCTCGGCTGCCGACTCCCGGATCACACGCCGCAGCTCGGAGACGATCGCCTCCTCGGCCTGGTCGTAGCGAGCGGCGTCCTCGGGCGACAGGGAGAGCTCGAACCGATTCGGCGCCCAGACCTCGGAGACGCCGACGCTGCGGCCAGCCTCCATCTCCCGCATGATGAGCTTCGCGATCTCGACGGGTTGCACGCCGCTGCGGAAGGCCTTGGAGAACAGGCCTTCGACGAGACCACCGAGGCGTCGTTCGAAATCGCGGAGGATCGGCACGTTGTTCCGATGAGCGCGTGGGATGGAACGCGCTTCGGACCCATCCTACCGCCGGGGTTCCTCGCTCCCCTGCAGGTCGGCCGAAGAGCCGCTGCTACGATGAAACCGCCTCGGGCGAGTGGCGGAATTGGCAGACGCGCACGGTTCAGGTCCGTGTCCGGTAACCCGGGTGGGGGTTCAACTCCCCCCTCGCCCACCGCTTGTGGAGTGCTCCATCTGTCTGTGGACAGCCCTGGGAGGTCAGGCAGCGATACGCCGCCTCTCCATGGGATCCATGTCCCCGACCAAGGCATGGTGGATCAGGACGACGGGACGCCCTCCATGATCCCCTTCCCCGGTCCATGAGGGGCGCCGGGCCTCGGCTTCGGCGGCCCCAGGACGCTTGGAACAGAGGCGGATCATGCGCCATCCGCTGCGCCGACGCTCCGAGGTCCAGGACGGCTCGGCGGTCAGGCCTGTCGGGCCAGTCAAGTACCTGAGACATGACCCACCGTTCCTGCCTGTTCATGAGGTGTAGGGTCACGGCGGGAAGGTTCTTGGGAGGTGTCCCGCAACTCCCAGCCGTGGCCAAGTTCTCGCCGCACTGCAACGAGCCAGATTCCTCGTGGACAGCCGTACGAAAGGGAGTGATCCGATGAATCCGAACAAGGCTCTGTGGGAGAAGGGCGACTTCACTCGCATCGCCGAGAGCATGAGAGAGAGCGGCGAGGCGCTCGTCGAGGGATTGGGGATCAGCAGCGGGATCAAGGTCTTGGATCTCGGATGCGGCGATGGAACCACGGCATTGCCAGCAGCGAGACTCGGCGCTGACGTGTTGGGTGTCGACATCGCGAGCAACCTTGTTGAGGCTGGGACCAACCGAGCCAAGGATGAGGGCCTCACCAACTGCAGGTTCCAAGAGGGCGACGCGTCGGATCTACGGGACCTCAACGATGACACCTTTGACCTCGTCGTAAGCATCTTCGGCGCGATGTTCGCGCCAAAGCCGTTCGATGTGGCCAAGGAAATGGTGCGCGTGACCCGGCCTGGTGGTCGGATCGTCATGGGGAACTGGATCCCCGGTGATCCGACACTGGTGGCACAGATCTTGAAGATCAGCTCGGCATACTCGCCGCCACCGCCGGAAGGATTCATCAGCCCCATGACGTGGGGGGTTGAGAAGAACGTCATCGAGCGGTTCGCCGCAGCGGGAGTGCCGGAAGAGAAGGTCTCGTTCGCCAGAGACACCTACCGCTTCAACTTCCCGGGCGCGCCATCCGACCTTGTCGCTGCATTCACAACGTATTACGGGCCAACGATGAATGCATTCGAAGCAGCAGAGGCGAACGGTCGAGGGGCTGATCTGCAGAACGAGTTGGAAGTCCTCTTCAACGACCAGAACGTGAGCCCGAGTAAGGATGCCACCTCCATTCCTGCAACGTTCCTACGGGTAACGGTTGCTCTTTGAAGCAGCGAGAAGCACGACACCGCGAGGAGTGGTGATCCGACAACGAGTACTCGAAGGTGATGCGAGGAGTTCCGAAGCATGAATAGAAGTCGCGCTTCGTGACGACCGGGGCCATCGGCCTGCGCCCGCCGTCGCCGGTCACTGCGCGCAACGGCCCGCGATCCGCGAGGTCGTGCCGACGGTTTGCGGCGACACCTACTTCCAGGGGCCGGACAGTCCTGCGACATCACGACCCCTCCCAGGGGGTCGTTCTGGATCGAGGTGAACGCAAACCCGGCGGGTGCGCTCTTGGATGCAGACCCTTCGAACGACGCGAGCTGCGCGAGGTGCTCCTCGGCGGCGTCCGCGGAGCTCGAACGGTCTCGGTGCCACCGTGGCACGGGATCGACACGGAGATGTGGTTCGGGTTCGGCTAGATCCGAGCGAGGCGGCGACGGCGAGCGGCGTATACTCGGGCTTCCCGCGAAACCCCACGTAGATGCCCACATCCGCATTCATCGCCGCGTTGGAGCTGTCGCGCTCCACCCTCACGCTGGTCGCCCTGGTGGCCATCGGGTTGTCCGTCGTGGCCGTGCTGTACGCGATCGCCAACGCCGGACGTGCCGGGGCCGCCGTCGGTGGACGGGTGCGCCTCGACGAGACGCTGCGGGGGATCCTCCAGGGCCAGAGCCAGCAGATCCAGCGCCTGGAACGCGCGATCCGAGCTCTCCACTCGGTCGACAAGAAGCAGCAGACGCAGATCGAGGGATCGGTGCGGAAGGTGGCGCTGCTCCGATACGACGCATTCGAGGATGTCGGCGGCCGGCTCTCGTTCTCGTGCGCGTTGCTCGACGATGATGGCAACGGGGTCGTGCTCACCTCGATCAACGGGCGTCAGGAAACCAGGGTCTACGCGAAGCCGGTGGCGCAGGGGACGAGCTCGCACAACCTCTCCCTGGAAGAAGAGGAAGCTATCCGCCGTGCGCTGGGTGAGCCTCAGGCCGACGTGGAGGCCGGCTGATGCGGCGGCGGGAGGACGTGGAAGGTCGGGGCGCCGACGGCGGTCCGGATCACGAGCGAACGGAGGCAGGGATGGCAGAAGAGGGAGAGGTCACGATCGTCGGCGCCGGAGCCAGGCTGGAGGGCAACGTCGTCTCGGCTGGAAACCTGAGGATCGACGGGCAGGTGAAGGGACAGATCAACGCGGAGGGCGATGTCGCGCTGTCTCCACAGAGCCAGGTCGAGGCGGACATCCGTGCGCAGAACGTCAGCATCGCCGGTCGCTTCAAGGGTTCGATCCAGGTCAAGGGCAAGGCGCACCTCGCGCGGGGTGGCAGGATCGACGGCAACATCACATCCAAGACCCTCGTGGTGGAAGAGGGCGGCGTGTTCCACGGCCAGAGCATCATGGACGGCTCATCCTCGACCGACGGCGCTCGTACCCAGGGCGCCCCTCCACAGAAGGCGGAGGAGAAGCGGGACGAGCCGGAAGTGAAGGTCCCGTAGTTGCTCGACATCAAACGGATCCGTGAGGACCCTGATCGGTTCCGAGCCGCGCTCGCGAGAAGGAACCTCGCCGACGCCGTCGACCGCTTGCTGGAAGCCGACGAGCGGCGCCGATCGCTGACCGCTCGCGTCGAGGAGCAGCGAGCAGAGCAGAACCGTGTCTCCAAAGCGATCGGTGCTGCGCAGGGTGACGAGAAGCAGAAGCTGATCGACGAGGTCGCGAAGGTGTCCGCCGAGCTGAAGGAGTTCGAGCCGCAGCTGGCGGAGGCGGAGGAGGAGCTGACCCGCTTGCTCGCGGAGACCCCGAACGTTCCGCACGAGAGCGCGCCGGACGGCTTCACCGAGGAGGAGGCCGTCGAGGTCAAGCGCAACCACGACCAGCCGCCGGCGTTCGATTTCGAGCCGCGGGATCACGCGGAGCTCGGAGCGATGCTCGGTGTCCTGGATACCGAGCGTGGCGCCCGGACATCAGGTTCGAGGTTCGTGTACCTGATGGGCGATCTCGTGTTCGTGCAGTTCGCGCTCATGCGACACGCGATGGACATCGTGGTGGAGGAGGGATTCGCGCCCATGATCCCGCCGGTTCTCGTCCGCGAGGACGCGATGTACGGGACCGGCTTCCTGCCCACCGATGCTGTGAACATCTACGTGACCCGCGACGATGAGCTGTACCTGGTGGGGACGTCTGAGGTACCGCTTGCGGCGTTCCATCTGGGAGAGATCCTGGATGAGGGCGACCTGCCGATCCGCTACTCCGGGTACTCCACCTGTTTCCGCCGAGAGGCCGGTTCCTACGGGAAGGATCTCGGCGGGATGTTCCGGGTCCACCAGTTCGACAAGGTCGAGATGTTCGCGTTCTGCACGCCCGAGACGTCGTGGGACGAGCACGAACGCATCCTCGCGATCGAGGAGAGGATCTTCGGGAACCTCGAGATCCCGTACCGCGTGGTGAACATCGCGGCCGGTGACCTCGGCGGTGCAGCGGCGAAGAAGTACGACATCGAGGGCTGGCTTCCTGGGCAGGGGCGGTACCGCGAGCTCACGTCATGCTCCAACACCACCGACTATCAGGCACGCCGGATGCAAACGCGCGTCCGGCGCGGGAACGGCGATCTCGAGGTGCTCCACACGCTGAATGGGACGGCGACCGCGATGGCGCGGACGTTGATCGCGATCATGGAGAACCACCAGCGAGTGGATGGGAGCGTCGAGATCCCGGCGAAGCTGCACCCGTACCTCCCGGAGCGTGCTCGCGTGCTAACGCCCAAGTCCGCCGCCTAGCCGCCCGCATCGGAGACCGAGGATCGATCCTCTTCCTGCATCTCGTGCGGCGACTGAGGCTCGGTGCGCGACGCGGTCACGTCGATGTCGACGCCGTGCCACACCTCGGGCACGACGCCGGGCGGTGAGACACGCCGACCGAACGAATGCAGCCATCGGATCCCGCCCTCGCGTCGGAGCATCCGGTAGGTGTCCTCCCACATGCCGGTCTCCTCGGAACGCATGAAGGCTTCCCTGACGCGTGTCCGATCGTCCGGATGCACCATCCGGGGGAAGTGCTTGCGGTCGACCATGAGCTCCTCGGGCGTATAGCCCAAGATGTCGTACGCCTGTGCTCCGATGTAGGTGTATCGCTCGAACCCCGTGTCGGGATGGATCGTCTGGGACCAGGGGATCGCGAGGGCGCCCTCGATGGCCAGCCGTTGGTCCCGTTCGGAGTCCTGGAGGCGCGCCTTCGCCTCTTCGTCTTCCGACACATCGAGCAGGATGCCCTGGAACGTCCACGGTCTTCCCGCCGAGTCACGCTCCAGCATCCCTCCCGTGTCCAGGACCCAGATGACGGCCCCGTCCGATCGGAGCATCCGGTATCGGATGGTCCACGGTTCGCCGGTTCGCCAGCTCCGTCTCATGGCCCGACTCGCCGCGTCCCTATCGTCCGGATGCACCATCTCGAGCCAGTCCGACTCGCGGAGCCACTGCTCGATCGGGTATCGAACGAGGTCGGCAGCCTGTGGGCTGATGTAGTCCACGGTGGCCGATGGCGAGCCGTCGTCGGCGTAGACGAGCTCGAAGGTGAAGACGACTGCGGGTCCGCCTTCCGCGAGGGCCCGGAAGCGATCCTCGGCCTCTTCCGCCTTCGATTCCGCGTCCTTCCGGGCCGTGATGTCGAGCATGACGCCCTGGAACGAAGAGGGATCTCCCCCATCGGTCCGCGAGATGAGGGAAGCGTGGTCGAGCACCCACACGACGCTCCCGTTCTTGGCGAGGAAGCGATACTCCATCAGGAACGGTTCACCGGTCCCTGCGCTCCGACGGAGGGCTTCCTCGACCCGCGCCCGGTCATGGGGATGGACGCGAGAAGACCCCTGCCACTCATCCGGTGAGAAGCCGAGCACGTCTTCCAGACGCGGGCTCACGTAGCCGAAGGAACGGACATCCTCGCCCGGATGCACGTCCCAGATGTAGGCGATGCCGGGCATGTTCTCGACGAGTCGCCGGTACCGCTCCTCGACCTGCCGAACCTCGATCTCCATCCTGCGACGCTCGCCGATCTCGAGGCCCATCAGTTCGTTCGCCTCTTGCAGTTCGTTGGTCCGCTCGGCGACCCGTCGCTCGAGATCCTCCTTATGGAGAACCAGCATGTCCCTGGTGTCGTGCTCGGCCGTGATGTCGATCATGACGCCGTGCCATGCGGCCGATCCGTGCTCGCTGCCTCGGATCAGGGTCGCGCGATCGTGGACCCAGACCACGCGGCCGTCGCTCGCGATCAATCGGTACTCGAGGTCCCACGGCTCCCCGGTCTCACTGTTCCGGTCGTGCGCAGCGAGGACGACCTCCCGGTCGTCGACGTGGAGGAGCTCGATCCAGATGTCCGGTTGATCGAGCCATTCACCTCGCGTGTAGCCAAGAACCTGTTCGACGTGGGGGCTCACGAACAGCGTCCGGCGTTCGTCGTCCGGCCCCATCTCGTACACGACGGCCGGGACTCGCTCGATGAGGGCTCGATAGCGAGCTTCCGATACGCGGATCTCTTCCTCGGCGCGCCGCTCGGTCGTGATGTCCTCGATCACGCCCTGCCACGCGAGACGCCGGCCCTGATCGCTGATAACGAGCACACTGGAGTCGCGGACCCAGACCTCTTCTCCGTCCTGACGGAACATCCGGTACTCCGAGCGGTAGCGCGCGCCGGTCGACCAGACCTCGCCCCGGAGACCCTGGATGCGCTGGCGGTCGTCCGGGTGCATCGAACGGATCCAAAGCCCCGGATCCTCCAGGAACCGACGGGCCGGGAACCCGAGTAGCTGCTCGATGTTGGGACTGATGTAGATCGTCGAAGGGCGCAGGTCGTCGTTGTCGACGTAGACGACGCAGGGGAGCTGCTCGACGAGCTCCCGAACGCGAGATTCCGAAGCGAACGGATCGAGACGCTCGGAGAAGGGGGACCTCGGACCTCCCGGCATCGTGGAAGCGTACCCCGCGGTGTCGTGCGCACTCCAGCCGCTGACGTACCCTCCCCTACGGGAGGATGGCCGAGCGGACGAAGGCGACGGTCTTGAAAACGGTCTCCGGGTTGCCTTCGGCGTCCGACGATCACCCCGCCGGAGGGCGCCAGGAAGGTCAGCCTTCGGCCCGACCTGCGGTCGTCGCCGAGCCGTTCTCGGTGGGCGGGACGTGGCGAGGAACCTGACCTACCTGCGGCACGGGGTCCATGAACGGCGTCGGGGTGCGCCGCTGCGCCTGTCGCGCCCATGACGAGGTGCGGAAGGCGGCGCACTGCCCTGCGTCGATGAAGGAACCATCCTGGGATCGTGGTCTCCGACGGTGCACGTCGTATCGGAAAAGTCCGTCCCGGGCGTTGGGGAGGAGTTTCGCGGTTCGAAGCAGCACCGCATAACTCGGGACAGGTCCTCGTCGGGCCAGGTCTTGCTCGGTGCACCGATCCGAAACAAAGGGGGGCGACCCCCCAACCAGGGTGCGTCCGTTCGGGGATCAACGGCGAGTAGCGTTCGGTGCTGCCTACGAGAAGAACTCGTCGAAGGCCACGGTGTCGCGCATGAGGGCCCAAAACTCGGAGATCCTGCCCTCGGGGTCGAGGCGGAAAACCTCCACCCCATGTTGGTCGAAGCGTTTTCCATCCCGCGTGTGATCCCAGTGGACACGCATGAATACCCAAGCGTCGCTCGCATGGATACTCTCGATCTCGATGCTGAACGTAGAGATGACCGGCTCGCCCGTTTCCGAGAACTCCGGAACGACCTCCTCGAACAGGGCCATCGTCTCATCCTTGCTCCGATCCCCAGAGAATCGATGCCTTCCCGGTACGTGCCAGACGAGGTCGTCGGCGAGTTCCTCTCGGATCGTGTCTGCATCTCCCGTGCGGAAGGCTTCGTAAAGACGCCGAAAGCGTTCTTCGTTCGGATGCTCCGTCATCATTTCCTTCCCTTCTCGTCAGGCTCTCACGTCGCTGCCGAACCGGCTGTGCTCGATCGCGGGAACCTCTGTGGGCCTTCACGAGCAGAGAGGCTTTCCCGTCTCGCTCAGGAACGCTACTTCAGCAGATGCTTCCCGGTGAGGATGACCGGGAGACGTGGATCATGTCGCCAGTTCGGCTAGGAAGACGGGGCCGGGGCGGGGGTCGACGCCCTAGTCGCCGCGTCGAGCCGCTCGAGGAGCGCCGCCGCGCCGATCTCGGTGAGGAACGCGCGCGCTTCCTCGACCGCCTCTCGCGTCGTCTCCTCCTCCGGGAGCACGTGCGCCATGTCGATCGTGCAGAACGCGAGGTCGAGCCGGGACTCGAGCGCTCGCCACGCCTCGAGCGCGCGATCGTAGCCCGTCAGCGCATCCTCCCGGCGACCCTCCAGGGTGGCCAGGCCGGCCTCGGCCGTACGGCGCACCGTGTCGATCCAGCGCCCGCGGATGGCGGCCATGGCATCGATCGCCGTCTTGATCTTCTGGGCATCGCCGGACCAGACGGCCGCCCGCGCGGCCTCTCTCACGGAGAGCGGGGTGTTCATGCCACTCGGATCCAGCCCCACCGCCCCCATCGCCTCGCCGAACGCGGTCTCGAGGTCGCCGCTCAACAGGAGCACGAGCGATCTCGCGCGGTGGAACCAGGTGCGGAGTGGAATCAACTCGACCTCTTCGATCCGTGATGCCATCTCCGCGAGTCGCTCCTTGGCTGACCCGACCCGGCCACGATGCGCCTCGAGCAGCACTTCGCAGAACGTGATCCCGTCCTCGGCCATCGCGGTGAGCTCTCTGCCTTCGAGTCGCCGGAGGGCGTCATCGGCCTCCGCCCACCTTCCCAGTTCGATCGCCGATTCGGCGAGGTTCGGCAACGCGACCATCTCCGTTCCGCGGTCCCCTGCGCGCCGTGCCGTGTCGGCGCATTCCAGCATCGCCTGCAGTGCCCCGGCGGGATCCTCCTCGTTGATGTACACGCCGATGCCGAGGAGGGCCCAGGCGCGGTAGCGCAGGCTGCCGAGCTCGTCCGCGAGTGCGAGCTCCCCGCGGGCCAGGATCGCCGCCTCGCGGTGCCTGCCGAGATTGAAGAATGCCTGGCCCTTCGCATCCAGCGCCTCGATCATCACCTCTCTGAGGTGCAGTCGCTCCGCGATCGAGAGCGCTCGTTCCGCCCAATTGACGGCGAGGCCCGGAGAACCGGTGAGCGCTCTCGCCTGGGCGAGCTTGGAACAGAGCTCGGCCGTCGCTCGCTCATCCCCGTCGTCGCCGAGCGCCTCGAGGGCACGTTCCATGCGCTCGGCCGCTTCGGCTCGCCGGTCGAGGAACGAAAGGACCTCGTATAGACCGGCGGTCGCTCGGCCGGCCGCGGCGGTATCTCCCAGCTCGTCCTGCAGCGCGATCGCCTCGTCGTAGAGGGTTTCCGCACGCGCGAACTGAGCTGCGAGCCCCGCGGCCATGCCTGCCGTTTCCAGGAGCGAAGCCCGTTCTGCACCTTTGGGCGTGACGTCCAGGGCCAGCTCCGCGTACCCGAGAGCCTGCTCCGGAGAGCCCAATGACAACGCCCGTTCGGCTGCCTGCGAGAGCCAGTCCCTGGCCCGCGCGGCCAGCGCATCGGCCTCCGGCCCTTCAGGTGAAGCGCGGAAGGCCTCCACGTAGTGCGTCGCGACGACGCCGGCGAGCTCCTCGTCGCCGAACGCCTCGAGATGGTGGGCCGTGGCCAGATGCCGGCTCCTCCGGTCGGCCTTGGACAGCGTGGAGTAGGCGACCTCGCGGATCAGGGCCTGGAGGAACGTGTACTGCCCCCGCTCGGGGGAGCGGGCATCGAGCTCGAGCTCCAGGAACTCCTTCCGTACCAGCTCGCGGAGGCGAGGTTCCACCTTCGCCCGGTCCTCGCCCGCGACCGCCGCGAGCCCTTCGATCGTGAAGCTGCTCCCGACCACCGACGCATCCTGCAGGAGCGCCCGGTCCTCAGGTGCGAGGGCGTCCAAGCGGGCCGCGATGAGCGCGTGGAGGGTTTCGGGGATCTCGAGGGTGCCGACCTCTCCGACGAGGGCGTATGCATCGTCGCGGGCTTCAAGCACACCGCGGTCCGCAAGCATCCGGACGGTCTCCACCGCGTAGAGAGGCACGCCTTCGGCTCGCGCGACGATCCGTTCGATGCTCTCGGACGGCATGCCGCGGACGAGCCCCTGGACGAGTTCGGCGATCACCGGGTCGGCCAGCGGCTCGAGATGCAGGGCCGTGTAGCTCCTTTGGCCGGAACCCCAGCCGGGCCGCCGGTCCTCGAGCTCCGGCCGTGCCAAGGTAACGATCAGGATCGGGTAGTTCTTCGACCACTCCAGCATCGACTCGATGAAGTCGAGGAGTCCGGGATCGGCCCACTGCAGATCCTGGAAGACCATCACGGTGGTGCCCTGCTCCGCGACCCGTTCGAAGAAGGTCCGCCACGCCGAGAAGAGCTCCTCACGGTCACCCGGTGGGGACGCCTCGAGGCCGAGCAGGTGAGCGAGTCGCGGCTCGATCCAGCGTCGCTCGTCCGGGTCGGGTACGAGCTCCGCGACGGATGCGGAGAGCTTGCGTCGGGAGGACGCGGCGTCGTCGGTCTCCGCGATCCGCGCACGCATCCGGACCATCTCGCCGAGCGCCCAGAACGTGACGCCGTCACCGTACGAGGGGCAGCGACCCTGGTGCCACCAGATGACTTCGACGAGCCCATCGATCCACTTCAAGAGCTCCCAGGCGAGGCGCGACTTGCCGATCCCGCCGATCCCGCTGACCGAAACCAGCCGCGCCCGCTGCTCCGTTCCCGTCGAACGGAGCAGCTCCTTTATCAACCGGAGCTCTTCCGAGCGGCCGACGAACGGCGGCTCGATCGCCTCGCCTCGTCCCGCGCCGCCTATCTCACCGAGCACGCGGAGGGCGCGCCATCCCGGAACTGGGGACCCCTTCCCCTTCAGGGTGAGTTCGCCGACGGGCTCGTACGCGATCGCTCTGCCGGTCGCCCTGAAGGTGGCTTCTCCCACGAGGACGGAACCGGGCTTGGCCATCGACTGCAGCCGAGAGGCGGTGTTCACGAGGTCGCCGGCGACGATCCCCTGCGAAACGGCTCCCACGGTGGCCGCTGCCTCGCCCGTGAGAACGCCGGCGCGAGCTCGGAGCTCGGCCCCCACCTGGGTGCCGAGCGCTTCGACGCCTTCGAGCAGCTCCAGCGCGGCTCGGACCGCGCGCTCCGCGTCGTCCTCGTGGGCGGTGGGGGTTCCCCAGACGGCCATAACCGCGTCACCGATGAACTTCTCGACGAGCCCGCCGTAGCGCTCGATCGTCTCGCGCGCGGCGTCGAAGTAGCGGGAGAGCAGGTCTCTGACCTCTTCGGGGTCGCGGCCCTCCGCGAGGTTGGTCGAGCCGACCAGGTCGGCGAACAGGATCGACACCACGCGGCGCTCCGTCGACGGCGCCGGGGGGGCGACCGTGGGCACCGCCGGAGCCGCGCTCGTTCCCAGCGCGGCTCCCCACTCGCCACCAGACTTGCTGTCGGGCGCGTTGGGCGACATGCAGGCCG
>JBPCPX010000107.1:0-6920 GCA_050998695.1 Actinomycetota bacterium
GCCGACACCACCCAGACCGCGGCCGAGACGACCGCCGACGCCACCCAGGCCGTGGCCGAGACGACCGCCGACACCACCCAGGCCGTGGCCGAGACGACCGCCGATGCCACCCAGGCCGTCGTCGAGACGACCGCCGACACCACCCAGGCCGTGGTCGAGACGACCGCCGACACCACCCAGGCCGTCGTCGAGACCGCCGCCGACGCGAGCACCGGATCGACGTCCGGCTCGGGAGCGGACTCCTCGTCGTTCCTATCGATGCGCGGTCCTGCGCAGTCATCACAGGACGCCCTCATGAGCCGTCTCGCCGCGCAAAGAGGCGGGGCAACCACCGTGCCATCAGTCGAGAACCCCGCCCCCTGCCCGGGCGCCGCTAGCACGCTCTGCGCGTTGACGACCGATGTGAGTGTCACCGATTCGCTGGCGGAGGCCGTGGCTTCGATCATCCGGGCCCTGGCGTTCACCGGTTTCACCCTCCTGCCCTGGCTTGCCGCGTCGTTCTTGTTGGCGCTCGCGGG
Source organism: Actinomycetota bacterium (assembly GCA_050998695.1). Taxonomy (GTDB): domain Bacteria; phylum Actinomycetota; class UBA4738; order UBA4738; family HRBIN12; genus JAJNBA01. The sequence goes on from JBPCPX010000107.1 coordinate 519, forward strand.
AGCTCTTGCGCTTGCGGAGTCGAGACGTCGGGAACCGTTTCAGAATCTGGGGTAGGTGTGGCCGTAGCCCCTCACGATGCGGGCCTTGACCGAGGTGCTGTAGAGCCGCTGGCGAGGGATCTCGACCTTCGTCTCGCACTTGCCGCACGTGAAGGCGCCGAACCAGCGCGACGGGATCGCCTGCGGATACTCGCACTTGTGGCACGCCTCGAACCTGATATCCGCCGCGCACGAGAAGCAGCGGTACGAGATCGCGCCGTCCTCCACTGGGGAGGGCATCCGGCAGTCGGGGCAGGTGAGGTATGCCATCTATCCAAGGTTGTCGGCCGTTTGGGTGACTCGCCCTAATACCCGATCACGGGTAATCGGGTCGGCTCCGACGACCGTCACGTGGCCCATCTTCCGGCCCGGACGTGATGCCTTGCCGTACAGGTGAAGATGAACTCTCGGTCCATGGTCGAACGCGCCGTCCGGCGGGGTCGAGCCGATGAGGTTCACCATCCCGCTGTAGGACGAAGCAGACGTCGAACCGAGCTCAAGCCCGCAGATCGCCCGGAGGTGATTCTCGAACTGCGACGTCTCGGCTCCCTCGATCGTCCAGTGTCCGGAGTTGTGCACGCGAGGCGCCATCTCGTTGCCGAGCAGGTCCTCTCCCACCTGGAATAGCTCGATCGCGAGCACGCCGACGTGACCGAGCCGCTCCATCACCGCGCTGGCGTGACGCTCCGCCGTCGCCTGGAGCTCTGGCGTCACTGCGGGGGCCGGCGCGATCGACACCCGGAGGATCCCATCCCGGTGCCGGTTCTCGACGAGCGGGTAGAACGCGGCCCGACCGGTCTGCCCGCGGACGCCCAGGAGCGACAGCTCCCGCTCGAACGGCACGAGGGATTCGAGGATCGAGGGCACCTCCCCCACCGCGCGCCACGCGTCGTCTGCCTCATCCACGCTCGCCAGCCGGATCTGTCCCTTCCCGTCGTAGCCGAGGCGCCGCGTCTTCAACACGCTCGGCGCGCCGATCACCTCGAGGGCCTCGGCGAGCTCATCGCGTGACGAGACCGGCGAGAAGGGAGCCACGGCCAAACCGACCTCTTCGAACAACGTCTTCTCGAGGACCCGGTCCTGCGCGAATTCCAAAGACTCGGGCGGCGGGAACACTTGGACGCGCTCCTCGAGGAACCGCGCCGATGCGACCGGGACGTTCTCGAACTCGTAGGTGACGACGTCGGCGGCAGCGGACAGCTCGCCGAGAGCGGTCTCGTCGTCATAGTCACCGACGATCGTCCGTGCGACCCGGGATGCGGGCGAGTCCGGCGCAGGATCCAGCGTCACGCACTCGATGCCGAGCCCGGTGGCCGCCTCGGCCAGCATCATGCCCAGCTGGCCGCCGCCCACGATCCCGACGAGCGTCACCGCTCGTCGGGATCGGGATGGGCTACCACGTTCTCCGTCTGGATCTCACGGAACTTCAGGAGCTGCTCGCGGATGTGCTCGTCCGCGAGCGCGACGATCTCGGCCGCGAGCAGTCCGGCGTTCACCGCGCCGCTCACCCCGATCGCGAGCGCACCGACCGGCACCCCGGCCGGCATCTGCACGATCGACAGGAGCGAGTCCATCCCCTTCAGGGCCTTCGACTCGATCGGCACCCCCAGGACCGGAAGGTGGGTGTTCGCCGCCGTCATCCCGGGGAGATGTGCGGCCCCGCCTGCCCCGGCGACGATCACGAGCAGGCCCCGATCGGCCGCCGACGTCGCGTACTCCACCATGAGCTCCGGCGTGCGGTGGGCCGAGACGACCTTGGTCTCGAAGCGCACGCCGAGGTCCTCGAGGGTGTCGCAGCAGTGCTTCATCGTCTCCCAGTCCGACCGGGAGCCCATGATGACGCCGACCTGCGGCTCGTCCATCGTGGCGAGTCTAGCCCGACGGGTTCGTGACGGTGGCGGCGAACTCCTCCAGGTTGTCGACGTATCGCTGCACGTCGTCCTGGGAGTGCACGATGGACGTCGTCCAGCTCTCCCACTTCGAGCCGGGCGATTTGAACACACCACGGTTCAGCTGCCAGAGCCATGCCAGCTGCGGTACCCGGTCGTCGATGTCCCAGAGATCGCGGTACTCGTGGATCGGCTCCCGCCGGAACTCGACCGACCCCTTGGCCCCCAGGAGCTTCACGTTCGCGGCCAAACCGTGCTTCAGGCAGACCTGATCGGACTTCGCGAGGATCGCGTTCAGCTCGTCGAACCGCGGATACGCATCGGGCGTGAGCACCTCGAGGAGGTTCGCTTGGGCGGCGGCCATCGTGAGCGGGTTCCCGTTGAAGGTGCCCTGCTGGTCGAGCTCGCCGCGGATGACCATGCCCATCGCTTCCTCGGTGCCGCCGATCGCTCCACAGGGCAAGCCCGCGCCCAAGGCCTTCGCCAGGCACACGAGGTCCGGCACCACCCCGAACGCCTCGATCGCTCCTCCCCAAGCGAGCGTGAAGCCGGTCTTCACCTCGTCGAAGACCAACAGCGCGCCATCCGCGTGGCAGAGCTCTTTGAGACCCGCGAGGTACCCGGGGTCCGGCAAAACGAGCCCGCAGTTGGACATCGCCGGCTCGACGATCATGCAGGCGAACTCACCGGCGTGCTCGGCGAACGTCCGCTTCGCCGCCTCGAGGTCATTGAACGGCACGTTCACGACGAGGTCCACGAACTCCTGCGGCAGGCCGAGGGTCTGCGGGACAGAGACGGGATGGTCACGAGGCCCCGCCTTGTCCTCGGCGGGGAACACGCTGACCATCAGCGAGTCGTGGTGGCCGTGGTACGTCCCCTCGATCTTCAGGATCTTCTTCCGGCCGGTGAGTGCGCGTGAGATCCGGCATGCGTCGAGGGTCGCCTCCGTCCCGGAGTTGCCGAACCGCCATTGCGGCAGGCGGTAGCGCTCGGCGAGGTTCTCGGCCACCGGGAGGGCCTCCTCGGTGGGCTGCGCGAAGTGGGTGCCACGCTCGACGCGGCGCTTGACCGCTTCGACGACCTTCGGATGCGCGTGGCCCATCACCATCACGCCGTAGCCGTTGTGCAGGTCGATGTAGTCGTTCCCGTCGATGTCCCAGACGTGCGAGCCCTCTCCGCGACGCACGTAGATCGGATGCGGCGGCCACGACTGCCATGACGAGGACACCCCGCCTGGCAGGAACCGCTTCGCCTCTTCCCGATACGTCAGCGATCGGGCGTGGCGGCGGTCGAGCGCCTCGGTCTCGCGCTTGGTGAGCTCCTCCACCCAGTCCAGGTCGACGTCGACGGTCCTCGCGGTGTCCATGGCGATGGAGCCTACGCCGTGCGCGGCCTCAGGCACTGCCGGACCCACCCTCGCCGAGCGGCGCCAGCCGAGACCCGATCACGAGAGCGGCAGAGAGCAGCACGAGGTTCTTCACGACGAACTCTCCCTCGACCGTGAGCAGGAGTGGGTTGCCGTCGCTGAACGCGACGTCCGGAAGCAGGACGAGCACCATGAACGTGCCGGCCATCTGCAGGACCAGCAAGGGGAGGGCGATGCGCATCAGCCGTCCGGCCACGAGGCATGCGCCCACGAAGACCTCGAAGGCCCCCAGCGCGGGAACGACGACATCCGGATCGAACCAGTAGATCGTGTTCGCGACGAGTCCGGAGACGGGTGACACATCGAAGATCTTCAGGAACCCGAACCAGAGGAACACGACGCCGAGCGAGATCCGAAGGAGCGGCACACCGATCCGCGCCAGGAGTGGACGGAGCCGCTCGTCGAGCCGCTCGGCCTTCTTCCGTACCTCGGGCTGCGACGGACTCACCCCTCGATGGTAGACGCGCCTAGGCCGGACGCCTCGAGCAGGTCGTCGAGGATCTCCCCGAACGCGCCCACGCCGAGCGACAGGTGGCCGTCCTCGGGTCGGAGATGGGCCCGCGCGCCCGGGATGTGCGCGGCCAGCCACTCTCCGTGGGTGATCGGCACCATGAGGTCCTGCCGTCCCTGCCAGATGGACACCGGCACGCGGATCTCCGACGGGTCGAACCCCCATCCGCGCACGAAGGCCAGATCGTCGTCGTACCAGCCCCACGGGCCGTGGCGGAACGCCGATCGGAACGAAGCGGCGAGGTTCTCTCCGAACTCACCGGTCACCTGCGCCGCGTCGACCCCGGACATGAGCGACCGCATCTCGGCGACGATCTCATCCGCCTCGATCGTGGCCATGGCCTGGGCGTGCGGCTCCATCCATCTGAGGAGCTCGTCCGGGTCACGCGCGGCGGTCGGGTACTCGATCTGGTTGTCCTCGCCCATGCCGGCCGTCCAGTCGAGGCCCTCCGCGTCGTAGGGGGCCACGCCGGCGATCGTGGCGGCGGCCCGTACGCGGTCCGGGAGGAGTGCCGCGCACGCGAGCGCGTGCGGGCCGCCTCCCGACCAACCGGCCGTGAGGAACGTTCCGTGGCCGAGGTGGTCGGCGACCGCGGCGGCATCCGCCGCCGCGCTCGCCACCGTTCTCCCCTCCTGGCGGCTCGATTCGCCGAACCCCGCTCGTGAGACCAGGGCGAGAGAGATGCCGCGCTCGGCCGAGGCTCGATGGAAGGGTTCGAATGGCTGCGCCGCCGACGGGCTTCCGTGATGGAACACCAGCAGCGTGCCGTCCGGTGCACCCTGCACGACCGCTTCCAGGGATCGGCCGTCCGCGAGCTCCACGGCGACCCAGCGCTCGCCCATCCTGTCCCCGCTCAACTCGCGACGGCGGCCGCGAACTCCTCGAAGTTGTCGATGTACCGCTGGGCGTCCTCGTCGGAATGCGTGATCGACAGCGTCCAGGTCTCCTGCTTCGACCACGGGGACTTGAACACGCCGCGGTTCTGCTGCATGAGCCATGCGAGGTACGTGACCCGCTCGTCGATCCCGATCGTATCCCGATACTCGCGAACCTCGGTCGGCGAGTACGTGACCGAGCCCTTCGCGCCGATCCCCGTCACGTAGGCCGGGAGCCGGTACCGGTCGATGATCGGTCGGAGACCGTCCTTCAGTGCCCGGTCGATCGCGTGCAGGCGTTCGTACGCATCCGGCGTGAGGACCTCGAGCAGGGTCGCCTTCGCCGCGGCCATCGTGAGCGGGTTCCCGTTGAAGGTCCCGGCGATGTCGTGCTCCCCGCGGAGGACCGGTCCGAAGAGCTCCTCGGTCGCGCCGATCGCACCGCACGGGACGCCGCCCCCGAACGCCTTCGCGAGCGTGACGATGTCGGGCTGCACGCCGAACGCCTCAACGGCTCCTCCCCAGGCGATCGTCCCACCGGTCTTCACCTCGTCGAACGCGAGGTAGGCCCCATGGCGGTGGCAGAGGTCGAGCAGGCCCTGGAGGTAGCCCGGCTGTGGCAACACGACGCCGCAATTCATCATCGCCGGCTCGACGATCATGCCAGCGACGCGGCCCTCGTTCTCGCGGAAGGCGCGCTCGGCCTCGGCCAGATCGTTGAAAGGCACGACTCGGACGAGGTCGGCGAACGCCTGCGGGATCCCCATCGCCTGCGGCACCGTGACGGGATGCTCGCGCGGGCCGATCAGGTCGGGGTCGGGTGCGACGGAGAACATCAGCGAGTCATGGTGACCGTGGTAGCTCCCCTCGATCTTGATGATCATGTCCCGGTCGGTGTTCGCGCGCATCAGCCGGACCGCTTCGAGCGTCGCCTCCGTGCCGGAGTTGCAGAACCGCCAGAGCGGGAGCCCGAAGCGTTCCGAGACGTTCTCACCGATCTCGTGTAGCTGCGCGGTGGGCTGGGCGAAATGCGTTCCCAGGCGGGCCCGCTTCTCGATCGCCTCCACGACCTTGGGATGGGCGTGTCCGACGACCATCGCGCCGTATCCGAGGTGGTAGTCGACGTACTCGTTGCCGTCGAGGTCCCAGATGTGGCTGCCCTGCCCCCGGTCGATGAAGATCGCGTGCGGGGGCGATGCCTGCCAGGACGACGCCACGCCGCCGGTCACGTGACGTGCGGCCACCTCCCGGTACTCGATAGAGGCTCGGTGCTTGGGCTCGAGCGTCGCCTCTTCCGCCGCGATCAGGCGGTCGACCAGCTCGAGGTCGAACTCGATCGTCTCTCTGATTGCCAGGTCGTCCACCCCCACGATGGCTCGTTGAACGGCCGTTCAATGATGCCCGACGGGGACCCGTGAGGCAACTCCGGGGGCATGTTCGGGTACCCTGGCTCCTGCACGTGGTGGCCGTAGCTCAACTGGTTAGAGCGCCAGGTTGTGGTCCTGGAGGCTGGGGGTTCAAGTCCCCTCGGTCACCCCCTGAGAGATGACGTGGGAGGGGGGGGGGGGGGGGGGGGGGGGGGGGGGGGGGGGGGGGGGGGGGGGGGGGGGGGGAGGGGGGGGGGGGCGGGGAGAGGAACAGGAAGCAAAAAAGCAACACAAC
>JBPCPX010000137.1:0-14742 GCA_050998695.1 Actinomycetota bacterium
ATACCCCCCCCCCCCACGGGTGCTGTGCGCCCCCAGCCCCCCCCCCCCGCGACCCCGACGCCGTCGCGATCGCGGTCTACGTCCGGGCGTCCTTTGCGGCACGCGCGGACGAAGCGCTGCTCGCCGCCGGCGCCGAGTACGCCTCCTACCCTGCCTACGCTCGGCAATTCGAAGTGATGGGAGTCGAGCTCTCCCCGGAGGCGGTCGTGGACGCCGTTTGCCTGCGAGGGGACCCGGCCCTCGCGAGGGAGCGCCTTGACCGATACCGGCACGCCGGCGCAGGCCTCCCGGTCGTCTACCCGGTCCTGGCTCCCGGGGAGGGCGGCGATGAGGCGCTGACAGTCCTTCGGACCCTGTCGCCATGAACCATTGCCGAGCGCTGCCTCGGCGGTAGACTTCGTTCGCAAGGTCGACACCGTGGAAAAGGGGTAAATGGGGATGACCTACACGATCGCGGAGCCGTGCATCGACGTGAAGGACCGCGGCTGCGTCGACGAGTGCCCGGTCGACTGCATCTACGAGGGTCCTCGCATGCTCTACATCCACCCCGACGAGTGCGTCGACTGCGGCGCTTGCGAGCCGGTGTGCCCGGTGACGGCCATCTTCTACGAAGACGATGTTCCGGCCGAATGGAAGCAGTTCAACGCGATCAACACGGAGTGGTTCAGCGACGAGATCAGTGGCGTCGGGTCTCCGGGCGGAGCCGCACAGGTGGGCCCCGCCTCCAAGGATCACCCGATCGTCGAAGCGTGGGCCTCGCCCTGACAGACACCTCGGCCAGTTAGTCCGCGTCCGGGTGAGTCGTCGGCAGGAACACCCGGAAGGACGCGCCTCCGCCCTCCCGCTCCTCGACCCACGCGCGGCCGTGATGCATCTCGGCGAATCGGCGCACGAGCGTGAGTCCGATCCCCACACCGGGTGACGGCTGGGGAGCATCCGTTCCTTGACGGAACTCCTCGAAGATCTTCTCGCGCAGGTCCGCGGGCACTCCGCCACCTTCATCCTCCACCGCGATCATGACGCCGTGCGCGGAACCGGTGACGGAGACGTGCACGGAGGTGCCGGCGGGGGTGTGCCTGATCGCATTCACGATCAGGTTCTCCACGATCCGCTCCACCTTCGGCGGATCGATGGGCAGGATGAAGGACTCGGCGGAGACCTTGACTTGCTGGCCCGACGGGTCCGTCTCCGTCACCATCCTTCGGACCAGATCTCCGACATCGGTCGGCTCGAAGGTCGGCGTCAACACGCCGCGCGCGAGCCGATCGAGATCGAGGAGGTTCGTCACCAACCGCTCGAGCCGCCGCGCGTTGTGCTCGATACGGCCTGCGAGCTCCCTTGTTTCTTCGGGTGAAAAACCCACGTGTCCTCGTTCCAGCGTGATCGCCATCCCGAGGATCGCGGCCAGGGGCGTGCGGAGGTCGTGGGAGACGGCCTGGAGGAACGTGTCCTTCATCTCGTCGAGCGCTCTCAACCGCGCGGCCGCCTGGCGCTCGACCTCGAGTGCCCGTTCGAGATCCTCCTGCGCTCGCTTGCGCTCGCTGATGTCCCGGATGAACCCGGAGAAGACGGTCTCCTCGCCGACCGACACCGGGACGATGGAGAGCTCGACGGGGATCATCCGTCCGTCCCGACGCAGGGCCTGGATCTCGATCCGCGAGTTCAGGACCGCGCCCTCGCCGGTCTCGCGCCAGCGGCGGAGCCCTTCACTGTGGGCGGCGCGATGGGCATGCGGGACGATCGTCTCCTCCAGCGTGCGTCCGAGAACCTCCTCGGCGCTCCAGCCGAACGTCGTCTCCGCCTGGGGGTTCCAGCCGACGATCCGGCCTTCCGTGTCCATGCTCACGACGGCATCGAGGGACGAGTCCACCAAGAGTCGCAGGTGCTCGTGGGCGTCCTGGAGGCGCTGCTCCGCCTCCTTGCGCGCCGTGATGTTGAGCTGGAACCCCTGCCAGTAGGGTGGCCGATCTTCTGGGCGCACGAGGCGCGCCTGGTCGAGGACCCACACTACCTGTCCATCCTTGCGCACGATCCGGTACTCCTCGGAGAAGACGTCCGAGCCATCGGCGTTGCTGGAGGCATCGGCCGCGAAGACGCGCTCCCGGTCGTCTGGATGCACCAGGCGCTTCCAGTGCGCGGGGTCGTTCGCGACCGCCTGGCGCGGGTAGCCGGTCAGCTCCTCGTCCCCCGGTCCGACGTAGGTGGTGAGCGCTTGACTGGGGTCATCCGGATCGAGCTCCTGCACGTAGAAGACCGCCGGATTCTGCTCGACCATCGTCCGGAACGTGAGCTCCGCCTCGCGGAGCCGTTCCTCGGCATCCCGACGGTAGCTCACGTCCGTGAGGAAACCCAGGAAATAGTCGAGGTTGCCCTCGTGGTCCAACACGGCGGTCGAGATGTCGTGCACCCACACCCAGTGGCCGTCTGCGTGGTGCATCCGATACTCGTGGTCGAACACTTCGAAGTCGGCGTTGTTGAAGGCGTCGATCGACCGGAGGTGTGCGAGATCGTCGGGGTGCATCAGCTCGAACCAGAGATCCGCGTCGTCGAGGAATCGTTGCGGAGAGAACCCGAGGATCGCTTCCATCTGTGGGCTGACGAAGCCCATCGACGTGAGCCCGTCGGCTCCCACGAAGTCGGTGTAGGTGACGGCAGGGATCAGCTCCACCATCGCGCGGTATCGAGCTTCGGCTTGACGGAGGCGTCCCTCCGCCTCCATCTGCTCGCTCACATCCACCATGAAGCCCTGCCAGTACCCGATCCGCCCGTCGTCGTCGTAGACCGGGCGGGCCTTGTCGCGCACCCACACCCACCGACCGTCGGCAGTCCTCATGCGGTAGACCTGATCGAAGTCCACCCTCGTCGCGAACGCGAGACGGTTCGCCGCCTGCACTCGTTCGACGTCGTCGGGATGAACGGTGGCCCACCACCAGGTCCGATCGTCCGTCGCTCGCTCCGGCGGATAGCCGAGGAGCGCCTCGATCTGAGGGCTGACGAAGGTGACCCTCCCTCCGTCGTCGTGATGGGCCTCCGTGTAGGTCACCGCCGGGTTCTGGGTGACGAGTTCTTGGTACCGGGCCTCCGCCTCGAGCCGGCGACCCTCGGCACGCTGTCGTTGGACGGCCGCTCCGAGCATGCCTGCCACGGCGCGGAGCGAGTCGAGCTCGTGACGAGACCAACGCCGCTCCTGGATGCAGTCGTCGAAGCCGATGAATGCCCACCACTCGCCATCGACGAAGACCGGGAACGCGGCGATCGACACGATCTCCTGTGCACTCAGCTCGACGCGCTCCACTTCCGGGAGATCGCGCACGACCCCGGAGACGGTCTGATGATCCGACATGAGTTCCACCCAGCGGGCGAAACCCGTGCTCGCGAGGGACGCTCCCTGCAGCGTCGGGTTCGCGAACTGAGAGCTCACCCCCGGCGCGCACCATTCCGCGAGCTGGGTGGCGAGATAGCCGTCCGGAGCAGGCTGATCGACCCGGATGAGGTAGGCGCGGCTGACGTCGGCGGCAACCCCCAGGTGCATCAACACGTCGTCGAGGGCGTCGGCCCAGTCGGGTTCGAGGAGGAGTCGCTCGGCTGAGGACGCGACGGCCGCGAGCAGCGCGTCGCCACCGAGCAGCTGCTCCTGATGTCCGATCGATCGAACCACGCGCATCCTTCCCTACCGGCAGCCGGAAACCGCGTTCCGGGGGTCTTTCGGGATTATCGGCGCGGAAACGACCGCGTGGAGTCCCCTCGTTGGGGTCGCGAAATCACCCGTCCGGGGGGCTCAGGCGTGGTCAGGAAGGACTGGAAGCACGCCAGGCGTGGAGCCGGCAACAGGCATCTCATCCGGGGAGGGCCAGCGCTGGCGAGACTTGGCCGCCAGCTTGAACATCAGCTCGACGGCTTTGGGATCCTCGGCTCCAGGCCGATGCTCGATCACGCCGTCGGCCGTGGCCCGGTCCCAGATGTCTTGGCCTCGTTCGGTCCGAACGATCGAGAGCGTCCAGCCCTCGGACTGCCCGAGACCGCCGAAGGAGATGTCCGCGTGCTCGGCGGCGAAGTCGGGGCAGCGAAGGCAGCCGGGCCGGGTGTACTGCTGGGCGTCCTTCAACGAGTAGATGACCTCGTCGCCGGTGTCCGTGTAGAACAGCAGCTTCCCTTTCACGTTCACGCGAGCCAGATGCTCGAGGTCGAGCCCGAGCTCCTTCTGGGCGATCTCGACCATCAGGCCGTCATACGTGAACGACTTCGAACAGAGGAGCCCGAAGGTCCAGGCGATCTTGCGCCGCCACTTGTTCACCCGCCGGACTTCCAGCGCACCGGTCGCGCTCGCCTGGCAACCCATCCCTACGAGGGCGAGCTTCGAGAGCCCCATCTCGGCGGCCTTGAGCAGGGCGAGGGGGTTCGCGGAGTACGTGTAGCGGGACCCTGCGGTGGCGAGGACCCCTTCCGCATCCGTGACCACGGTCGGCTCCGCGTCCCAAGCGCGTTCTTCCGAGAGCTTCGATGTCAAGGCCCCGTCGATCTCGCCGTTGGCGAGCCCCCAGAGGAGCAGTGCCGAGACGGCACCGCCGTCTTGGCCGTGCATCAACGCGTCCTGCCCCGTGGCCCTGGCCAGGTAGATGTCGCGGTAGTGACCGATGACCTCCTCGGGCTTGCGGACCTGGCCGAAGAAGAGTTCGTCGATCTCCGACTCCCACTCACGGAACCTCGGACACGCACGGGTGCAGATATCGCATCCCTTGTCGCCGTGGCTGCAGCCGTCGGGCCCTTCCTCCTGGAGCTGGACCGGGACGTCGTTCTCGTAGCCCAAGACATGGAACGGACAAGCCACGATGCAGGAGGTGCAGCCGGTGCACAGGCCCGTGAGCACCACCTCGTTGTAGAGGTCGCGCCACTGGGTCTTCTCGACGGCCACGCCGGCAGTGTAGTTCCCCTTCTCGCCGTGGGACGAGAGCCCGAGGGTCCACTCGCTCGTAGTACCGTCCGGAACCTTGGCCACGAAGACATGGAGGGAAGATGCACCGAAGGTGGATGCAACTGCTGGGAGTCCTGTTCGCGCTCACGCTGCTCGCCGCAGCCTGCGGAGGGGACGACACCCCACCGGCGGATGATGGCGGGAGCCCGAGCGAGAGCGCGTCCGATGACGTTGGCAGCCCGTCCGAGAGCGGTGGCGCCGACCTCACGATCGTGGACTTCAGCTTCTCGCCCGCGGAGCTTTCCGTGACCGAGGGGCAGACGATCACGGTCACCAACATCGGCGAGACGTCGCACACGTTCACGACCGACGACGATGCGATCGACGAGACGATCGGCGCCGGTGACACGGTGGAGATCGAGCTCACGGGCGTGAGCAGTGGGGGGTTCGTTTGCCGGTTCCACTCTCAGATGACGGGGACGCTCACCGTCGGGTGACGAGGAGTGTCGGCTAGATCGCGAACGAGTCGCCGCAGGCACACTCGTGGGTGGCCTGGGGGTTGATCATCTTGAGGCCGCCCCCGAGGAGCGCGTCGTTGTACTCGAGCGTGGATCCGCGGACGATCGGCCCGCTCTTCGGGTCGACGAGGACGCGAACGCCGTCCGCGGCCTCGATCACTGCGTCATCGTCGGCGGGCCCGTCGGCGAACGATAGCTCGTAGGTGAAGCCGGAGCATCCGCCGGCGGTCACGCGGACCCGGAGGATCGGCAGCGCGCGGCCCTCCTTGAGGGCGAGCGCTGCGATCCGGCGCGCGGCCTTGTCGGTGACCGCGATGACCTCGGTGACGGAAGCGTCCATGTCCCCCAAGGCTACCCGACCTGCTCGTCGATGCCGAGCAGGGCGCCCTTGACGGACTCCGAGAGGGTGGGGTACGCGTGGATCGCGCGGGCGACGGCGGAGGCAGTCGTCCGCGCCACCATCATGAGGACCAGCTGATGGATCAAGGCTCCGGCCTCCTCGCCCACGATGTGCCCACCGAGGATCTCGCCGGTGCTGCCCTCGGCCACGACCTTCACGAGGCCACTCGTGCCACCCTCGATGTGCGAACGCTCGTTGTCCTCGAAGGGCACGACCGAGGTGATCACCCGGTGGCCGTCGTCGCGAGCCTCCTGTTCCGTGAGTCCGACGCTCGCGACCTCGGGGTCGCAGAACGTGACCCGTGGCACGACCCGGTAGTCCCGGCGCTCCGGGTGCCCGAGGATGTCCTTGACGACGAGCTCTGCCTCGTAGGTACCGACATGGGTGAACAGGAGATCACCGGTCGCGTCGCCGGCGGCCCAGACGTCGTCGTTGGTGGTGCGGAGGGTCTCTGTCAGGATCGGCTTCCCGTCGTCATCCAGCTCGATCCCCGCAGCGTGCAGGTCGTGGGCATCGAAGATCGGTCGCCGCCCCGTCGCGACCAGGAGCTCACCGGCGATCACCGGATCCCCGGCCTCGAGAGCCAGCGTCCACACCGAGCCATCGTGATCCACCCTCCCGATCGTCACGGCCGACATCAGGGTGATCCCTTCGCCTTCGAGGGCAGGGACGAGGGATGCCGCGGCTTCCTCGTCCTCCTGGGGAAGGACATGTGGGAGAGATTCCAGCGCCGTCACGCGTGAGCCGAAGCGGGCGTAGATCTGCGCGAACTCGATCCCGATGGCGCCGGTACCGATCACCGCGAGGGAATCGGGGACGACCTCCGGACGCCAGATCGCCTCCTTGTTCGTCCAGAACGGTCCCTCCTCGAGTCCGGCGATCGGGGGGATGTCGGCCTCCGTGCCGGTCGCCAGGACGACGCGGTCGGCCTCCACCTGTGTGCCGTCTGCGAGCTCCACCCGGCGCTCACCGAGGAGCCGCGCCTCCTGCAGGAACACCTCGACGCCCGCTCGCTCGAACGGCGCGGCGCCTTCGCCGGACTGAGAGTCGATGACGTCACGGGCACGTTGCTGCACCGCCATGAAGTCGACCTCGACGTCGGGGATCCGCAGGCCGAAGCGCTCCCCGTCGCGAGCGAGCGCCGCGATCTTCGCCGATCGGAGCATCACCTTCGTGGGCACACAGCCGTAGTGGTTGCACTCGCCACCGAGCTTGTCCCGTTCCGCGAGCGCGACCTTCATCCCCGAGGTCCGCGCGAGGGAGAAGGCGACCTCGGAGCCGGTTCCGCCGCCCCCGATCACGAAGACATCGAACCGTTTCATCGAAGACCTAGCGGGTCCCAAGGAAGCCGACGAAGATGCGCGCGTACGCACGCGCCGCGTCGATCATCTCCTCGACCCCGATGGACTCGTTCGCGGTGTGGGCGAGGGAGAGCGAACCCGGACCCGCGATCACCGTCGGGATGTGCGCGTCGTTGATGTAGAAGCGGGCGTCGGTGATGCCGGTGAAGCCCACGAAGGGCGGTGGCGCACCCGTTTCCACGGCGATCGCGTCGCGCACGACCTGCGCGATCGCGGAGTCGCCTGTCGTCTCGGCGGCCTCCGTCCAGTGGTTCAGCGAGATCTCGATGTGGGTCTCGGGCCGTTCCGCCACGAGATCGTCGACCAGCAGGCGGAACGGGGCGAGCACCTCCTCCGGGTCCTCCTCGCCCGGGACGATCCGGCGATCGATCTCCACCTCGCAGCGGTCGGGGACGACGTTGGGTGCGCTGCCTCCGCTCACCAGGGCGACGTTGACCGTCGGGGCTCCCACGAGCGGGTGCACCCGGTCGGGGAGCGCCTCCGGCAGGCGGAGCAGGAACCGCGACATCGTCAGGATCGCGTTGACGCCGCGGTCCGGCTGCGAGCCATGGGCCGCCTTGCCGTGCGCCACGGCCTTGACCCAGGCGCCGCCACGTTCGGCGAGGGCGATCTTCATCTCGGACGGCTCGCCGACGATGGCCGCGTCCTGGTCGAGCAGACCCTGGTCGCGCAGGACCCTGGTGCCGTGGATCCCGGAGAGCTCCTCGTCGGCGACCAGATGCAGCTCGAGGGTCCCGCCCAGCGAGAGGCCGGCGCGGCGGAGCGCCGCGACGGCCGCGAGTGCGGACGCGATCGGCCCCTTCATGTCGCAGGCCCCACGGCCGATCAGCCTGCCGTCGACCACCTGGCCCTCGAAGGGACCGCTGGACCATGTCGAAGGATCCCCGGCCGGCACGGTGTCGAGGTGCCCGTTCCAGGCGAGACGTGGACGCTCCCCGGAGCCGATCCGCGCGACCACGCTCGGACGCCCCTCCTCGGACCGGACGACCTGGATATCGGCATCGAGGTCGGTGAGGATGCCAATCGCCACGTCGGCGACCTCGTCCTCGGTGCCTCCCGGGTTCTCGGACGGCGCGGCGATCAGTGCTCGTGTATAGCGGAGAACCTCGTCGGGGTCGGTGGCATCGGCCGCCGCGCCCGCCGCCGCGCCGGAGGCCGCCGATGCGGGTTCCGCGACGTCCTCGCCTACCATGGCTGCGGATGCTACACGCGCCCTCTCTGCAGGAAGTCCTTCGCTCCGCGCTCGATCCGGCGCCGGCGCACGCGCCGGCGCCGGGCGACCGCCTCGCCGCCGTGCTGGCGCCGCTCGTCGAATCGCCGGACCCCTCCCTGATCTTCACGGTCCGCGCCGACGCGCTCTCGCGTCACCCCGGGGAGGTCTCGTTCCCGGGCGGGCTCGTGGACGCGGGCGAGTCGCCCGCGCACGCCGCGCGGCGGGAGGCGTTCGAGGAGATCGGCCTCGATCCCGCGCTTCCGCAGCTCGTCGGAGCGCTCCCACCCGTGCATACCTACGTGTCCGCGATCCTCGTGATCCCCTTCGTCGGTCTGCTGGAGCTGCCGCCGGACCTGTTCGCTGCGGAGGCTGAGATCAAGGAGATCATCCGCGTGCCTCTGGCCGACCTCGTCGCCGTCGAGGAGCCGATGGAGCTGCCCCGTGAGGATGGGAGCGTCTGGCACGGCTGGGCTTATCCCGCGGACGGGCACACGATCTGGGGCGCGACGGGGCTGATGGTCCATTCCTTCCTCGATGTGCTCAGGGCGGAGGCGCCGTGGACCCTGACCTGAGCGAAGAGGAGCGCGCGCTCCGGTCGTTGCTGGGAGCGGCCCGTGTCATCGCTGTGGTGGGGATCTCCTCGAGCCCGACGCGCCCCTCCTACGGGGTGGCCTCCTACCTGCAGGAGCACGGGTACCGGATCGTGCCGGTCAACCCGAACGAGACGGAGGTCCTGGGAGAACGGGCGTACGCCTCGCTCCTCGACATACCGCGCGAGATCCACGTGGACGTGGTGGACGTGTTCCGTCGCGCGGAGGACACCCCGGAGGTTGCCCGGCAGGCGGTCGCGACCGGTGCGCGCGTGCTCTGGCTCCAGGAGGGGATCGTGAACGAGGAGGCGGCTCGGATCGCCACCGAGGGCGGCCTCGAAGTGATCATGGGTGTCTGCTTCAGGAAGATGCATGAGCGACTGATGGCACAAGGGGGAAGCTGAGATGAAGTGGGAGTATTTCGTGGCGCCGTTGCTCGAGCACAACCCGGGCGAGATCTTGAACAACTTCGGCGAAGACGGCTGGGAGCTGGTGACGATCCTTCAGCAGCAGACACCGGCAGGCGGCGTCTCGATGGTCGCCTACATGAAGCGTCAGGCGACCTAGCTCGGCCCTCGGCGCATGTTCAGGATCGATCACGTCGTGCTCGCCGTTCGGGACCTCGCGGTGTCGGCCGGACGCCTCTGGAACGAGCACGGCCTCCGGTTCTCTCCAGGCGGGCGTCATCCGCAGTGGGGAACCGCGAACATGATCGCACCGCTCGGGAACGACTACATCGAGCTCCTCGGCGTCGTCGACGAAGAGGTGGGCTGGAACTCCGTCCTCGGACGAACCCTCATGGAGCTGTCGTTGGACGGCGATCGATGGTTCTCCGTGTGCTTGTCGGACGATGACATCGATGCGACCGCGGCCAGGCTGGGTCTCACCATCCGGCCCGGTACACGCACGCGACCCAACGGCACCGAGGTGCGCTGGCGCGGCGCCGGGATCGAGGAGCGGGGGGAGGACCTCTGGCTGCCGTTCTTCATCTCGTGGGACGTGCCACCTGAGCTCCATCCCGGCGCCGCGCCAGCCGAGCACCGGGTCCCGGTCGAGGGGATCGTCTGGGCCGAGGTCGGTGGGGACGAGGCCCGGCTCCGCGACTGGCTGGGCGGTGCGGAGGTCCCGATCAGCGTCGTCGAGGGGGAGCCACGCGTGCGCGCGGTGGGCATCAGCCTCCGCGACGGGAGCGAGATCGTCGTGCGGTCCTAGTCGAGCGCTTGCGCTCTCTCGTCAACCGAGCGCTTGAGAGATGTCCGCGATCAGATCGTCGACGTGCTCGATCCCGACCGAGAGGCGGATGAGCTCCGGAGCCACCTCCAGCGGTGATCCGGCGACGCTCGCGTGCGTCATCGGCCCCGGGACCTCGATCAAAGATTCCACGCCGCCGAGCGACTCGGCGAGGAAGAACAGCTCGGTTCGCTCGGCCACCGCGATCGCCTCATCCGCGGATCCGACCTCGAAGGAGACCATGCCGCCGAACGACGACATCTGGCGTGCGGCGATCTCGTGGCCGGGATGGGTCGGGAGTCCCGGGAAGTAGACGCGCCGGACCCTCGGGTGCGAGGACAGCCAGTCGGCGATCGCCGACGCGTTCTCGGAATGCTTCTGCATCCGCAGGGCGAGCGTCTTGAGGCCACGGAGGCCCAGGTAGGAATCCATCGGCCCGGGAACCGCGCCGACCGCGTTCACCAGGAACCCGAGGCGTTCGATCCACTCCGGGTCGCTGGTGACGATCGCGCCGCCGATCAGATCGGAGTGCCCGCCCAGGTACTTCGTCACGCTGTGCATGACCGCGTCGGCTCCGAGCGCGAGCGGCCGCTGCAATGCCGGCGTGGCGAACGTGTTGTCCACGACGACGCGAGCACCCGACTCGTGCGCGATCGTGCACACGGCCTCGAGGTCGACGATCTTGAGCAACGGGTTGGAAGGCGTCTCGACCCAGACGACGCGCGTCTGGGGTCGCAGGGCACCACGGACCGCGTCCACATCGTTGAGGTCCACGGTCGAGAACGACAGGCCCCAGGGCTCGAGCACCTTGGACAGCAGCCGGTACGTGCCGCCGTACACGTCGTCGGCCAGGAGCACGTGGTCGCCAGGGTGCAGGGTCAGCATCAGGGTCGACTCGGCGGCCATCCCGCTCCCGAACGCGAAGCAGCGCTCGCCGCCCTCCAGAGCGGCGAGCGCCTGCTGGAAGGCCTCGCGCGTGGGGTTGCCCCCGCGCGCGTAGTCGAAGACCTTGGGCTTGCCCACCGAGGGCTGCGCGTAGGTCGAGGTCTGGTAGATCGGGACGTTCACCGAGCCGTAGGGCGCGTCGGGGTCCTGTCCTGCGTGGATCGCGGCCGTCTCGAACCTCATCGGGGCAGACTACGCCCGCCGCTGTCGAGCGAGGAACTCGAGGAGGTCGCTCCGCGTCAGGACGCCAAGCGCCTGACCCGATTTGGTCACCACCAGGGCGGATGTGCGTTCGAGCTCCGCGAACGCCATCTCCACGGGCGCGTCCCATTCGACCATCGGGATGGGCGGCGCCATCGCTTCGGCCACGTCGAGTTGGAGCGCGTCGGGGTCTCGGAACACGCGCTCCAGGAGCTCGCGGTCGCGGATCGATCCGACGAACTGCGACACCTCGATGGACTCCTCCCGCACCACCGGCGCCTGCGAGATCCCGTGCTCCTGCAGGGTCTCCACGGCCTGACGGACCTTGTCGTGTGCGTTCACGGTGACGAGCGAGGGGATCTCACCCGACTTCGCCGAGAGGACCTCTTCGACGCGGACCATCTCGGGTCGCTCGAGCATCCCGTGCTGCAGCATCCATGTCTCGGAATAGAGCTTCGACATGTACTGCCGCCCCGTGTCGGGGAGCAGAACGACGATCGTCGCATCACGGTCGTCGAGGTCTCGAGCGACCTGCAGGGCCGCGAAGACGGCGGTGCCGCTCGAGCCTCCGACGAGGATCCCCTCCCGGCGGGTGATCGCGCGCGCCGTCAGGAACGAATCGCGATCGGAGACGCGGACATAGCGGTCGACGACCGACGGATCGAACGTGGTCGGGAAGAAGTCCTCCCCGATCCCCTCGACGAGGTACGGTCTCGGGGTATCGCCGGAGTACAGCGACCCCTCCGGATCGGCCCCCACCACGAGGACGTCGGGGTTCTGCTCCTTCAGGTAGCGCCCCGCCCCCGAGATCGTGCCACCGGTGCCCACGCCACAGACGAAGGCGGTGAGCCGGCCCTCGGTCTGCTGCCAGATCTCCGGGCCGGTCGTCTCGTAGTGGGTCTCGGGGTTCACGGGATTGTGGTACTGGTTCGGCTGGAACGCGCCTGGGATCTCCGCGGCGAGGCGGTCGGCCACTCGGTAGTAGCTCTCAGGGGAATCCGGCGCGACCGCCGTGGGGCAGATCACGACCTCGGCGCCGTAGGCGCGCAGCAGCGAGATCTTCTCCTGGCTCATCTTGTCCGGCATGACGAAGATGCAGCGATAGCCGCGAACCGCCGCGGCGATCGCCAGCCCGTGCCCGGTGTTGCCGGATGTGGGCTCGACGATCGTCCCTCCGGGCTTGAGGAGCCCTTCCCGTTCGGCGGCCTCGATCATCCGGACGCCGATCCGGTCCTTGACGGAGCCACCCGGATTCAACATCTCGAGCTTGGCCAGGATCGTCGGTTTGACGCCACGGGCCACCGCCCGCAGGCGCACGAGGGGCGTGTCGCCCATCGCATCGAGGAATGAGTCGAGCACCGGCATCGCCGTCCTCCTTCAGAGGCTCGAGCAGGCCGGCCCCATCGTGCCACGCGGAGCAGGGAACGTCCCGCTTCCCTACCCGGCGGGCTCACCTTGTGGGGGTAGAGTGCCGATGTCCGGGAGGCGAGGGCTCGCGAGACGACGGGAGAGCCAGTGACAGACCCTGAGACGCCAGCGCCAGAGACGGCAGAGCAAGAGAAGCCGCCGGATGACGATCCCGGAGGTGGCGGGGAGAGCCTCCTCGTCGTCGACGACGACCCGTTCATCGCGCGGCTCCTCGAGATCGAGCTGAAGGCGGCCGGGTACGACGTGCGGGTGGCGAGCGACGGCGAACAGGCTCTCGCTGCTGCCCAGGAGCGTCCGCCGCAGCTCGTCCTCGCCGACGTCATGATGCCCAACATGGACGGGTTCGAGCTGACCCGCCGCCTCCGCCAGGATCCGAGAACCGCCACCGTCTCCGTGATCATGCTGACCGCGCGTGGGCTCTCGGCCGACAAGCTGGAGGGCTTCGCGATCGGTGCGGACGACTACATCGTGAAGCCGTTCGACACGCCGGAGCTCCTGGCGCGGATACGGGGAGTCTTGAACCGCGCGAGTGACACTCGGTCCCTCTCGCCGATGACGGGCCTGGCCGGCAACATCGCGATCGAGGACGAGATCGAACGACGCGTCGCTTCCGCCGACCCGTTCGCGGTCCTCTACGTCGACCTCGATCGGTTCAAGGCGTACAACGACCGTTACGGATTCCTTCGGGGGGACGAAGCCATCAGGGAGACAGCACGGGTGATCGGCGAGGCCGCCGCGCACGTCGTCGGAGCGGACACGTTCGTCGGGCACGCCGGCGGAGACGACTTCGTGGTCGTCGTGCCGCCCGAGCATGCGACGGCCACGGCCCAGCAGATCGTGCAGATGTTCGACGAGATGGTGCCGGGCCTCTATGACGTGGACGACCGCACGAACGGCTACGTCGAGGTCACGGATCGGCGTGGCGATTTCCAGCGGTTCCCGCTGCTGACGCTCTCGATCGGGGTCGCTTCGACGGAGAAGCGGGCGTTCCGACACTACGCGGAGGCGGTGACCGTCGCCATGGAGATGAAGCAGTTCACGAAGGACTCGGGCGCCTCTTCGTGGTCGATCGACCGCCGCTCGAGCTGATCCGCTGAACACCGAGCCTCGTTCCGCACGACGCCGGCGTCCGGTGCTGATCGAGGTCTCCGACACGATGCCCGGACCGCCGGAGATCGTGTGGACCCTCATCACGGATTGGGAGCATCAGGACGACTGGATGCTCGAGGCCTCTGGCTTCGAATTGATCGGCGAGCAACGAGAGGGCGTCGGCGTCGAGGCACGCGCGACGGTGCGGATCGCAGGCATCAGAACTCGGGACAAGGTTCGCGTGAGCATGTGGGAGCCTCCGCGGATCCTCGTGATCGACCACCTCGGATGGGTGAAAGGCGCAGGTGAGATCCAGCTCCAGCCGATCAGCGAGGGCACGAGGATGCGCTGGCGCGAGACCCTGTTCGCACCGAAGGCGCTGGGTCCGGTCGGCCGGCTCGGTCTCCGGATCGCGGCCCCGCTGTTGCGCCGGACCTTCCGCCGCGACCTGCGTGTGCTCCGGAGCCTCGTCCGCACCCGGTCGGCGGATGGTTCGTGACGGATCAGTCGAGCGGGGCGGGGCGGGCCAGGTAGAAGCCCTGTCCGTACCGGACGCCGAGCTCGCGCAGCGCGTGGAGCTCGGCGGCCGTCTCGATCCCCTCGGCCACGATCGTCATGTTCGTCTCGCCGGCGAATGAGATCAGCGCAGAGGCGAGGGCCCGACGCCCCGCATCGCGATCGATGCCCCGGGTGAGCGAGATGTCCATCTTCACCATGTCGGGCGCGAGCTGGAGCGCGTGACGGAGGCTCGCGTAGCCGGCGCCGACACCGTCGACGGCTACGCGCAGGCCGCGTTCTCTGGGGGGGGGGGAAGCCTCCGCGCGAACGCGCTGGCTCCTTCATGTCTTATTTTTC
>JBPCPX010000144.1:0-8961 GCA_050998695.1 Actinomycetota bacterium
GGGGCTGTGGGTGCTGCGGAGAAAGAAAAAGGGGGGGGGGGAATGGGGGCCCCCGGGGGGGCGTTGTTCCCCGGTTCTCCCTCACGATCAGGATCCGAGGTGCGATGAGCCCATTCGTCCTTGTCCACGGGTCCTGGCACGGTCGGTGGGTCTGGGACCGGGTGTCGCCCGAGCTGATGGCGCGCGGACACGAGGTCGAAGCGCCCGATCTCCCCGGCCGTGGCCAGGACCCACGGCCCCCCGCGGAGATCACCCTCAACGATCACGTGGACCTCGTGTCGGAAGTGGTGGAGTCTTCGCCCCGCCCGGCGATCCTCGTGGGGCACAGCTTCGGCGGGTTCGTCATCAGCCACGTCGCCGAGCGGGTCCCGGATGGAGTGGAGCTCCTCGTGTACCTTGCTGCCTTCCTCCTCCGCGACGGTGAGACGGTGCTCGGCGTCGCGGGTTCGGTCTCACCAGCCGTGCCCCATCTCGACGTGCGAGAGGATGACGGCCTGATCACCGTTCGTCCCGACGCGGCGCGCGAGGTCTTCTACCAAGATTGCGCGGCGGCGGACGCCGACCGCGCTACCGCGCTGCTCGTCCCCGAGGCACTGACCCCACGTCGCACGCCGGCCGAGCTCAGCGCGGAGCGGTTCGGTCGGGTTCCCCGGGTGTACATGGAGACGATCGACGACCGGGCGCTCCCGCTCGAGCTCCAACGACGCATGCAAGCCGCCCTCCCATGCCGGGACGTCGTCTCGCTCGGGTCGGGGCACTCCCCGTTCCTCTCGATGCCTGGAAAGCTCGCCGGACATCTCGTCGACGTGGCGACGAGCACCGACGACTCGATCCGCCGGCGAGGCTCCTCTGTCCCCTGAGGCGTGGGCCCTGCTCTCGGCGTTCTGCTTCGCGGGCTCGCACGTCGCTTCCAAGCGAGGGCTCCAGGACACCAGCGTGATCGCCGCCTCGCTGATCGTCCTGAGCGTCTCCTGGGTCGTGATCGTGATCTCCGTCGTGTTGGACCCTCCCGCCGAAGTGACCGGAAAGGCGGTGGCCGTCTACAGCGGCCTCGGACTCATCGTCCCCGCCATCTCGCGGTGGTCGGTCCTCAGGTCGGTGGACATGCTTGGACCATCGATCGCCATCCCCATCCAACAGGGGCTGCGACCCCTGCTGGCGGTGGGCGGTGCGGTCCTCCTCCTCGGAGAGAGCCTCGACCTGCTGCGACTGGTCGGCGTGCTGGCCATCGTGGCCGGCGGGTGGCAGCTGTCCCGACGACCTCGGGAGGCAAACGGGGACCACGCCGGATCGGCCGTGGTCGCGGCCGATGGTCGTTGGGCGCTTCGCCGGGGGATCGTGTTCCCCTTCATCGCCGCGATCGCGTATGCGGCGTCGGACCTCCTCGTTCGACTGACGGTCGGAGGCGACCTGGCGGAACCGGGCTTCGCGGCGATGGTGAGCACCGGAGCGGGGCTCGCAGCGTGGTTGGTCATCGTCGGGACGGTGCGGTCGGTCCGCGCGGGGGTTCGGTTAGGTCCTCGCGCGTGGTGGCTCGTCCTCGCCGGTGTCCTGATCGGATTCGCGATCCTGGCCGTCTACAACGCGTTGCGTCGAGGAGAGGTCTCGGTCGTGACGCCGATCAACGCCGTGCAACCGCTCCTCGTGCTCCTTCTGTCCTCGCTGTTGCTTCGAGATCTCGAGCAGATACGACCGGTGACGGTGGTGTCGGGTGTGGCGATAGTGATCGGGGTGATCCTCGTCTCGGTGTAGGCGGAGATCCGTCCATGATGCGGGGAGAGTGATGATGTCGAGATGGTGGGAAGAACGGATCCCTCGAGAGGATCGGGCGATCTACGACGCGGCCGGGTACGGGCGACGAGGGATGCGAGGTGTGAGCCCGGCGATCCTGGTGATCGATGTCACGTTCGGGTTCATCGGACGAGAGGCGATGCCGATCCTGGAGTCCATCGCCCGCTATCCGAACTCGTGTGGGCAGCGGGGATGGGACGCGATGGAGCAGATCGCCCGGCTCCTGGAGGCCGGCCGAGCGGCGTCGCTCCCCATCTACTACACGGCGGGGATGACCGATCACGTGGTCCGACACGCCGGGCGCTGGCGTGAGAAGCATCCGCGTACCCTCGACCAACCCGAGGACGCGCAGGCGATCCCCGAGAGGATCGCGCCGCGAGAGGGGGACGTCGTCATCCGCAAGACGAAGCCGAGCGTCTTCTACGGAACCCCGCTGCTGTCCTCGCTCGTGGATCAGCGCGTGGACACGGTCATCGTGACCGGATGCACGACCTCCGGGTGCGTCCGGGCAACGGTGGTCGACGCTTTCTCCAACGGCTTCGCCCCCCTCGTGGTCGAGGACGGCGTCTTCGACCGAGGGGAGCTGAGCCACGCCGTCAACCTGTTCGACATGGACCAGAAGTACGCGGACGTGATCACGGCGGACGAAGCGCTCACCTACCTCGCCTCCGTGTCGACCGCGACCGGCCAGGAAGACCCGACGGCATGATCTTCCTGTCGGCGGAGGACTGCAGCAACCTTCTCGATCCGGGCGCGGTGCTCGAAGGTGTCGAGGAAGCGATTCGGATGGAGCACGCCGGAACCGTGCGCTGGTCGAGTCCGCGGAGCATGCGTGTGGCCGCCGGAGAGGAAGGGGACGGCCGGCTCCGCGTGAAGGCCTGCGCGTTGGACGCGAACGGGATCATGGGTGTCCGAGTCCTGCTGTTCCCCGGTGCCGGCGCCGACACCCGCTGGGTGTTGGTGTTCGACGACACCACCGGCGAACCGCTGGCGGTCGTCGACGAAGGCTGGACGTACCCGCACCGATCGATCGCCTCGCTCGCACTGATGGCGCACCGGCTGAGCGGTCCTGAGGTCCGGACGGTCGGACTCATCGGTGCCGGTCGCATCGCCCGCACCGCCGTCCCGTATGTGGATCAGCTCTTCCCCGGCGCATCGATCCTGATCGCTTCACGTCGCGAAGAGACGCGTGAGGTGGTCGCTGCGTTCGCCCGGGATCGGTATGGCATCGAGGCAGATCCGGTGCCGATCGAGAAGGCCGTGCGCGGCGCACAGGTCGTACTCGCCTGCACCAGCGCTACTTCGGCCATCATCGACGATGGGTGGGTGGGGTCGGGCGCGGTGGTGGGTTCGCTGGAGCCGAGGGAATGCGACCCGTTGCTCTTCGATCGAGCCGACGCCCGGATCGTCGACAGCCGCGAGCAGCTCGAGGACGAGCTGTCCGAGACGTTCGGGTCCGGCGCCCACGAGCGGATCGATGCGACGATGGCAGAGGTGATCGCGGGGGCGCATCCGGGCCGTACGGACGAGGGCCAGCGCATCGTCGTCTTGAGTCAGGGACTCGTCAGTCAGGACGTGCTCCTCGCCGCCCGCGCGTACCACGAGGCGATGGCGCGAGGGATGGGGACCCACATCCCCATCCCGCGCACGATCGCCCCCGCATGAGCTGCGAGTGGGCAGGCTCTCCCCACACGACGCACCGTCAGGTCTCTCGCTTGTATCAGAGGTCCGATGTATGTCATAAAACACGGAAGCCGGGTCGACCGAGGAGGTTCAGATGCCTGACACGCGGGAGCACCTCGCGCTCACTCACGAGGGCGCGGCCAAGATCCTGGCAGCAGCGGTGAGCAAGGCCGCGGAGATCGAGGCACCTCAGTGCGTCGCGGTGACGGACGACGGGGGGCACCTGCTGGCGTTCGCCCGGATGGACGGAGCCAAGGTCTTGAGCGTCGACAGCGCGATCGCGAAGGCGAGGACCGCGGCATCGAGCCGGCGCCCCACCGGGGATCTGTCAGATGAGCTCGAGCGGCGGCTCGCCTTCGCGACCCAGGGGAAGCTCACGAATCTCCTCGGGGGACTGCCGATCGTCGTGGAGGGACATGTGATCGGTGCGATCGGCGTGGGATCGGGAACAGGCGAACAGGACGTCGAGGTGGCGCGAGCGGGCGTGGCGACGCTGGCCGGTGCCCAGAGCTGGTAGGGGGATCGAGTGAAGATCACATCGATCGAGACGTTCAACGTGGCGCTCCCGTGGCGTCGGCTGCACAAGATGGCCTTCCCGTCCGGGGCGATCGGCAACTACGTCATCGTCAGGATGCATACCGACGAGGGGATCGAGGGACTTGGCGAGGCCACCGTGATCAAGGAGTGGGGAGGGGACTACGGGCGGTACTTCGGCGAATCCCCCGAGCTCACCGTGGCGGTGATCGGGTCCGTCCTCGGGCCGGCACTGGTCGGCGAGGATCCCTTCGCCATCGAGAAGGCCCACCGCAAGATGGACCTCGCGATCAAGGGATACCCCTACGCCAAGACCGCGCTGGACGAGGCGCTGTACGACATCAAGGGCAAGGCGCTTGGGGTTCCCGTCTACGAGCTGCTCGGCGGGCTCTACCGGGAGGAGATCCCCCTGGCGCACTCGCTGGGATGGATGGAGTACGACGAGGCCACGGCGGAGGCCGCCGCTGCAGTCGCCGAGGGGATCCGCACGATCAAGATCAAGGTGGGGCGCTCGGCGGAGTACGACGTGAAGGTCGTTCGCGAGGTCCGACGCACCGTGGGCGAGGATGTCGACATCGTCGTGGACGCGAATCAGGGATGGCCCACGCCGAAGTACGCCGTGACGATCCTCCGCCAGATGCAGGAGGAGCGGATCCGCTATGCCGAGCAGCCCGTCGAAGGCCTCGCCCGCATGGCGCAGATCACCCGGGTCGTGGACGTGCCGATCATGGCCGACGAGAGCGCCTGGACGCCGCAGGACGTGCTGGAGATCGTCGAGCGGGGCGCCGCAGACATGATCTCGCTCTACACCACCAAGCCGGGTGGGCTCTTCAAGGCGAAGAAGGTTGCCGCCGTGGCGGAAGCGGCGGGGCTCCCTCTCAACGTGAACGGCTCCCACGAGACGGGGGTCGGCAACGCGGCCAACCTCCACCTGGTCGCATCCACGGCTGCCGTGACCGAGGCCGGCGTCTTCCCGGTCACCACGATCAAGGGGAACGAACCCACCCAGATGGCGGGCAAGATGTACCTGGATGACATCATCACGCAACCGTTCGAGTACCGGGACGGCAACCTGGTGGTTCCGTCGGGACCCGGCCTCGGGATCGAGCTGGACGAGGACAAGGTCGCGACCTATCGGGCGGAGGGATAGCGGAGCGATGTCGATCCGGAGCGTTGCCGTCCTCGGAGCGGGGAACGGTGGCTGCGCCGCGGCCGCCGACCTCGGCAGCCGCGGCTACGAGGTCCGCCTCTTCAACCGCTCCCCGGAGCGGCTGGCTCCCCTCATCGAGCGGGGCGGATTGGAGAAGCTCGGCGCCACGGGCGCAGGGTTCGTCGAGCTCCCCGTGATCACCACGGATCTCGCGGAGGCGGTCGCGGGAGCCGATCTGGTCATGCTGACCGTCCCGATCTCGACCCACCCGTTCTTCGCCAAGGGCCTCGCCGAGGTCCTCGACCCGAGTCAGGTGCTCTTCCTCAACCCGGGGCACATGGGCGGCGGGTTGTTCATGGCCCACGAGCTCCACCGGCTCACCGGACGTGTCGACGTTCGCATGTGCGAGGCGAGCACCCTCACGTACGCGTGCCGGATGAAGGGACCGGCCACGGTCAACATCCATTCGACGATGACGAACCTTCCGTTCGCCGCGTTCCCGGGGCGTCAGCAGCAGGAGCTCTACGGGGTGGTTTCGTCGGTGTACCCGGAGCTCGTCCAAGCGTCCCACGTGCTCGAAACGGGATTCCTGGATATCAACGCCGTCGAGCATCCGCCCCAGATCATCTGCAACGCTGGCTGGCTCGAGCACACCAAGGGTGACTACCTCTTCTACTACGAAGGCACGACGCCGTCGGTCGGCCGCGTCATCGATGCCGTTGACCTCGAACGGTTGGCGGTTGCCCGGGCGGCCGGCGTGCCGACCAAGCCGTTCGTCGAGATCTTCCATGAGATGGGGTACACCACCGCGCACGCGGCCGAGGTGGGGTCGGCGCACGTCGCGCTCCAGGAGAGCGCGCCCAATCGATGGATCAAGGGGCCGCCCAGCCTCGATCACCGGTACCTTCACGAGGATGTCGGCTGGGGTCTCGTGCCCTGGTCGGAGATGGGACGCGCGTACGGGGTTCCCACCCCGACGATGGACGCGCTGATCGTCCTGGGCGGGACGCTGAACGATCGCGACTACCGTGTCGAGGGATTGACGCTCGAGCGACTGGGCCTCGTCGGCGTGGACCCTGCGGACCTCGAAGCGTATCTACACGACGGGATCAAGGGCTAAGGGTCGGACGTGGCGATCGGATCTCGGGAGGTCGCGGCAACCGGCCTTCGCGTGTCCCCCCTCGGATTGGGCTGTTTGACCATGAACGACTTCTACGGTGCGGGCGATGAGGCCGAGGGCGAGTGGGCGATCCACCGCGCACTCGATCTGGGCGTGACCCTCGTCGACACGGCCGACGTCTACGGCGGGGGCGCGAACGAGGAGCTGGTGGGCCGGTCGATCCGGGCTCGCCGCGACCAGGTGGTGGTCGCCACGAAGTTCGGGAACATCCTCGACGAGCAGGGGAACTACGCGGAGGTGGACGGGAGGCCTGCGTTCGTCCGGAAGGCCTGCGAGGCGAGCCTCAGGCGTCTCGGCGTCGCGGCGATCGATCTCTACTACCAGCACCGGGTGGACGTTGACACGCCCATCGAAGACACGGTGGGAGCGATGGCCGAGCTGGTGCGGGAGGGCAAGGTCCGCCATCTCGGGCTTTCCGAGGTGTCGTCGGCCACGCTGCGGAGGGCGTACGCCGTGCATCCCATCTCCGCGGTGCAGACGGAGTACTCGCTTTGGAGCAGGGAACCGGAGCAGGGGATCCTCCCGGTGTGTCGGGAACTCGGCGTGGCGTTCGTCGCTTACAGTCCGCTCGGCCGGGGGTTCCTCACCGGCGGGGTGAGGGGCGAGAGCGATCTGGCGGCCGACGACAGACGACGGCGGATCCCCCGATTCCAGGGCGAGCACCTCGCGCGCAACCTGACGATCGTCGAGGCGCTGCGATCCTTCGCGGCCGACCGGGGCCGGACGCCGGCACAGATCGCGATCGCATGGCTTCTCGCGCAGGGTCACGACGTGGTACCGATTCCGGGATCGAAGCGCGTCCGCCACGTGGAGGAGAACGTGGCCGCCACCGACATCGAGCTGAGCGACGACGACCTCAGGGAGCTCGACCGGATCGCGCCCATCGGGGCGTCGTCGGGTGAACGCTACCCGGAGGCGGGCATGAAGAAGCTGAACCTCTGAAACGGGGAGTCCCGGTCAGTACGCGACGTCGGCCTCGTTGAGCGAGATCTCGGCGCGGGAGCGACGCGCGACGCCGGTCGCGATCGCCGCCGTGGAGACCTCCGACGCGACGGCCTGCGCGACGCGGCGGTCGAAGACGCTCGGCACGATGTAATCGGGCCGGATCTCGTCGTCCGGGATGACGTCCGCGATCGCGGATGCGGCGGCGAGCTTCATCGCTTCGTTGATCTGCCGTGCCCTGACCTCGAGCGCGCCACGGAAGATGCCGGGGAAGCACAGCACGTTGTTGATCTGGTTCGGGTAGTCGCTGCGCCCCGTCGCGATGACACCGACCCGACCGCGTGCCTCTTCGGGCATGATCTCCGGAACCGGATTCGCCATGGCGAATACGATCGGATCCGGGTTCATCCGGCCCAGCATCTCGCCGGTCAGCAGTCCGGGGGCCGACAGGCCCAGGAACAGGTCGGCCCCGGGAAGCGCATCGGTGAGATCGCCCTTCCTTTCCTCGGCGTTGGTCCGCTCCGCGTACCGGCGCTTGTGAGGGTCGAGGTCGGTTCGGCCCCGATGGACGATCCCGCGACTGTCGACGCCGATGACATCGGCCACGCCCGCTTCGAGCAGGATCTTCGTACACGCGATGCCTGCCGCTCCGATCCCGCTCACGACCAGACGCACGTCGCGGACGTCCCTCCCGGTGATCTTGAGTGCGTTGTACAGGGCGGCGAGGACCACCACAGCGGTCCCGTGCTGATCGTCGTGGAACACCGGGATGTCGAGCGCCGCATCCAGCCGTTCCTCGATCTCGAAGCATCGCGGTGACGAGATGTCCTCGAGGTTGATCCCACCGAACGTCGGGGCGAGTGCCTGGACGATCGCCACGATCGCGTCCGGGTCCTCCTCCCTCAGGCAGATCGGGAACGCGTCGACGCCTGCGAACTCCTTGAACAGGACCGCCTTGCCCTCCATCACCGGCATCGCGGCTTCCGGCCCGATGTTCCCCAAGCCGAGGACCGCGGTGCCGTCGCTGATGACGGCGACGGTGTTCGACCGGATCGTGAGGTTGAAGGAGCGCTCGACATCCTCCGCGATCGCCTGGCACACGCGGGCGACGCCGGGCGTGTAGGCCATCGAGAGATCGTCCCGGGTGCGTATCGGTGTCTTCGCGCGCACTTCGAGCTTGCCCCCGAGATGCAGCAGGAACGTGCGGTCGGAGACGTTGGCGACCGAGATGTCGGGCATGCCTGCGACCGCCTCGGTGATCCCGCGACTGTGTGCGAGGTCGTGGGCGCTCACGGTGACGTCCCGCACCGATTCGCCCTCGCCGATGCGGACGAGGTCGATCGCTCCGATCATCCCCCCGGCCCTGGCGATGGTGCTGAGTAGCCTCGCAAGCGCATCTGGGTGGTCGGGCACATGGACCCTGAGGGTGATGCTGTAGCTCGCGCTGGGGGTCGATCTCGGTGGCGCCACTGAGCTCACGGTCCCTTCCCTCTTGTGTCAAAGGTAGGATATTATGCCGAAAGATCGAGAGGAGAAACGGCCCGGCGCCCGCCGTCGGAGGACGCCCGATCTCCCACGGGGTGCCGGGGGTCCCCGGCAGGAGGGGGGGGGGAGATCCGTGCCGCACGTCACGATCGCATGGCTGCAGGGAGATACGCTCGATCCGAAGCGGAAGGTCGTC
>JBPCPX010000154.1:0-4780 GCA_050998695.1 Actinomycetota bacterium
GCTACTCCGAAAAGGAAGAGGCGGGCCCGCGGGCCCGCCTCTTCCTTTTCGGAGTAGCCTTTCGCTCTCGCCATCGGCCACCGACGACAGATGTCGGGTCGGATATCGGGAAGGATCGATCGTGAAGAAGTGCCCCTACTGCGCCGAGGAGATCCAGGACGACGCGATCAAATGCCGGTACTGCTTCAGCGACCTCCGAGCCGACACCGAAACCGCGATCCAGCAGCGGCCCGAGACTCCCGGCACCGCGACCACGGCTGCACCCCTCGCCGCGGAGCCAGCGTCGTCGGCCGCTCCCGTCGCCACGAGCGCGCCGGCAGGATCGTCCTCCGATCCGGCGCGGTACACACACTCCGGCTTCCGCTACGTGCTGGGCTACGTGGCGGACAGCTTCGGCATCTGGGATCGGCAGGCTCCGGGTGCCCCGGTCGAGAGGTTCCCGCGGACCGACGACGGCTGGCGGAGCGCCTGGATCCGGTTCGTGAGCCTCGAACCGAACCACCAGCAGGTCGGATCGGGAGGCCAGCAACCCGTCGCGTCACCGGCTGCGCCGGCGAGCACTCCCACGGGCGCGCCGCCGCACGCGGCTCCGGCGCCCGACCCCTCGGACGATCAGGTGCTCCAGTACACCCATTCGGGCTCGGACTACCTGCTCGGATACGGACGGACGTTCTTCGGCATCTGGCTGCGGACCGACCCCTCCCGACCGCTCGAGCGGTTCCCGAGGGACGACGCCGGGTGGGCCGCCGCGTGGCGTCGGTTCACGACGATCGAGTCGCACTACGCCGAGGTCGGACTCGGTAGCTCCGGTTCGACGTAGCGCCGAGCCACGAGCCAGGCGCCGAACGCTCCGCCTCCCACTCCCCAGATCAGCGCCGTGATCGCGGTGGATGTCCAGGCAGGATGCACGGAGATCTGGGCGGGCATCACGATCGCGGTGAGGACCGGACCGACGATCCACGCTCCGAGGATCGCGAGGAACGCGAACGCCGATCCTGCGCCAACCCCGATGCCGATCGCACCCCAGCCGCCGGCGACCGCCTCGGCCACGGCTCGACCGCCGCCGAGCATCGCCGCGATCGCGGGCACGACGCTCAGGAGCCAGAACGAGGGCGAGAGGGCAAGGGGTCCAGGCAGGAAGGCATCCCCGGCACGTCCCGACGAGACCAGGCGCCAGGGGCAGAGGTCGAACATCGGACCGTCTCCGACGATCTCCAGGCAGGAGCCCGAAGCCGGCGCGAGCAACAAGGCGCTCTGTGCCGGGAACGCCAGCAGGTGGAACGCCAGGAGCGCACCGCCGGGGGCGCCGAGACCGGCCACTTCGTCGACGTAGGCGCGCGTGATGGTCGGTTCGAGGGTCGCGAGCACGAACACACACAGAGTGAGGAGCCCGAGCGCCCAGGCGTACGCGGCCAGGCCGCCTCGGAGCACAGCCGCACCTGCACGGCCACCGGCCGACTCCAGGTAGGCGCCCGTCCCCGCGCCCGCCGCGGCCAGAGCCCCCGCCCAGATCGCGGCGCTGAGCACGTCGACCCGGAGCCGGAGCCCGAGGGTGGGGAAGAGCAGGGTGACCAAGCTCGAACACATGGCGGCGAGGATCGCGACCGGGATCGCGGCGCCGGCCGCCGTGAGACCGGACGCGACGAGGGGTCTTCCCCCCTGCCCGGCTCGAGCCGCGCGGCGACCGGCGCGCGCCGCCAGCCACACGAACCCGATCGTCAGCACCATCGGCACGAGGCGCAACCGGAGGGTCTCCGACCGGGCCGCCGTCTGGAAGATGGGCGGGCCGTGCACGGTCGCGATCACGTCGGCTCGGACGGAGAGCGACGCGGTGAGGAAGCCGATCTTCGCCCAGGACCACAGCCCGAGCCCTCCGAGCAACAGATGCTGCGCGAAGGCGAGCACCTGACAGACGGCCACCAGCGCCGCGAACGCCACGGCTCCGCCGACCGCCGCGACGCCGAACGCGCCGCTCCTGTCCATGAGCGCCTCCGGGCGGCCCGGGGGCACCTCTCCGTTCACCCCAGGCGCTCCGCGACCAGGTCCGCCACCTCGGTCGGGTTCCGCGCGACCGCGGCGCCGACCGCCTCGAGGGCCTCGGCTTTCGCCGCCGCGGTCCCGGATGACCCGGTCACGATCGCGCCGGCGTGACCCATGCGCTTGCCGGGTGGGGCCTCGAACCCCGCGATGTAGCCGACGACGGGCTTGGTCACCTCCTCGGCGATGAACGCCGCGGCTCGTTCCTCGTCGTCGCCGCCGATCTCGCCCGTCAGCACGATCAGCTCGGTCTCCGCGTCGGCCTGGAAGAGCTTCAGCGCCTCGACGAACCCGATCCCGTGGATGGGATCGCCCCCCATCCCCACGCAGGTGGACTGACCGATGCCACGCTGCGTGAGCTCGTGCACGATCTGATAGACGAGCGTGCCGCTCCTCGACACGAGCCCGACCGCGCCCGAGGCGCAGATCTCCCCGGGGATGATCCCCACGTTGACCGCACCCGGTGAGATGACGCCGGGGCAGTTGGGCCCGACGAGCCTCGTCTTCGACGCCTCGAGATAGCTGCGAACGTTCGCCATGTCGCGGACGGGGATCCCCTCGGTGATGCATACGACCAACCCGACACCGGCGTCGGCCGCTTCCAGGATCGCCTCGGCGGCGAAGCGCGGCGGCACGAAGATCATCGACGTGTCGGCGCCGGTCTCGGCCACCGCACGGGCGACCGTGTCGAAGACCGGGATCCCCTCCACGTCCTGCCCGCCTTTCCCCGGGGTGACGCCGGCGACGACGTTCGTGCCGTAGGCACGGTTGCGGAGCGTGTGGAACGTGCCCTCGTTCCCCGTGATCCCCTGGACGACGAGGGTCGTCCGTTCGTCGACGAGGATGCTCACCGATTCGCCTCCGCGAGATCTGCGGCCTCTTCAGCCGCCTCGAGCATGTCCGCGGCGGGGACGATACGGGGATGCGCGGCGTCGGCGAGGATCCGGCGACCGTCCTCCGCATTGGTCCCGTCGAGCCGCACCACGATCGGGACGCGGGCCTCGATCCGCTCCAGCGCCTCCAGGATGCCCTGGGCGACGAGGTCGCAACGCGTGATCCCTCCGAAGATGTTCACGAGCACGACCTTCACCGCCGGGTCGGACAGGACGACCTCCAGGGAGGTCGCCATCTGATCGGCGGAGGCACCGCCTCCCACGTCGAGGAAGTTCGCGGCTCGCGCGCCCGCCTGTGCCACCACGTCGAGCGTCGACATCACGAGGCCCGCCCCGTTGCCGATGATCCCGACCTCGCCGTCGAGCTTCACGTACTGCAGGCCCTTCTCTTTGGCGCGAGCCTCCACCTCGCCGATCGGGAACTGCTCCGACAGCCCGGCGATGTCCGGATGTCGCCACAGCGCGTTGTCGTCGATCGTCACCTTCGCGTCGAGCGCCACGACCCGGTCGTCCTCCAGCAGGACGAGCGGATTCACCTCGACGAGCGTCGCGTCTCGCTCCACGAGGACCTCGTACATCTTCCGGAGCGCGTCGCCCGCTCCCTCCCAGGCCTCGACCGGGAGCGTGCCGATCAGCTCGCGCACGTGATACGCGCGGAGCCCGAGCATGGGGTCGATGTGCACGCGACGAAGCGCCTCGGGTCGGGTCCGAGCGAGCTCCTCGATGTCCACCCCGCCCTCCGCCGTCATCATCGCGAGGTAGTCGCCACGGGCTCGGTCCAGCAGGAGCGAGGTGTAGAACTCGCGCGCGATCGGCAGCAGCTCCTCCACCAGGAGCCGCGTCACGGGGAACCCCTTGAAGTCGCTGCCGAGCATCCGTTCGGCCGCCGCGGCCGCGGCCTCCGGCGTGTCGCAGAGCTCCACGCCTCCGCCCTTGCCGCGGCCGCCGACCTGCACCTGGATCTTCACCACCGAGCGTCCGCCCAGCTCGGCGGTCGCCGAGGCGGCGTCCGCCGAGCTGAACGCGACGATGCCGCGAGGCGTCTCCATGCCGTGGGCACGGAACAGGTCCTTGCCCATGTGCTCGTAGAGGTCCACTCGGCTCCCGCTCAGGCTTTCGCGCTCAGCCGATCCCGGAGCCAGGAGGCGATGTCGCCCGTGTTCGCGCCGGGGGTGAAGACGGCCTCGATCCCGGCCTCCTTCAGCTTGGGGATGTCGTCTGCGGGGATCACGCCACCTGCCACCACGACGACGTCATCTGCTCCACGGGCTCGGAGCTCCTTCACGACCTTGGGGAAGAGGGTCATATGCGCGCCCGAGTGGCACGAGAGCCCGACCGCGTCCGCGTCCTCCTGGATCGCGGCTTCGGCGATCTGCTCGGGCGTCTGGAAGAGGCCGGTGTAGATCACCTCGAAGCCCGCGTCACGCAGGGCACGGGCCACCACCTTGGCGCCGCGGTCGTGCCCATCGAGGCCGGGCTTCGCGACGATCACTCGGAGCTTCTCCGCCATCGGGACGAGTCTATCGAGCGGCTCGCTAGACTCCGTCTCGTGGCTCGCAAGCGCGTCCAGTTCCGTCCTCCCGGCCTGAAGCCCACGACGAAGGTGGGGACGCTCGGCCCCTATCGCGGCCGGCTCGGATTCGCCTGGGTGATCGCGCCCCTCATCGCCGGCATCGGGATCCTCGTCGCCGGACTGCTGCTCCTGACCCGGTAGGAACCGTTGCTCGAAGGCTACTGCCGGCCCCAGAGCGCTCTGCCCGGGGAGGAGATCGCGCTCCACGTCTCGTCCACGGGGCCCTTCGGCGTCGAGGTCGCCCGTGAAGGCGGCGAACGCCACATCGTGTGGGGGG
>JBPCPX010000015.1:0-5355 GCA_050998695.1 Actinomycetota bacterium
TCGATCAGGGCATCATCGAGTGAGCAAGAGGCCCACCGAGCCTGTTGTTCCCCATTGAAGGCTTCGAAGTCGATCTCGAGTATCTCGTCGGGGGTTCCGGTTCCCGGCACCGACGCGGGGTCGGCGCGGACCAACTCGATCACGCGGATCGTGTTCCGCTTCCACGCGGCGATATGGACGAGCAGGTCCTTCACCGTCCACGGGGCGCCACCGAACTCCGGATCGAACGCCGGCCGCTCCATCTGCTCCGGCGTGAGGGAGTCGAGCGTCTCGTTCAGACGCCGCCACTCTCGCTGGATAGTGACGACGGTCGGATGCGTGTCGAAATCTTCGCCCATCGGTTTCCGTCCTCCGTGCGGATGTTATAGACGTTGGCCGGTCAAACGCATGGCGAGTCGGTGGCCGACGGAGACGTTACAAAGACACCGAGGATCCCGCCCCCATGGTCCATTTGGCCCGGGCCTGAGACCCTTTCACCCTTCACAGCCGAGGACGCCGGGCCATAGATGCTGCACCTCGCGCTTGCACACCGGGATCTTCGTCCAGACGTCGGACGCGAGATCGGTCGCACGTTCCCCTTGGAACGCGCACGTGTCGTCGACGGCATCCAGACGGAGCGACCTCCCATCCATCTCCCACGTGTATGTGCCGCGCACGCGGGAGCAGTTGGGGTCGTTGAAGAGGGCGAGCCGATCCCCGTCGACCTCGTAGTGGCCCGTCGCGTGGAAGCCCGACATCTGGTGGTCCACGAAGTACGCCCCCCGGAAGAGGATCAGCGTCATGACGCCCGGGTCGCGCGCATAGGGGAGGCAGCGCCGGCACGGGAACGGCAGCGCGTTGTTCGCTCCTCCCAGGTCCTCGAGCGAGAGGATCAGCATGTAGGTCCCGTCGATCTCGGTCGGGACGGGCGGAGGGGCCGGCTCGGTGTACGGGTAAGGGCGCACGGTGGCCGGCAGGTCGTCGAGCGTGTCGGCAACCAACGTCTCCGCGTCTTCCCGCGGGCTGGGCGTGGAAGCCGCTGGAGATGCGGTGGTCGGGCCGAGGTTCGAGATGACGACGATCGCCGCGAGCAGGAGCGATGCGGCGGCCACCGCGTACGGTGCGAGATGGCGTACCGACCATCGATCCCTCGTGGACATCCGCGGTCGATGATAGGCGCCGCCCGGCCCGTAGCATCTCGCGCGTGATGTCGGAGGCGCGACCGATCGAGGCCGTCGTGTTCGACATGGATGGCGTGCTCGTGAACTCCGAGCCGATCTGGCGCGCGGTCGAGCAAGAGGTGTTCGCCGGTGTGGGGGTCGAGGTCACCGAAGAAGACCTGCTGGAGACGATGGGTGTGCGGGTTGCCGACGTCGTGGAGCGCTGGCACGGCCGCCACCCCTGGGACGAGCCCAGCCGCCAGGAGATCGCCGAGTCGATCGTCGAGCGCGTCGCTCGAGCGATCGAGCAGGGTGGCGCGTTGAACGAGGATGCGGTCAGAGCGGTCGGGTACGTCCACGGGCTCGGTCTCCGGCTCGCGCTCGCGTCCTCGTCGCCGATGCGGTTGATCCGCGCGGTGCTGTCGCTCGGTGGGCTCTCCGACCGATTCGACGCCGTGCTGTCCGCCGAGGACGAGGAGGAGGGCAAGCCCGACCCCGCCGTCTACCTCTCCGCCGCCCGGGAGCTGGGGGTGGCCCCGGAGCGCTGTCTCGCGGTGGAAGACAGCGTGAACGGTGTCCGATCGGCGAAGGCCGCAGGGATGGTGTGCGTCGCCATCCCCGTCTCCGGCGTGACGGAAGGCTTCGAGGCGGCGGATCTCGTGCTGGGCTCCATCGAGGAGTTCGACGAGCGCATCTGGGCGAGCACCGGGACGGTTCCGGCGCCGAGCGCCTCGAGTCGATGAGGGCGGGCTAGCATCCGGCCATGGACGTGAACCAGGCTCCCAGCGTCACGCTCGCGAACGGGGTCGCCATGCCCGCTCTCGGACTCGGGACGTCGCCGATGGGCGACGACGAGACCGAGGCGACCGTCATCGCCGCGATCGGCGCCGGCTACCGGCTGATCGACACGGCCGAGGACTACCGCAACGAAGCCGGTATCGGGCGGGGGATCCGGGCGAGCGGGATCGACCGCGACGTGATCTTCGTCACCACGAAGTTCAACGCGCGCTGGCACGGCGTCGAGGAGGCCCAGCAGGCGTTCGCGAACAGCGCCGAGCGCCTCGGCCTCGATCGCATCGATCTGCTGCTGATCCATTGGCCGAATCCGAAGAAGGATCGGTACGTGGACGCGTGGCGAGGGCTCGTGAAGCTGCTCGAGGACGGCAAGGTTCGCGCGATCGGGGTCTCCAACTTCAAGCCGGCGCACCTCGACCGGCTGCTCGAGGAGACCGGCGTGGCTCCCCACGTGAACCAGATCGAGCTCGACCCGAGGATCGCCAGGGCCGAGGAGCGGCGCTACCACGCCGAGCACGGGATCGTGACCGAGAGCTGGTCGCCGATCGGGGCGGGCGGCGACCTGCTCACAGACGCGACGATCGGCGACGTCGCGCGGGCGCACAGGAAGACGCCCGCGCAGGTCGTGCTCCGATGGCACGTCCAGCTCGGGCTCATCCCGATCCCCAAGTCCTCGAAGCCGAAGCGGCTCGCCGAGAACCTCGATGTGTTCGATTTCGAGCTCAGCGCCGAGGACATGGACCGGATGGCAAGCCTCGACGGCCGCGGTCAGAGCGCCACGGACTCCGACCGCTTCGGTCACTGAGCTCGAGAGGCGTCGCGAGCCGTCTGCTCGCTACGATGCGACCCATGCCCCGATCGGTCTGGAAGGGAACGCTCAGCTTCGGGCTCGTCGCGATCCCGGTCTCTCTGTATCCGGCCACCGAGGCGAAGGACGTCCGGTTCCATCTGTTCGACCGAGAGGGCAGGCGCGTTCGGTATCGAAGGGTCGTGGAGAGCGGTCCTTCTCTCGGGGAGCCCGGCGAGGACGACCTCGAGCCCGCTCGCGCGAACACCGACGCGGACACGGATGACGACGAGGGATCTGCCGAGACGGAGGTCGCCTACGAGGACCTCGTCCGGGGTTACGAGGTCGAGCCGGAGAGCTACGTCTTCCTGGAGACCGCCGAGATCGAACGCGCGCGGCCCTCGCCGAGCAGGGTGATCGACCTCGAGCACTTCGTCCGGCTCGAGGAGATCGATCCCGTGTACTTCGAGAAGGCCTACTACGTCGTGCCGGGACCCGGGGCGGAGAAGTCCTACGGCCTGCTCCTACGGACGCTGAGGGAGACCGGCCGGGTCGGCATCGGCCGGTTCGTCCTCAGGACGAAGCCTCATCTCGTCGCGCTCCGACCCATGGAAGGGGTCCTCGCGCTCGAGACGCTGTACTTCGGCGATGAGGTGCGCGACGCCACCCGGCTGGTGAGCGGTCTCGGAGGATCCGTCACGCAGCGGGAGATCGACATCTCCAAGCAGCTCGTCGAGGCTCTCGCGACCGATTGGGACCCGTCACAGTTCGCCGACGAGTACCGAGAAGAGCTCATGCGCATGATCTCCGAGCGGACGCCGGAGCGGATCGAGGAGCCGCTCGAGGAGCCGTCCGCGGACTCGGGTTCGCGCATGGGAGATCTGATGGACGCGCTCAGGCGGAGCGTCGAGCAGGCCAAGGCCGGCAAGAAGGGGAAGGGAAGTCGGCGAGCCGGCTAGCGAGGACGAACCGCGACTCCATCCCGCCCGTAGACCTCTCGAACGAACACGAGGGAGGTTGCATGGGACGGATCAGGGTGGTGGCATTGGCCGCGCTCTTCGCGCTGGCGATGGCGGGGTGCTCGGACGACGGGGAGACCGACGACGGGGCCGAGCCGCAGCCCCAGGAGACCGCCGAGGCGACCGTCGCCGTCGAGGACTCGGACCTGGGCCAGATCGTCGTCGATGCCGAAGGGAAGACGCTCTACGTGTTCCTCGCCGACGAGGGAAGCGACAGCACCTGCTACGACGACTGCGAGGCAGCCTGGCCGCCGCTCACCGTCGACGGCGACCCGGTCGCCGGTGAGGGCGTCGATGCAGCGCTCCTCGGCACGACGGAGCGCGAGGACGGCTCCACGCAGGTGACGCTCGACGGTCACCCACTCTACTACTTCGCTTCCGACGCGACCGCGGACGACATCAACGGCCAGGGTGTAGGCGACGTCTGGTACGTCGTGTCGCCGGAGGGCGAGGCGATCCAGTAGCCGCGGTCGCGGTCAACAGGTCAGCTCACCTCCGACGATCGTCGAGCTCTGCGCCCCGCTTCTGAGCTCGCCGCGTCGTTGTTCTCACCGCTCCTCATCTGCATGGGGCATGCTTGGCGCACCCATGCGCGCGCTCGTGGTCGAGGACGGATCGAAGATGGCCGCCTCCTGCGGCGAGGACTGCAAGAGGAGGGGTTCGCGGTCGACGTCGCCTCGAACGGCGAGGACGGCTCGTGGCTGGGCTCCGAGAACGACTACGACGTGATCCTGCTCGACGTGATGCTTCCCGACATCGATGGGTTCGAGGTCTGCCGACGCCTTCGCGCGGCGGCCCGGTGGGCCCCGATCTCATGCTACGGCGCGGGACGGCGTGCAGGACCGCGTCGCGGGCCTGGACGCCGGCGCCGATGACTACCTCACGAAGCCCTTCTCCTTCGACGAGCTCCTCGCCCGAGTGCGGGCGCTCCTCCGGCGGGGGCCGTCGGAGCGCCCACCCATCCTCGCGGTCGGCGACCTCGGCCTCGACCCTGCGACGCGAAGGGTCTCGCCGGGAGACCACGAGATCGACCTCACGCCGAAGGAGTTCGGTCTTCTGGAGCTCTTCCTCCGCCATCCCGGCGAGGCGCTCTCGCGGACGCGGATCCTGGAGCACGTGTGGGACTTCGCCCGCTCTTCGCCGTAGGGCATCGGCGCGAGACTATTTACGTCGAACGCGTGGTGGCTGTCGCCGAGGGCGGCCTCTACTCTTGTAGAGATGAGACGGAGAGCAGCTCGGGCGTTATTTCTTGGCGTACTGACGGGTTCTGTACTGGCCGTCGCACACCCTTCGATGGCGGCCACCGAAGGGCAGCTCGTTCGCAGGAGCACCACCTCGACCTGGTCAACGCCGAGTCCGGATTCGACAGGCATCACGTATATGTCGAAGGCTCGCCGGTTCTTGATCTCCGACTCGGAGGTCGAGGAGACCGGTCTCTGGCGCAAGAGAAACCTTTTCCTCGCCGGCAGGAAGGGTGGGCTCATCGCAACCCGCCGGGTGACGAAGGCCACGATGGAGCCGGAGGGCATCGCCTGGTACGGACTCGTGAAGTCGCTCTTCGTTTCAGACGACGACCTGGACGCTGTTTTCCGCTTCAAGCGGGGCCGTGATGGTG
>JBPCPX010000157.1:0-43310 GCA_050998695.1 Actinomycetota bacterium
CGGAAGACGTCGAGGAGCGCTTCGGCTTTCGAGAGATCCCCCAGCAGCAACGCCGCCTCCACGGCCGTCACGACCGACTCCTTCACACGATGGTCTCCGAGCGACAGGGATCGTTGGCCTTCCATCGCTTCCTCGGCACTGCGAAGGGCCCCCGATGCGTCCCCCTGCGCGAGGAGGAGATCCGCCCTCGCGATCATGTACTCGGTCCTCTCCTGGAGATCGGCGGACGTCTCCAGCACGGTGAACCGCTCGAGATGGATGGCCGCGCCCTCCAGGTCGCCGCGATGAACCTTCAGCATCACGCCGGTCGCGACGTACCCCTGGCAGAAGGCCGCGCGCAGATGAGAGAACCAATCGGCTGGGAGCTCGCCCATCATCGCGACGGCTTCGTCCCACCGACCCATCGCGAATCGCGGATAGGCGAACCCGAGCAGGATCGATTCCCAGTAGCGGTTCCCGACCCGCCTCGCCAGATCGAGACCCTCGTCGACGAACCGGGTCGCCTCCGCATACCGGTCGGCGTTCTGGGTGAGATCGGCCAGGTTGTTGTAGGCACGGAGCGCCGCCGACGGCTTGTCGTGCTCGAGGGCGATGTCGAGGGCGGTCATGAGCAGCGACATGCCCTCCTTCGGTCGATCGCGGGAGTAGAGGATCAGCCCCTTCGTCGTCATCGCCTGTGAGAGGACCTCCGGGAGATCGAGGGCTTCCGCGATCTGCAGCGCCTTCTCGATCCGCTCGTCCGCGTGCTCGGGATCGCCGGCGAAGAACGTGAAGCGGCCGAGTTGGGCCGCGAGCGCCGCGAGATCCTTGTCCTGCGCCTCCGCCGCGAGGACCTCGAACGCGCGATCCATCACCTCGAGCGCCTCCTGGAGTCGCCCTCCGTCCCACATCCGCTCGGCCAGCCGCGCCGACACGCGAGCCGCGGGATGCGTCGCACCCTGGGATTCGAATATCTCGATCGAGCGCTTGAAGTGTTCGGCGGCGATCGTGTCCACTCGCTCCGCCGCGAGTGCCCCGGCGCGCTCGTGAAGCTCCGCGGTCGTGGTCGGGTCGTCGCTCAGTTCGATCGCGCGCTCGGCGTACCGCTGTGCCTCCTCGTTGGCCCCGAGCGACGCCGCTCGCTCGCTCGCCTTCTCGAGGGTCTCGAGCGCATCGGCCTTGATCGCTCCCGCATCGTCGTCATCGGGAGCGGCGAGGTACGCATCGAGGTAATGAGAAGCGACGACCTCGACGATCTCGTCTTCGTCGGCGACGGATCGGAGGTAGGAGGCAGCCGCCAGGTGCCGTGACTTGCGTTCCCGCTTCGACATCGTGTCGTAGGCGACCTTCTTCACGAGGTCCTGGAGGAACCCGTACTGGCCGCGATCCGACATCAGCGGGTCGATCGAGATCGAGAGCACTTCCTTGCGGACCAGCGAGCCGAGGAGCGTCGCGACCTCGTCCTCCATGAGCCCCGTGATCGCCGCCAGACCCTGCCGGGTGAACGTCCGTCCCAGGACGGCGGCGTCCTGGAGCACTCGCCGCTCAGGTGGGTCGAGACCGTCCAGCCGAGCGGCGATCAGCGCCTGGAGCGACTCGGGCACCTCGATGGTGTCCACGGAGCCCTCGAGCCGGAACGCGCCGTTCTCCCGGACGAGGATCCCTCGGTCGATCAGCATCCGGACCGTCTCCACGGCGTAGAAGGGGATCCCCTCGGCGCGCTCGAGGATCCGCGCCCGGACGTCCTCGGGGAGCCCGGGGATGGGATCGCGGAGCAGGGAGTCCATCTGCTCGGTCGGCAGTGGCTCGAGGAAGATCGAGGTGAAGTTCCGCGTCCCGCTGCCCCATCCGGGCCTGCGTTCGGAGAGCTCGGGTCGTGCGAGCGTCACCACGAAGATGGGACGGTCGCGCGACCAGTCGACCAGATACTCGATGAAGTCCAGGAGCGCGCTGTCGGCCCAGTGGATGTCCTCGAACACCATCACGGACGGCCCCTGGTCGGCGATCCGCTCGAAGAAGATCCGGCATGCGGCGAACAGGTTCTCCTGGTCCCCGGCGCCCGCTTCCTCGAGACCGAGGAGGTGCGCGAGGCGCGGCCCGACGAATCGCCGCTCCGCCTCGTCCGGGATGTGTTTCCTGATCGACCCGGTGAGCTTCGCGAGCGCCGACGCGGACTCCTCGTCCTCCAGGATGCCGGCGCGGCCGCGCACCATCTCCGCGAGCGCCCAGAACGCGACGCCCTCCCCGTACGCGAGACAACGGCCCTGATGCCACCACACGTCTTCCGCGAGCCCGTCGATGTACTTGTTGAACTCCCAGGTGAGTCGCGACTTCCCGATCCCCGCGACCCCCAGTACGGAGACCAGGTGCACCTTCCCGTGATCGGCGGAGTCGTGGAACAGTTCCTTGATCATCCGGAGCTCGCGGTCGCGGCCGGTGAAGGTCGGCTCCAGGGCGGTGGACCTGGTCGCAGCCCTCCGGAGCCCGACGACGCGGGACGCCCGGTACAACTCCACCGGGGCTTCCTTCCCCTTGAGCTCGAAGGAGCCGGCCGGTTCGTAGGCGATCGTCTCCTCGGTCGTCCGCATCGTCGACTCGCCGACGAGAACCGAGCCGGGCGTCGCGACGGACTGGATCCTCGAAGCGGTGTTCACGAGGTCGCCGGCCACCATGCCCTCGTGTTCGGCCCCGAGCGAAACGGCGGCCTCGCCGGTCAGGACCCCGGCCCGCGCGCGGAGGTCGGGCGCGCCTTGTTCTTCGCCCAGGTTCTTCACCAGCGCGGTGAGCTCGAGCGCCGCGCGAACCGCGCGCTCCGCGTCGTCCTCGTGCGCGATCGGCGAGCCCCAGAGCGCCATCACGGCGTCGCCGATGAACTTCTCGACCACGCCGCCGTATCGCTCCACCACCCGACGGCTCTCGTCGAAGTAGCGGGACAGAAGCTCGCGGACCTCCTCGGGATCCCGCGACTCGGAGAGCGTCGTGAAGCCCACCAGGTCGGCGAACAGGACCGAGACGAGGCGGCGCTCGGTGGTGGGCGCGTCTCGCCGATCTGCGTCCGGGGCGCCGGTGTCCGCGGTCGACGTGAGCGGCGTCCCGCACTGTCCACAGAACCGCTGGCCAGGGGAGTTGGAGGCACCGCACGACACGCAGAGCGAGGCAAGGGCGTTGCCACACTCACCGCAGAACCGCTGTCCGGCCGCGTTCTCGTTGCCGCACCGCGGGCAGTGCATGCCGTCCCCTTGAGCGGTCATCGAGGGTCAGGGTAACCCGGGCATGATGCGCGCGGCCGCGAAACGGCTTCGCTGGTCCCGGCCTTTCAGTCAGGGCCGGTTCAGGCGCACCCGTCCTGGAGGCGCAGGTATTGGCGAC
The DNA here is from genome assembly GCA_050998695.1 of Actinomycetota bacterium. Taxonomy (GTDB): domain Bacteria; phylum Actinomycetota; class UBA4738; order UBA4738; family HRBIN12; genus JAJNBA01. The sequence continues at coordinate 3,349 of JBPCPX010000157.1, forward strand.
ACTCGTCGTCGGTGAGCCCCCTCGTCAGTTCCGACCGCGCGATATCGATCAGCTCGTCGAGGTTCAGCGTCCACACGCGGGCGACGCCGTCCGGAGCCGTCGACACCAACCGCTTCCCGTCGGGGCTGAAGTCGACTCCCGTCACGAGGAGCCCGTGGCCGCGAAGTACCAGCTCGCGCCGTCCGGTCCGTGCATCGAAGATCGCGACGGTTGCGTCCTCCCCGGCGGTCGCGATCCGCTTGCCGTCCGAGCTGAACGCGATGTCCTGCACCCTGCCGGCATGGGCCCCGAACCGGCGGAGGCGCTCACCGGTCGCCACGTCGCGGATCTCGACGCTGCCGTCGAAGAGCCCGGCGACGATCGTCGACCCCGTCGGATCGAAGGCGAGCGCCGACGCACCGACGACGTCGAGGGTGTCGACGATCTCGCCCCGCTCCCAATCCCAGATCGACACGCGGCTCGTGTCCGGGTTCTTCTGGTTCAACGTCCCGGTGGCGACCATGCGACCGTCCGGGGAGAACGCGAGCCACTCGACGGTGTGGGGCTCCGGTTCGTAGACGACCTGAGCCCTCTTCCCGCGGCTGTCGAGGATCGTCAGGCTGCCGTCGAAGCTGCCTACGGCCAGGTGCTGCCCGTCGGGGCTCCAGTCGATCGAGGAGATCGCGTCGTGCGGCACGACGACGGTCTCGAACACGCGATCCCCGCTGTCCGGGTCCCACGCCGAGACGGTGCCGCCGAAGTTCCGGACCGTCGCCACTCGCGTGCCGTCACGATCGACGGCGATCCTCCAGACCGGCTCCTCGGGTCCGCCGCCGGGCCCGAGGCTCGTCGCCCCCGTGCCGTCAACCTCCCAGATCGACGCGGCACCGTCCTCATGCGAAGCGACGACGCGGCCGTCGGGGAGGAACGCGACGTCGACCGGCGCGAGGTAGTCGGTGGGGAGGTTCACGACCTCCTCGTCACCGTGCACCGACAGATCCCAGATCTGGATCGCGCTGATCTCGACGTCACCGGTGAGGACCCGCTGCCCGTCGGGCGAGAAGACCGCGAACAGCGCCGATTGCGTCTCCTGCGCGGCCAGTGTGAACATCGCCCTCCCCTCGACCTCGATGCCCTGACCCGTCCGGTGCTCCTCGAACTCCCACACGCGCGCGGTGCCGTCGCTGCCGCCGGAGACGAGCCTGCGCGAGTCCGGTGCCCAGTCGACGGTGTTCACGATGCCGGTGTGTCCGACGAGCCGCTCCTCGAGTTCCCCGGTCGCCGCGTTCCACACCCGGATCGACGAGTCGCCGGCGCCCGTCGCGATCCATCGCCCGTCGGGGCTCCACGACACGGTGTTGACCGAATACCGATGCTTCGGGAGCACGTAGACGAGGTCGCCCGTGCCGACGTCGAAGATGCGGGCCTCGTCCCAGCCGATCATCCCGACCAGGACCCGCCGCCCGTCGGGACTGAGCGCCGTGTCCCACGGTCCTCGGTCCAGGCCGTCGACGGTGCGGACCAACGTGCCGCTGGTGGGATCCGCGATCCGGACCACGCCCTCGTCGGGCCACGACGCCGCGACGAGCGCTCCGTCGGCGTCGAACGACTGTCCGACCACACCGCCCTCGCCGCGGACGGTCGAGATCGGCTCGCCGCTCCCCGGGTCCCAGATGCGCAACCGACCGTCGTCGCCGGCTGTCGCAAGCAGCGAGCCGTCCTCGGAGAAGCGGACGTCGTTCACGTCGATCTCGTGCCCGTGCCACGTCCGCACACGCTCGCCCGTCGACGCGTCCCGGAGGTCGATCGTGCCGGTGTTCTCGAGTCCCTCCGTGACGAACACCCCGCCCGCGCTCCAGTCCACGGTCCCGCCGACGTCCGGCACGGTCAGCGCGACGCGCGAGGCGACCACCGCGCGGTGCAGCGCCTCCTCGGCCTCCGGAAGCACGCTGCCGTCGGCGTTCCGCGTCAGATCGATCGCCTCCAGGGCGAGGAGGATGCTGCGCTGGGGATCGACGTCGAGGTTCGCGACGGAGGCCGCTGCGAGCTCGCGCGAGGTGGCGTTCCGTCGCTCCTGTTCCGCGCGTCCACGTTCGCTCGTGGCGAACACGGTGAGGCCGATGGCGACGAGCGCGGCGATCCCGAGCACCGCGACGAGGGCGCGGAGCCGCCGGAACGATCGGCGTTCGAGCTCCTCTTCATGGGCGCGGCGAGCCTCCTCGTCGGCCGTCCTTCGGTCCCGCTCCGCGCGCGACGCGTCGAGGTACTCCCGTTCCTCGGGCGTGGCGGCGATCCCCGATCCCTCCTGCCACGCCTCCGCCTGCTCCAGCCGCGAGCCGCCCAACAGGAACGAGGGATCGCGGTCGGCCTCGATCCAGTCGCGCGCGGCCGCGGCCACCCGCCGCTCCGACCGAAGATCCTCACGCGCATCGTCGATCCAGCGGTGCAAGCGTGGCCAGGCCGTGAGCATGGCCTCGTGCGCGAGCTCGATCATCGGGGCGCCGGTGCGGGCGTCTCGGTCGAACGACAGCTGCCGCGACGCCCCGAACGTGTCGAGGACGGTCGCCATCGCCTGCTGGTCGACGTCTAACGAGGCGACCTCCGAGCGCGGCACCCGCCGCCTCGTGTCCTCGGTCCCCTCCCCGAGGGCGACCAGGCGGAGGAACAGCTGCCGGGCTGCTTCCTGGCCGTCGTCGTCGTGCTCGGCATAGAGCTCCTCGGCTCTTCGCCCGAGCGCTCCGGACACGCCGCCGATCTCCCGGTACGCCTCGAGGAACAGGACCCGGCCGTCGCGTCTTTCGAAGAGCTCCGTGAGGGCGTACTCCATCAACGGGAGCGCTCCGGGCTCCTCGGCGACGTCGGCCAGCATCGCGGCCACGAGCCCCGGCTCCAGCGAGACGTCCACGCGCTTCGCCGGACCGGAGATCGCCCGCTCGAGCTCCTCGGCCGAGAGCGGGATCACCGCCTCGACCCGGGACTTGAACAGCTCGGCGAACCCCCGGTAGAGCAGCGGTCGGTCGTAGAAGTCGGCCCGCAGGGTGACGACCACGCGCAGGCGACTCCGTGGGTCGGTGGCGGCGGCCTCGAGGCTCCCGAGGAAGTGGGTCCGCGCTGCCTCGTCCTCCACGAGCGTGAACACCTCTTCGAACTGATCGATCACGAGGACGAGTTCGCTCCCGTCGGACGGGAGGAGCCGAAGGACGGCGCGGTGCAGTCCGTGCTCATCGCGCTCGAGCTGCTCCATGAGGCTCGCCGGTGGATCCGGCGCGGCGCGAAGGAGCGCCGCCTCGAGCCCGTCCAACGGGTGGCCGCCCGGGAACATGTCCGCGATGTGCCAGCCCTCCGAGCCGGCGATCGCGCCGCGCCGGATCGCGGGGATCAGCCCGGCTCGCACGACCGAGGACTTCCCGCTCCCGCTCGGGCCTACGACGGCGAGGAACCGGGTGTGGCCCAGCCGTTTGATGAGCTCCTCGACGAGCTCTTCCCGGCCGAAGAAGTCCTGCGCATCGCCCTCCTCGAACGCGCGGAGGCCTTTGTAGGGATTCGCGGTCATGGCACCGGGAACCGCTGGGGTAAGCCGGGCGGCGGACGAGCCGAGCGCCCGGCGGAACGCCATGTCCTCCGCCGCGTCGTCAGCCTCCGCCCGCAGCCTGATCACCTGCACGGGATCGGCGAGGCCCTTGAGACTGACCGACCCTCGATCCACGTAAGCGACGCCGTCGACCTTCCTCGCGAGGTGCGTGACGGCCGGGCTGGCGAGGATCTCAGCGGGAGCGGCGATGCCGCAGAGCCGGGCCGCGAGGTTGAGCGCGCCGCCCCGGTAGCCGCCCTGGACGGCCACGGCCTCGCCGGCGTCAAGGCCGATCCCAACGGCGAGCGGGAGTGTCGGGTTCGCCACGGTCTCGTCTACGAACCTCCGCTGCAGCTCGACCGCCGCTCGGATCGCTTGCCGAGCCGAGTCGAACACCGCAAGGGCCTCGTCGCCGCGCAGCTCGACGACGGTGCCGCCGCGGGCCTCGACGCCTTCGCGCGCAACGGTTGCGAACTTGCCTGCGAGCTCCGCGGCCGCCTCGTCCCCGCGCTCCTGAGTGAAGACCGTGTATCCGCGAACGTCCGCGATCAGGAACGTCCGGATGTGAGCGCCATCGGTGCCGACGCTACCCCCGGCCGGCAGGTCCTCCTCGACCATGGGCGGATTATGCCCTGGGGGCGGCAGCGGTTCATAGGGGACTCGAGGCAACGCCGTTTGCCGGTGCCAAGAGGGGGGATCCATCGGTCACCACCGGAGGGAGGGTGACATGCAGGCGAGCCGGAGCAGGGCGGCGGCCAGCAAGAGGAACAGCCGAAGAAGATGTACTCACGCCACTCCGAGGAGGTCCCGGTACCGTGTCGCGATGAGTGAGACGTCGGCGGGCCGCAGGGCGCCCTCGCGCGCGGTCACGATCTCCCGGCCCGACAAGGAGCTGTGGCCGGACATCCCGGTGACCAAGCAGGCATACGCGGAGTACCTGCGATCGGTCTCGCCGAACATGCTCCCCTGGTTGCGCGATCGGCCGCTCACGATGGTTCGAGCTCCCGACGGCGTGACCGGGGAGCGGTACTTCCAGAAGGCCGCTCCCACGTACGCGCCCGCGTGGGTCATGACGACCCGCATCCCGGCGCCGAGCGCCAAACGAGATGTCGACTACGTGGTGTGCCAGGACCTTCCCACGCTCACGTGGCTCGGGAACCAGGCCGTGTTGGAGTTCCACTCCGCGCCGGTGCGGCGAGATCGCCTCGATCGTCCCGACCTCATGGTGATGGACATCGATCCTCCGGAGGACCAGTTCGAGATGGCGGTGGAGGTCGCGTTCCTGGTCCTGGAGGTTCTCCACGACCTGGGCCTGCCGAGCGGCATCAAGACGACCGGAGGGAAGGGTCTGCATATCGTTGCGCCGATCGAACGGCGGGTGGACCAGTCGGCGCTCCGTGGCGCGTCGCGAGCCTTACCGCGATCGTCGTCGGGCGCAGGCCCGACCTCGTAACCGATGCGTTCCGGAAGGTTCGCCGTGAAGGACGGGTGATGCTGGATCCCTCCCGGAACGGCACGGGCGCGACGATCGTGGCGCCGTATTCACCTCGAGCCCGAGACGACGCCACCGTGTCGTTCCCCGTCACCGCCGACGAGCTCCGGTCGATCTCGCCGGAAGACTTCACGCTCCGAACGGTGCCTGCGTCCCTCGCTCGACCCGGGCCGAAGCGGTGGAGCGCCCTCGTCGGCGAGCGCGGCCGGCTGCCGAGCCGACTCCTCCGTTCTGAGTAGACAGCCTCAACCGGTGGACCAGCGGAGGAGAGCGCCGACACCGTCGTGGAGCGCGGGAGCACCCTCGAGCACGCGGATCCCGGCACCCGTGCCAAGCGCCGCGCGGACCAGCACGTCGCGCGCGGGCTCCTCCTCGGGCGAGTCCACGCCGAGGTCCTTCAGCTCCTGCTCGGAGGTCGCCAGCAGCGCCGGATCCGGACCGAACCAGAGCTGAGCCTCCTCGTCGCCCTCGTCCGCGACCAGCAGGACCGCGACCTGCGCACGCGCGAGGGCTCGGGCCGTCCCCGCCGCTCCTTCGACCGCCTTGTCCTTTTGGCCCCGCTCCTCCTCGAACCGCGCGAGCAGTCCCTCGCCCGTCTCGCGCACGTGCTGCTGGACCAGCGCCCACACATCCTCCGGGACGGGATCGTCCTCCTCGAGCTTCCTCGGGATCTCCTTCTCGATCACGTGGACGAGCGCGTCGACCTCCTTCGGTAGCGACTCCCGCAGGAGCCCGACAGCGCGGACGTCGCCAACCACCGCGACGAACACCGGCTGTACCTGGAGGACGAGCCGTTCCACCGCCGCGGCCACCTGCTCGGCGTTCTGTTCCCAGCTGTCCTCCGCGCGCTGCTGGTAGCGCCGCTGCGACCAGCCACCGGCCTGGACCTTGCGGATCTCGTTGTGGTCGCCCTCGATCTCCGCGTGGAGCTCGGGCGAGCCGCGGCGGACGCCGAAGAGGTCCGCGCCCCTCCTGTCGATCTGTACCACCACGTACGGAGGCTCGGACTGACGCCATCGGATGATCGGAAGCAGTCGAGGAAGCGGACCCCAGGTCGCTTCGTCGTTCGGGCTTTCGGCTGGACCGTGTTCGGTGTGGACGATCTGCTCGACGCCCCCGATCACGGCGAGGCTGTTCCCCTCGAGGTGAGCCTCGGGGACGAGCCCCTCGATCTCATCGAGGAGAGCAACCGGGACGTCCTGCGTCTCGAGCTCCGAGCGCTTCGTCTTCCAGCGCGCCTGCGACCGCTGCGACGCGTTCTCCACGTCTGGTTCGGTGTTGAGGTAGAGCGAGAGGAACGGGCCCGACGATCGCGCGAGCTCTGCCAAGTCGGACGCTTCGACGGCGCCGTGCGGAAGCTTCTCGGAGGTCTCCATATCGGACTCCTTCCCGTAGCGAGCTCAGCGTAACCGCTTGAGCTGCAGCGTCGTTGCCGTTCTTCGTGAGCCGAACCTAGACTCGGGCCACGGCGATAGCAGGGGATCGCGCATGGATCAGGGACTCGAACACGACGCGCTGATCTACGGTTCCGACGAGGAGTTGATGACCGCCCTCGTGCCGTGGTTGCGCGAAGGGCTCGAGAACGAGGACGGAACGGTCGTTGCGACGACGTCCCCGCACATCACCCAGTTGCGCGATGCGCTCGGGACCTACGAGCGTTCGATCTCCTTCCTCTCCGCCGACGAGATGTACGTCCATCCCGTGCAGACGATCGCGGCGTGGCAGCGCGTGCTCGCCGAGGCCGTCGACACCGGTATCACCTTCACCCGGATCGTCGGTGAGGTCCGGTTCGGCGCGACGGAGGATCTGCAGACGTCGTGGACGCGCTACGAGTCGGCCCTCAACGCGATCTTCGAGAGCTCACCCGCCTGGATCGTGTGTCCGTACGACGTGCGTGCCCTCCCTCCCGCGGTGATCGACCAGGCCTGGCGAACGCATCCGACGGTGTGGGACTCGACGCGCCGCGCGAGCGACCGCTACGAGATCCCCGCCCGGCTGCTCCGCGAGATCGTCGAGCCGGGCCGCGCGGTGACGGGACCGCCGTCGCTCGAGCTCGAGATCGAGGAGAGCCTGGGCGACTTGCGCCAGGCCGTGCGGGCTCTCGGGATGGAGGCCGCGCTGCCTCACGCGAGGGTGGAGGAGCTCGTTCTCGCCGTGAGCGAGCTCGCCGGCAACACGGTTCGCCACGCCGGCGGGGCGGCGGGAAGGTGGCGGTGTGGGTCACCCCGGATGGTGTCGTCTGCGAGGTGACGGATCAGGGCGGAGGCCTGGACGACCCGCTCGCCGGTCTGGTGCCGCCCAAGCAGTACGCGTCCGCGGGCATGGGCTTATGGATCGCTCGGCAGCTCTCCGATTCGTTCGCGATCGGTGCGAACGGCGAAGGGACGACCGTGAGGATCGCCGTCGACCGCTGAGTCCTACGCCTGGCCGGGCGGGTGGTCGGACATGTTCGAGCGGCCCGCGAAGAACGCGCCTTCCTCGATCGCGAGCGTTCGGCAGGTCACGTCTCCCTGCACGCGAGCCTCCCTCCCGAGCTTGATGCCTTGCTCGGCGACGACATCTCCCTGGACCGTGCCGTGAACGGTCACGCTCTGGGCACGGACGTCCCCCTCGACCCGACTCTGAGAGGGGAGCACGACCTCACCCGGCGCCGTGAGGTTCCCCTTGACCCGCCCTGCGAGGCTGATGCTGCGGGCGCTGATGTCGGCTCGAACGTCGCTTCCCGCGGCGACCGAGACGTCGCCGTCGACCGCGATCTCACCGGTGAGATGACCGTGGATGCGAAGCGAACCGCTCGAGTGGAGCGTGCCCTCGATACGTGCGCCCTGCCCCACGACCGATAGATCTTCGCCTCGTTGATCGGCCACGATCCTCCTCTCCTTCGGGATGGGAGGCTACTCCTCGTCGACGCGGCGGAGCATCTTCGTACGGCCGCGTCGCTTCTTCGTGGCGATCCTCCTGTCCACCGCTCGTTTGCTCGGCTCGGTGGGGCGGCGCTTCCTGGGAGGCGGCGCGATCGCCTCCGCGAGGATCTCTTGGAGCCTCTCGAGGGCGAGCTCACGGTTGCGGATCTGCGACCGTTCCTCCTGCGCCGTGACGGTCAGCACCCCGTCGACGAGCCGGTCGCCGAGACGTTGGAGCGCCCTCTTCCTCTGAGCCGGCCCGAGGGCGGTCGTCGAGGTGAGGTCGAGACCCAGTTGTACCCGGGAGTCGGCGGTGTTCACGGACTGACCGCCGGGACCCGAGGAGCGGCTGAATCGCCAGCGCAGCTCCTTCGCAGGGATCTCCACCGCCCGAGGGATTCGGAGAGGACCTGCCATCGGCCGAGCGAACGCTAGGGGCTCTCTTCGGTGGATGTCTCTTCGGTCGCGGGGGTGTCTTCGCTCGCGGGGGTCTCTTCGCTCGCGGGGGATGTCGTTGTGTTCTCGATCGATGCGGAACCATTCCCGGACCCAGGAGACTCGCCGGTAGATGGCGACGCTGGGCCATTGATCTTCACCGAGACGACGTTCGATGGAGCCGATTCGCCGCTGGCGTTCGTCGTCACGATCCGATACTCGTAATTCACCCCCGGGGAAAGGGCATCGTCCACATACACCGTCACGTCCTGCCCCGTCGTCCCGATCGAGATCCATTCACCGGTCCCATGGAGCGACCGCTCGATCCGGTACCCCGTCTCGTCGGCGACGTCCAACCACGTGAGCTCGATCGTGGTCCCCGTCTCGTTCACGGTCAAGCTCGTCGCGGTCGGTGGCGCGATCGAGGTGGTCGCCGACACGACATCGGAGGGCAGCGCGAGAACTTCCTCGATCTCCGCGGCGACGCGATAGTAATAGGTCGTATCAGCTTCGAGACCGGTGTCGATGTAGGTCGTGCCCTGCTCGACCGTCGCGATCGATTGCCAGATATCCTGGGGTTGCTCAGCCCGGCGCTCGACCTGATAAGCCGTCGCGCCGCGTACCGTCGCCCAAACGAGGGTGATCGCGGTCGCAGAACGAGAGTTCGCCACGACGCGGCCGGGAACCGTTCGACCTTCGAAATCTGTGTCGGTGGTCGTGTATGGAACCATCGAGGGGGGGTGGGTGGTCGACGGAACGTCCTGCGAGCGGCTTTCCCTTGGAAGAGCGACCTCACGAGGATCGGGGGCGTCGGAAGAAGGTCGCGCTCCCCGATGCGACGGCCCCTCCTCCGCCGGCGGGAATACAACGCTCGACGGGCCATCCGCCGACGTGACGCCCTGTCGGCCACCAAGATCGGGGACGGCGATCGCCACGCAAAGGGTTAGTGCAGCCAGGCCGAGGCTGACCCCTGCCCTGCTGACCAGCCGCGGGAGTCCGGGGGACCCACGGCCGACGATCGCGCGGTGTGGGCTCCGGATCCGATCGCGGACGGCAGTCGAGCGGCGACCACCACCGAGCCGACGAGTGGCCAGGACATCCGATCCCTCCGACGCCAAGGCGAACGAGCGCTCGAGGTCCTCGATCTCCCTGGCGGCCTCCCGCTGGTGGTATCGGTCGAGAAGCGCAAGGATGACCAGCCAGACCGCAACCAGCAGGTTGAGGAGGAAGATGCCAATGAGAACCAGGGCCAGACCTTTCACGGCTTTACCGTACGCCGCAAGGCGCCGAGGGTCCACTCGCCGTCGGTCCATCTGTTCGGCTGCCCCTCTGGCCCCTCTTCGGGACCGGTCTTCGTCAGCCCGTGACCGTCGGTCATCACCTGGTGAGCATCTCGAAGCCGGCCATGCCTTATGACCGAATACTCGCCGGCGGCGCCCTCGAGAAGCTCCCGTATCCGAGCCGTTTCGCCCGACTCCTTCCGGTCGATCAGCATGCCCGCGCAGAGGCGCTGCACGTCCGCGCGCTCGAGCCGCAGGGACAGATCCTCGGCGGCTCGGAGCGCCGCCCGGAAGTGCATCTCGGCGTCCTCGTACCGACTTCCGGCGGTCGCGGCGATCGCGCGTGCGCGTGAGACGACAGTCGAACGTGATCCACTCGCCGCGGTGCTCGAGCGCGTCCATCACGAGGCGCTCACGCGCTCCGCGTCGCGCATCACGCGGAGCACGTTCTGGCCGGCGATCTTGCTGAGGTCCTCGTCCGCGTAGCCCCGGTCGGCGAGCTCGGCGAACAGCGTGGGATACTTCGACACGTCCTCGAGCCCGTCGGGCATCGCCGGCAGCCCGTCGAAGTCACTCCCGACCCCGATGTGATCGATCCCCGCGACGTCGCGGATGTGGTCGATGTGATCCGCCACGTCGGTCACCGAGCTCGGCGGCGTCGGCAGTGTTTTCTCCAACTCCTCCACGGCGGCCCGCAGCGCGTCGGGATCGTCGGCGTACTGCTCCTTCAACCGGCGGATCTCCTTCCATTCGGCGGCGTTCGCCTTCGCGCCCTCGGCGTTGAGGAACCACGGCACGAACGTCGCCATCATCACGCCGCCCGTGCGGCCGAGGACCCCGATCACGTCGTCGGGCACGTTGCGCGGGACGTCGCAGAGCGCGCGCGCGTTGGAGTGCGAGAAGATCACCGGCGCCGAAGAGACCTCGATCGCCCGGCGCATGGTGTCGGCGGACACGTGGGAGAGATCGACCAGCACCCCGAGCCGGTTCAGCTCGCGGACCACCTCCTCACCGAACTCGGCCAACCCTCCGTTGCTGCCGAGCCCCGTCCCGGAATCCGCCCACGCGGTGTCGTCGTTGTGCGTCAGCGTCAGGTAACGGGCGCCCAGCTCCGCGAGGACCCGTAAGGTGCCGAGCGAGCCGCCGATCGAGTGTCCGCCCTCGACCCCGATCATCGAGGCCACCTTCCCGTCCGCCGCGATCCGCTCGACGTCGTCGGCCGTGCGCGCCAGCTCGAGCCGGTCCGGATGCGCCCGGAGCAGCTGCAGGAACGCATCGACCTGCTCGAGGGTCTGGACGACGGCCTGGTCCGTCGGCAGATCCGAGGGGACGTACACGGACCAGAACTGACCTCGGAGCCCGCCCGCCTCCAGGCGCGGGAGATCCGTGTGGAACTGGGGGGCGGAGGTCGTCAGGTCCGCCTCGTCCTGCCCGTCCTCCCGCGCCTTCCGCAACGCCCAGAGCAGATCGTTGTGACCGTCGATCAGCGGCGCGGCCCGGAGCAGCTCCACGATGTCGGTCATGGACCGACGGTACCCAGGTTGGACGGTATGCTATCTATATGTCGATACAGATTGCGATTCGTATACCAGACGTCCTCGCCGGCGAGCTCGAGTCCCTCGTGGCGACGGGTCGATTCGAGACCAAGGCCGAAGCGGTCCGGTCGGCCCTGGAAGCCCTCATCGACGCCGAACGCCGCGCCGAGGTGGGCCGTCGGATCGTGGAGGGCTATCGACGCATGCCGCAAGAGGACGCAGATGTGGCCGCGGCGCACGAAGTGGCCATCCGCTCCATCGACGAGGAGCCATGGTGACATGAGCATCGGCCGAGGAGAGATCTGGTGGGGCGAAGCCGATCCCAAGGGCCGACCCTTCCTGATCCTCACGAGGGACGAGGCCATCCCGGTGCTTCGAACGGTGTTGGTCGCGCCCATCAGCCGTACGATCCGCCACATCCCTTCGGAGGTCCCGCTCGGCATCGCCGAGGGGCTGCCGGTCGCGTCGGTAGCCTCGATGGATGCCGTGCACACGTTCCCGAAGGCGATGCTCGTCCGCCGCATGGGCGCCCTCGCCCCGGATCGCCATCGCGAGCTCTGCCGGGCGATCGCCGCTGCGGTCGACTGCTAGGGCGGGAGGGTTCGCCTCCATGGCCAACCGGAACGCGAACATCATCGAGGAATTCCGGAGTCACGAGGGCAAGGTCGGCGGCGGGTTCGAGGGTGCCACGATGCTGCTCCTGCACACGAAGGGACGCAGGACGGGCAAGGAGCACGTCACGCCCCTGGTGTACCTACCGGACGGTGACCGATGGGCAGTCTTCGGCTCGATGGGGGGCGCGTCGGCCGATCCCGACTGGGTGCGCAATCTCGCGGCCGACCCGGATGCCACGATCGAGGTGGGCACGGAGACGATCCCCGTGCGCGCGATCAAGATCCTGCGACAAGAGCCCGAGCGCGACCACCTCTACTCTCGCCAGGTCGCTCGCAGGCCGGCCTTCGCCGAGTACGAGGTGAAGACGAACGGCATCCGGAAGATCCCGGTCGTGGTGCTCGAGCGTCGCGAGGAGTAGCCCGACCTACACGGCAGGCGGCCTACGCAGCCGCGGCGGCCAACGCGTTCGGGACCGTGTCCTCGGGCTTCACCGGGGACCACACCTGCTCGATCCGTCCCTCTTCGTCCACGAGGAACGAGGATCGCACGATCCCCATGAACGCGTGGGCGCCGCGATGGCGTTCCGCCCACGCTCCCCATGCCGTCGAGACCGCGTGATCCTGGTCGGCGAGCAGAGGGAAGCCCAGCCCGTACTTCTCGTCGAACGCGAGCTGCTTCGCCGGCGCGTCCGGTGAGATGCCGACCACGTCGAGACCGATCCCCTCGAGATCTTGTCGATGGTCGCGCAGGTCGCACGACTGGACGGTGCACCCGGAGGTGTCCGCCTCCGGGTAGAAGTACAGGAGAAGCTTCCGGCCACGGTAGTCCTCGAGGCGCACCGTTCCACCGTGCTGATCGAGGAGCGCGAAGTCGGGCGCCGGGTCGCCGATCGAAGGGGTCACCATCACTCAACTCTACGGGCCGGGGCGGATAGGACTTCCGACGGATGGCCGGCGGGGTTGCTCCCTCGGTACGCTCGCCGTCCTGCTTCGGACACCCCTGGAGGGTGGACCCCCCGATGAGCTTCAAACGCATCTTGCTGGCGGCTGCGGCCGCGAGCGTGCTCATCGTCGGCTTCGTGCCTATGGCCCAAGCGGCCAAGGTCGACGCCGGCGTCTGTATCGAACGGCACGATCATCCCGGCCCCGAGGGTCGCCTGCGCGACCTCGTGGAGGCGCCGAAGGTGGACCGGCTGTCAGGCTGGATCGCGAAGCACCCGAAGCTGGCCGCGCGAGCGGAAGCGGCGGCTGCGGCAGGCGACACCATCACCATCCAGACATACGTCCACGTGATCCGTGAGGACACGACGGTTGCCGGCGGGAACATCCCCGACCGGTGGATCCGCGACCAGATAAGCGTCCTCAACCGCTCGTTCAGCGGCGCGACCGGCGGCGCGGCGACCGGATTCCAGTTCGCGCTCGCCGGCACCACCCGAACGACCAACGCGAAATGGTTCGAGGTGTTCGCCACCGGAACGGACAAGGCGATGAAGTCCGCCCTGAAGGTCGGAGGTCTCCAGACCCTGAACATCTACACAGCGAACCTCGGACACAACCTGCTCGGTTGGGCCTACCTGGCGCAGGACGCGGCGAAGGTCGGCGCGCTGGACGGCGTTGTCGTCCACTATCAGTCATTGCCCGGCGGGGGCTTCGAGATCTACAGCGAGGGCGACACGGCGACGCACGAGGTGGGACATTGGCTCGACCTGTTCCACACGTTCGACGGCGGCTGCAGGCGAGGGGACTTCATCGATGACACGGCGCCCGAGGCCTCGCCGGCATTCAACTGCCCTGAGGGACGAGACACTTGTGTTGCTGCCGGACTCGACCCGATCACGAACTTCATGGACTACACACAGGACAGCTGCATGTTCGAGTTCACCGCGGGCCAGGCGGTCCGGATGCAGCAGGCGTGGACGGCGTTCCGGGCTCCGTAGGAGACCGGAACCGCGTTCGGTCGCGAGGGGGATCCCGTTCCGGGATCCCCCCCGCCGCTACCGCAGGTCGGGATGCAGTGAGTACAGCGGCACGATCTGCCCCTCGTCGAGGATGTGCCCGTGCATCGCCGTGCGCATCTCCTCGAGGGTGAAGCCCGGCTCGAGACCGAGTGTCTCGACGTCCAGCGCGTAGACCGTCGTGAAGTATCGGTGGACCTGCTCGTCGTTCCACGGCGGGTACGGTCCATCCCACCCGGCGTAGGTGCCCTCGAGATCCGGGTTGCCCTCGAACAGGCTTCGATAGCCGTTCTGGCCGGTGACGCCGCCCTGCGCCGGTGGGTCCGGGGGCTTCCCGTGCGCGACGAAACCGTCCCCGCCCGCCCCTTCCGGAAGCTCGTGGACGGCGGTGGGGATGTCCACGACGAGCCAGTGCGCGAACTCGACCCGTACCTCGTCGTCGCCAAGCGGCAGATCCTCGACACCCATCCGGTCGCGGTCGGCCGGCACATCGGGATCGACCACCGAGATCGCGAAGGACCGGGTCCCTTCCGGCTCGCCCGTCCATCGCAGGTGGGGGCTCTGGTCTCGTCCTGCCATCTCGGCCTTGCCGTCGGCCGTGGGCGTGGCGACCGCATACGTTTCGGGGATCGGCTGTCCATCGGCCATGCTGGTGCTCTCGACCGTCATCACCATCGTGTGCTCTCCTCCGGCCTGTGAGCGCACATCATGGCACTCCCTACGTGTACAGCTCGCGCATGTGCTCGCCCTCGACGTCGAGGGCGCGACGCGTCCCCCTGGACAGGCGCTCGAACGGCTCGAGCACGATCCTGCTCTTCCCCTCGTCGTGTCGCCAGATGCCCGCTACGTGGCCGTCGACGAGGAACGTGTGGAACGAGTGCGGGCTCTTCGTGTTGAAGATGCGCGGCCGGTAGCGCTCGGGAAGGATCTGCGTGCGGCGAGCCTGTACCAGCAGCGTCGCATCCCACACGGGGAGGAAACGGACGGGAGCCGGCGTCTCGCCGTCGGGGAGCGGCATGCGGGGCAGGTCCAGGAGCTCCTTGCCGCGCTCGTCGAGGAACCGACGGAGCGTCATGGGTTCGATCACGGGGGCGAGCGCGCCTGAGGTGAGGCCCGTGAAGCTCGCCACGTCGGTGGGCGAGGCCGGGCCGAAGGCGCCCAGGTAACGCTTGACCAGATGCTCGATGCCTTCGGCCTCGGTGATCGCAGGCGGCTCGCCGAGCCAGTCCGACGCCAGGCCGAACAGGTCGGCACGCGGCTGCTCCCAGGTCCCGAACGGAGGCACGCGCACGAGGTCGAGCCACAGGTTCACGCCGTACCAGATCGGGTTGTCGAGGCCGAGCGCCTTCACGATCTCGGCCCGCCGTTTCGGTCCGTCGGCCAGGAGGCGCTCCGTCTTGCCGGCCGCCGAGACGACGTCGCTCGCCGACCCTTTGAACGAACGGAGCCACCATCGGCGGCGCTGCTCCCGGATCGCGGCCGTGAACAACCAGAAGTCCCGTCTCGATGCCATGTGGATCGTGGAGCGCATCATCCATGCCTGCACCACGCTGCGGCGTTCGAGTGCTCGAGTCAGGTCATCGCGTTCGAACCCCTCGAGACGGGTTCGGAGGGCGACGTATGCCGCGGGGGCGTACTGCGTCTGAAGACCCCCCACGCGCTCGATCGCCTTCGGCACCGTGATGGTGGCCGGCTCCAGCAGATGCTGACGGGCGAGGAGGGCCCGATTCAGCTCTCGCTCCGACAGGGTCCGTGCAGGCTCCGTTCTCTTGAGGCTCATCGGCGGGAGCCTAGCCCTGCTCTCTCGCTCCGGTTTGCGCGTTTCGCCGAAGGGGCATACGGTGCATCAGTGGTTGTCAGACGTCTGACATCTGAACAGGCGAGCGCCCGTCCGAGGCCGAGGAGAGGGAATCCCCGATGCAGCTCCAGATCACGCCGACGAACGAGGGGTTCCGCCTCGAGGGCGAGCTCGACATGGCGACCGCGGACGATCTCAGTCAGCTGCTCAAGGTCGCGGTCCTCGAGTGCCGCCCCCTCGTGCTCGACTTCTCGGGAGTCTCGTTCATGGACAGCAGCGGTCTGCGTGCACTCCTCGAGGCCGCGGGCCAGACCGAAGAGGGCGGCTCGGTGATCGTACTCAACCCGTCGTCGCAGGTACGCCGCGTGCTGGACATCAGCATCCCCGGCGGTACGCCGGGGCTCGAGGTCCGCGGATGACGCTGGGAACAGAGGCCCCTCCGGACACCGGACGCAAGCGTCGGAAACCGACCCTGGCCCAACGCCTCAAGGCGCATCGTGAGGAGCGAGGGATCAGTCAGTCACAGGCCGCTCGAGAGCTCGACGTCGCCAGGACCGCCTACCGCCTGTGGGAGCTGGAGGCGGCGCATCCCTCACCGGATCGCTGGCGCCTGGTCGCACGATGGCTGAACGTCTCGATGACGACACTGCTGCTCGCGGAGGGTCTGATCTCGGAAGAGGAAGGTCGTCACTCAGACCTAGCGTCGGCCAGGTTCGAGGCCGCGACGGGCGAGCCGTCAGCGTTGGCGGCCGATCACGAAGCGCGTGACTTCTTCCGTCAAGCCCAATCTCTGATCGATCGGAGCCTCGAGCGGGGCATCATCAGCGCCGACGAAGCCGGCACCTTCCGGGACATGTTCGGGCGGATCCAGATCGGTCTGAGCAAGGACAGCTAGTCCGGCCCGGCGTCTCCCGAGGACTCCACGACGTGCTCCGGCGTGTGGTGCACCGCCGGGACGCTCCCCAGTCGCCCAGCTTGGTAGTCCTCGAACGCCTGCGCGAGCTCGTCGCGGCTGTTCATCACGAACGGTCCGTACCACTCGACGGGCTCCCGTATGGGCCGGCCGCCGAGCACCAACACCTCCAGGACGGGCGTCCGCGAGTCCTGAGAGGCGGCCGCGTCGAGCCGAACGACGTCCCCGGCGCCGAAGACGGCCAGCTGGCCCGTCGCGATCGGCCGACGATCGTCGCCGACGGACCCCGCGCCCGACAACACGTACGCGAGCGCGTTGAACTCGGGCCGCCACGGAAGATCGAGCCGCGAGCCCGGCGACACGGTCGCGTGCACCATGGTCATCGGCGTGTAGGTCTGACCGGGGCCGGTCTGGCCCGCGAGGTCGCCGGCGATGACCCGGACCAGCGCCCCCGCGTCCGATGACGCCAGCAACGTGACCTCGCTCCCCCGGAGATCCTGGTACCGCGGAGGGGTCCACTTCTCGGCCTTGGGCAGATTGACCCAGAGCTGGATCCCGTGGAACAGGCCTCCGCTGGCGACCAGGTGCTCCGGTGGTTTCTCGATATGGAGGATCCCGGCGCCCGCGGTCATCCATTGGGTGTCCCCGTTGGTGATCACGCCGCCTCCACCGTTCGAGTCCTGATGCTCGAAGATCCCGTCCAGCATGTACGTGACGGTCTCGAAGCCTCGGTGCGGGTGCCACGGCGTACCCTTGGGCTCGCCGGGGGCGTACTCCACCTCGCCCATCTGATCCATGTGGATGAACGGGTCGAGGTCGGTGAGATCGACGCCGGCGAACGCCCTTCGGACCGGGAACCCTTCACCCTCGAAGCCACCTGGCGCGGCGACGACGGCTCGAACAGGACGGATCGAGGCCGCCTCCCCGACCCGGGAGAGCCGCTTCAGCTCGGTGACGTCGTCGACCGTGATCGCAGGCATGTCTTCCTCTCGAACGCGTGGGTGAGACGAGCCTATTCCTCGGCGCGGGCGCGGAGGCGGCCCGAGGCGCTAGATTGGGCAGCCGTGCAGGGGTCGGGTGTCTACCGGACCGAGTCCGGGATGATCTTCCGAGTGAACGAGGACCCCGATGGGCACCTCACCGTCGGGATCTTGAAGGACTCCGGCTGGGTCGATGCGAGGGTGGGGGTCGCCGGGCTCCGCGTGGCTCCGACGACCGTGCGCCTCACGGCGAAGCAGATCCTGCGCCTCCCGCGCTAGCTCAGTCCGTGAGCGCGGGCGGCACGATCCCCATCTGCGCCTCGATCTCCTCCGGCGTGGCCACGGGCGGGCCAGGCTCGATCAGACCGGCTTCCCGGTCCCGGCGGCGCTGGGTTCGGGCGAGACGCCGCTCCTCTGCCGCCTGTGCCTTCTTGGCCTTGACGTCTTTGCGCTGTCGTTTCCCGAACGTTTCCGGCATGGTGTCGTCTCCTCTCACCTCAGCTTACCCGGCGGGGTGCGTTTGCCCCAGACGGCGTGCGGCTAAGGTCTCCACGCATGATCGGATCGATCGAGTCACGCTTGCCTCAGCGATCGATCGTGGCTATCGACCTTCTCGTCGTGCTGTGGACGATCGCGTGGCTCGTTCTCGGGATCGCCGTCGGCACCTTCGTCGAACGACTGAGCGCCGTCGGCGAGGGGCTGGAGGACGCGGGGCAGGCGATCGGGCGCGCGGGTGATGCCGTCGACACGTTGTCGGACGTGCCACTCATGGGCGAGGGGTTCTCGACGGTCGCACAGGAGATCCGAGGGATCGGACGCGAGACCGCACAGAATGGGCGCTCTGTCGAAGACGACGTGGACAGCCTGGCGGTGCTGATCGGCGCCGGTCTCGCGCTCGGACCGACGCTGCCGATCCTCGCTCTGTGGGTGCCGCCGCGCGTGTCACGCGAGCGCGAGCGACGGGCTATCCGGAAGTCGCTCGAGAGCGACGACCGGGTCGCCCTCGCCTACCTCGCCAACCGTGCGGTTGCGACCCGGCTCTTCCGCGAGCTGCAGAAGGCGAGCGACGATCCCGTCGCCGACCTCACGGCCGGCCGGTACGAAGCCCTCGCGGCGCTCGAGATGGACCACTTGTCCCTGGGGTCGTTCCGTCGACGAGCGTTGCCCACGGACACGCCGGACTCATTCGCTCGCTGAGGAGCGATCCTCGATCTCCCACGCGTGATCGAGGACATGCCACGCTGCCCTGCGAACGAAGTAGGGGGCCGACCACCGCCTCCCGCCGCGAGGACCCGCGGGGATCCCCTCGGTGACGGCGCCTTCGAGGCTCGAGAGAACGAGTGCCCGCTCCTCGTCGCGGGTGGCGTCGTCGACGCCTTTCGTGTCGGCGCCGATCATGCGCGCGTAGCTCGCCTCCGCCCCGACGACGTGCGCGACGATCGCAGCCACCTCCCGGCCGCCACCACGTGGCCCCTTCTCCAACGGTCCGGTGACGTTCTCCGCCGCGCGGTCGAACGCCTTCCAGCACGCCCGAAGGATCTTCTCCTGGCGAGCGGCCCATCGCCGGTCGATCGATCTGGCGTCGGCCTTCGGCGCGATCGAGGGAGCGCCGAAGTCGGTGGTGGCGTCACCCTTCAGCCGTTCCACGATCTCGAACGTCGATGTCTTCGCGGGCGGCGTGAATCGGACCGAGCCCTTCAGGACACCGGTGTACCGGGGTCCATAGGCGAGGAGTGCCTCGAGCGCCTCCTCCTCGTGCCGCGCGCTGCGAGACCATCCCGGCCAGTCGAGAGCCCCCGCGAACACACGCTTGGCCCCGACCTCCAGATAGATCTCGACGGGCATCCGCCGAGGTTACGACCCCTCGAGCTGCCCGCCGACGTACTTCGCCTGCCCGTTCCCCTCGTAGAGGTACTCCACGACCTCGTCGAGCCCAGGCTGATCGGGATCGGTGTCGTCTTCGATGTCGGGCCGTTCCGGCCAGTAGACCGGATGGTCCTCCTCGAGCTTGTCCTCCGAGATCTCTTCCTCGCGGCCGTCCAGCGGTCCGCCGACGAACTTCACCTTCATCGGATCCACGACCTCCTCTACTCGGCCATGCAGTCGGGGTGACCGCACAGGCAGGGCTGCGGTTCGGCCCGCGAGCCGGCCGCCGCGACGCTCCTGCAATGGTCCGAACAGTAGGCGCCCGACTCCGTCACCTGGCACCGGCAGGGATCGTGTGCGCATTTCTCCATCTTCGATCACCTCCGGCAGCCCCATACCCGCCACGGCCCGAACCCTACCGCGGCAGTCCGAAAGAGATCGTCGTGCCCGCCTCGCTGCTCTCGGCACGGATGTCACCACCGTGTGCCTCGACGAGTGACTTCGCGATCGCGAGCCCGAGCCCGGCGCCGGGTGAGTCGGGAGCGCGCGAGAAGCGATCGAACACGTGCTGCAACTGCCCCTGCGCGATCCCCGACCCGGTGTCGGCGATCGAGAACTCGATGCCGTTGTCCGTCGCGGCAGCGGTTACGGTCACCTCGCCTCCGCGGGGCGTGTGACGGAGCGCGTTCGAAAGGAGATTGTTGAGCACCTCGTGGATACGCAGCCGATCTACGTCGATGTCGGGAAGGGTGTCGGCGCGTCCCTCGAGTCGCACGCCCTTCTCGCTCGCCTGCGCCGAGAACGACCCGACGGCCGCGTCGATCAGGAGTTGCGGCGCGATCTGCTCGCGATGCAGCGTGAGCGCGCCGGCCTCCGCGGTCGACAACGTCTGCAGATCGTCCAGGAGGCGGGACATCACGGTCGCCTCCTCGAGGACCCGCTGGAGCTGGACCTCGTCCATCGGATACAGCCCGTCGAGGATGGCTTCGAGGTTCGCCCGGATCACCGACAACGGCGTCCGCAGCTCGTGCGCGACGTCGGCGAGGAGCTGTCGCCGCCGAGCCTCGTTCGTGCCGAGCCGTTCGGTCATCTCGTTGAAGGCTCGTCCAAGTCGCCGGGCTTCCCCCGATCCGCGCTCCTTGACGCGCGTCTCGTAGTCGCCGGCGGCGACGCGATCGGCGGCCTCCATCACGTCGTGCCCTCGGGTGAAGACTCGCCCCGGTTCGCGCGTGAGCGTCGCGAGAAGCTGGAACTCGGTCGGTGTGAGCTCGACCGGTCGTCCGCCCGCCGTGACCCGCATCCGTTGCGGATCGATCTCCACGTCGGCGACGCGGATCGGCTGCTCTCGCAGCATCTCGGCCGTCGAGCTCCTCCGCAGGACAGCGCGGACCCGTGCCACCAGCTCCTTGGGACTGAACGGCTTCACCACGTAGTCGTCGGCACCGAGCTCGAGCCCGACGATCCGGTCGGTCTCCTCCCCGCGGGCCGTGAGCATCACGATCGGGACCCGCGAGGAGCCCCGGAGCTCCCTCGCGACGTCGAGGCCGTCGACGCCGGGGAGCCCGAGGTCGAGCACGACGATGTCGGGCTTCGACCCTCGAGCGCTCGCCAGGGCGGCCTCGCCGTCGGAGGCCACGATCACGTCGAACCCAGCGTCGATCAGGTAGTCGCGGACGACCCGCGCGATCTTCATCTCGTCCTCGACGACGAGCACCTGCTTCATCATGAGCGCGACTCTACGCCGGGCTCGTGAAGAGCCCGTGAAGGACGAACGAGGGCTCGTTAGAGCCGCCGAATCGTCGCAGCGACCGCGAGATGATCCGACACGTGGCTGGGGTCTACCCCCACATCGGTCGCGGTCAGTCCCGGCCCGACCAGGATGTGATCGAACGTCTTGCCCTCTTCGGGGAACGTGGGAGCCCGTTCCCCGGTCAGGTCCTGCACGGAGGCGAGCCCGAACTCCTGGAACAACTCGAGCTCGGGCGATCGGAGCGGGGCGTTCAGGTCGCCCGCCACGATTGTGTCGGTCGGATCGTCGATCGCCTGCAGCAGGGCCTCGATCTCGGCGACCCGGAACCGAGGGTCCCTGTCCGCGTCGAGATGGGTCGCGATGACGCGCAGTGGGTCGCCGCCGAAGTCGGCGAAGGTCACGAAGAGGTAGCTCCGCTCATGCGGGCTGCTCCCCCGAGGCAACACCCCTTGACGCGACGCCTCGACTTCCAGCGAGGGTCGATACAGGATCGCATTCCCGAAGCGGTCGTCCAAGGAGGGGAGGAAGACAGAACGCATCCCCAGTCTCCACGAGAGCCACCCGACCACATCGGTCATGCCCCCCGTGGGCCAGCCTGGGCTGGCTTCCTGGAGAACGACGATCGATGCCTGCTGTCGTTCGATCGTCCGGGCGATGGTCTCGAGGACGACCTGGCCATCGTCGTTGACGGCCGAATGGATGTTGTAGTCGACGAGCCTCACGGCGCCGGGAAGGCGTCCCGGGGTCGCGGTCGCCGGTGTCGCCAGCCAAGACCCTATCGGCACCGCGAGAAGCCCGATCGCACCGAGTGCGAAGACTCCCCCGCGCGGTACCGGATCCCGCGACGTCCGGCGCGACCCCGCGAGCGCCAACACCACGAGGACGACCGCCGCGGCATCGAGCAGATACGCGGCGGAGAACGGCAGGGGCCGGTCCTTCTGGTAGCCGATCACGAGGAGCGCGAACAACGCAGCTCCGCCGGCGTCAGCGAGCATCTCCTGGAGCGCGCCGGGACGCGTCTCCGGCCTGAGGGCCAGTACAAGCGTCGCGGCGGAGCCGCACGCGGCGAGGGCGATGGGGAACAAGATCCCAGGCCCGGGTTCGACTCGGAGCCCGATGACACCCAGCAAGCCCACGCCCACAAGGAGGATGCCTCGCCATCGGTCGAGGGCGCCAACGGCCGCGATCGTGACAGCGTCGACGATCATGATCACGGCCACGGCCGTGGCGAGCCCCGTCCCTGACCGGGAGGCCACCAGCGCAGGATTTTGTAGGTAGGTCGCGTGCAGGAAGAGGAACGGTCCGAGGGCGATCAGGCCGAGCGGTGACACGGGTGTGGTGTCCGTGGGGGGTGTGCGCCACGCCAGGATCGGCGCCGCCGCGCCGGACATGAAAGCGACGAGGAACGGGAGCGCTCCCTCCTGCCATACCGGGTCCCACGTGCGGAAGGCACCCTGAAGGGCAACGTCGAGCGCGAAACCGAGTAGGAGTCCTTGGACCACAGCGGGAGGTTGCCCGACAGCGAGCACGATGACGAGCATGGCCATCAGCGCGAAGACCGTCGTCAGTGCTGCGAGCCAGAGCGGGATCGTCCCCACGAGCTGAAGAGCGACGCGCCCCGTCGCCAACATCGCGACCGTGATGAAGACGGCGCGACGATCCCCCAGAGATCGGCGCAGGATCGGAGCGAGGAGAGGTCCGAGGCTGATGATCGCCACCGTCAGGATCCCGATCCGAGCGTACCCCGTCTCCTCCAACAGCTCGAAGACGATCGGGAAGAGCACGCGGAGGACCTGGAGTCCGAGGGCGAACACCACCGCCAGGAGCGCCACTCCCACGTCCCAACTATGGGTGATGCGGGTACGACCCGTCACTCTGGGGAACAATGCGTGAGCCAGGCCCGACCGATGGTCAAGCCTGGCTCACGCGCCGGAGCCGGTCAGGCCGGTTCGCCACCGGCGCTCTCCCCGCCGATCCTTCCCTCTTCCTTGGCCTCGTGCTGCTGGCGGTGCCAGTCCTCGAACCCATGCTCCCAGCGACCGTGGCCGGCGTGGCCGTGGTCGCCGTGGCGGCGCCACATCGCCCCCTTGAAGGCGAATAGCGCCAGGAAGATCAGCGGGAAGAACGGGAAGAACCCGAAACCGCCGTGGCCGCCCACATACCGAACGACCTCGACGGCCTTGCCGCTCTGGTCGATCCCGTCGCTCACGCCCCAGTTGTAGGCGCCGATCCCGACCCCCACCAGTAGCAGGACCACCAGGATCGCGGCGCCCAATCCGAACCCGCGTCGCATCTCGAACCTCCTTGCCGGATGGGTCCCTCCCATCCCTGGCATCAGACTCGCGCCGCGGTGTGAAGGAGTCATGAATGTCTCGCGGAGGGTTCGCGTAGGCTCCGCCCATGCTCGAGGGCGATCGCGTCGTGCTGCGTCCGATCCAGGCGTGGGATCGCGAACGTCTCTACGAGCTCGTCCAGACGATCGAGGTCCGCGCGCTCTCCCACACCGATACTCCGCTCCCCGTCTCGCTTGAGGAGATCGAGGCACGCGACCGGCGATGGAACGAGGAACGCCACACCGATTCCGCGTGGTTCGCGATCGACGTGGAGGCCGAGACGATCGGCATGTGCGGCCTGCACGAGATCGACCACTACCACCAGCGGGCGGACGTCGGGATCAGGATCGGCAAGCCTTACTGGGGGCGAGGCCACGGGCAAGACGCCGTCCGGACGTTGGTCGAGTACGGCTTCTCGCAGCTCAACCTCGCCAAGATCTCGCTGCAGGTCCTGGCCGATGACGAACGCGCGGTCGGCGCCTACCGGAAGGCCGGCTTCGTCGAAGAAGGCCGCCTGCGCGATCACACGTGGTACGACGGTGCCCGGCGCGACGAACTCGTGATGGCGGTGCGGCGGGAGGACTGGAAGCCCGCCTCGCTCTAGATGTCGATCGAGTAGCGGACCACCGGCTCGTTCGCGCAGTCGAACATGTGCGTGCCGACCGAGCCGTCCCATCGCCAGCCGGCCTTCTCGTAGAAGCGGCGGGCGAGCACGTTCGCTTCGAGCACCCACAGGGTCGCCATGGCGAAACCCGCGTCCCGCAGAGCGAGCGTCGCGGCCTCGAAGAGCTCGCGGCCCACGCCGGTGGCGAGCACCGCCGGATGGACGTAGATCGCCGGGACCTCGCCCGTCCGCTCCGGGACGTCCTCGTCCCGGCTCGGGCCGAACGACGCGAACCCCACGATCCGGCCATCGACCTCGGCGACGAACGCGCCGCTCTTCGGCTCAGGATCGACGAACGCACCCAGCCACATCGCCTCGCCATCGTCGACCGACAGGCGCTCGAGGTAGTCGTCGGGCAACAGTCCTCGATAGGTGTGCCGCCACGACGCCACGTGCACCTCTGCGACCGGCCGCGCGTCCTCCGGCCTTGCGGTGCGAACGAGGGCGGTCGCCGGCTTCATCCCGTCGTCGGTTCGACCGGCTGGTACGTCGCGATCACCACACCGGTCGTCGTCGTCTTCGTATCGACGAGGCGGAGATCGGCAGAAGAACCCCCGTCGCTGAAGAGGCGTCGTCCCGTTCCCAGCACCAACGGATGGATCAGGAGCACGTACTCGTCGACGAGGTTGGCCCGCATCAAGGACTGGACCAGCTCCCCGCTGCCGAGCACCACGAGATCGTTGTCCGGCTGCTCCTTGAGCTCGGCTACGGCTTCCATCGCGTCACCCCGGAGGAGGGTGGAGTTGCTCCACGGGAGCGGCTCCTCGAGCGTCCTGGATGCCACGTACTTCTGGCGGTTGTTCAGCACCGCGGCGAAGGGGTTGTCGTCCGGCTGCGTGGGCCAGAAGGAGACGAACTGCTCGTAGGTTCGGCGACCGAACAGCATGGCCCCGTCCTTGGCCATCCCCTCGGCCGCCACGTCGCCCATGACCTGATCGAAGTAGGGCGCCGCCCATCCGCCACGCTCGAACTCGCCGCGGCGGTCCTCGTCGGGGGCGGCCGGTGACTGCATCACGCCGTCGAGCGTCAGGTTCGTGTTCACCACCAGCTCGCTCATCGACGAGACCCCTCATCGCTCAGCAGGTCATCGATCTCGGCGAACTCGTCGGCGCCGAGCCGCCAGGCCTCGACCGCCTCCGCGTTCTCACGGAGCTGGTCGGGGCTGGTCGCGCCGGCGATCACGGTCGCGATCTCCGGCTGCGACGCCAGCCAGGACATCGCGAGCTCGAGGATCGTGCGACCGTGCTCCTTCGCGAACGCGGTCAGCCGCTCGACGACGTCGAAACGCTCGTCGGTCAGGAACTCAGCCCAACCGTCACGGCCCGCCATCCGGGTGCCCGGCGGCGGGGGTTGACCTCGCCGGTATTTCCCGGTCAGCAGACCCGACGCGAGCGGGAAGTACGGCATGAAGCTGAGGCCCAGGCGGCGACAGGCCGGAAGCACCTCCTCGCGCGCTTCGCGTGCGAGCATGCTGTACTCGTTCTGCACCGTGACGAGCCGGCGGACGCCCTTCTCCTTCGCCGCCTCCTCCGCTTCGTCGAGCTGCTCGGCGGAGAAGTTCGAACAGCCGATCTCGCGAACCTTCCCCTCGTCGACGAGGCGGGACATCGCCGCGAGCGTGTCGGCGACCGGCGTGGAGTCGTCGGGCGTGTGGATCAGGTAGACGTCGATCCGGTCGGTCCCGAGGCGGGTGAGGCTGTCCTCGCACGCCCGCACCACCCACACGGGGTCGCCACCGCTCAGGCCGTCCGGCGGCGTCCGCATCCCGAACTTCGAGACGATCACCGCCTCGTCGCGACGCCGTCCCAGCGCCTTGCCGAGGAACTCCTCGGAGCGCCCGTCGCCGTAGAGGTCGGCGGTGTCGAAGAGCGTGGCGCCCACCTCGAAGGCCGCGTCCACGACCTTGCGGGTTCGATCCTCGTCGATCCGCCGACCGAAGTTGTTGCAGCCCACGCCGGCTAACGGCACGGGGATCGCACCGATCGAGCGTGTCTCCATCGAGCCAGGCTACGACTCGACCGCGGCGCGGGGATGAAGCAAGCCGAACAGGTAGGCGTCGGTGAGCGCTTCCCACGACGCCTCGATGATGTTCTCGCTCACGCCGACCGTGGTCCACGATCGTTCGCCGTTGGACGAATCGATCAGCACACGGACCACGGCGCCGGTTCCGTGCGTCTCGGCCAGGACGCGCACGCGGTAGTCCTCGAGCTCGATCTGCCGGAGCTCCGGGTAGTCGTTCGTGAGCGCCTTGCGCAACGCGTCGTCGAGGGCACCAACGGGGCCATGGCCTTCGGCCGATTCGATGTGCCGCGAGCCCTTCGTGCGCACCTTGACGGTGGCCTCCGCGAGCGGCGACTCGCCGTCGCCGATCCGCTCCTCGACGTGCACTCGGTAGCTGTCGATCTCGAAGAACGGCTGCGTCCATCCCGACGCACGACGCATCAAGAGCTCGAGCGAGGCGTCCGCGAGCTCGAAGGTGTAGCCGCGCGCCTCGCGTTCCTTCAGCTCGTCGAGGATCGCCGGCACGGCGGTATCGGCGACGTCGAGCTCGAACTCGGTCGCCTTCATCTTCAGTGTCGCGGCGCCGCCGAGGTCGGAGGCGACCACGCCACGCCTGTTGCCGACGGCGGCCGGCGCGACGTGCTCGTACGCCTCGCTGAACCGGGCGACGCCGCTGGCGTGCAGCCCGGCCTTGTGGGTGAAGGCGAATCGACCGGCGTAGGGCTGGCGCGAGTCGGGGGCGACGTTGGCCACCTCGGCGACGTAGTGCGCCAGCTCCGTCAGATGTTCGACGGCGCCCTCGGGGAGGCAATCGGCGTCCATCTTCAAGATGAGATTGGCCGCGATCGGCACGATGTCGGCATTGCCGGTCCGCTCGCCGTAGCCGTTCACCACGCCCTGGACCTGCAGGACGCCGGCTTCGACGGCCGCGAGCGCGGAGGCGACCGCGCACCCCGTGTCGTTGTGTGTGTGGATCCCGAGCGGGATGTTGTCCACGCGTTCCCGGACCTCGCCGACGATCCGCGCGACCTCCGAGGGAAGCGTGCCGCCGTTCGTATCGCAGAGCACCAGCCGCTCGGCTCCTTCCTCGGCGGCGGCCTCCAGCACCCGGAAGGCGAAGTCACTGTTCCCCAGGTAGCCGTCGAAGAAGTGCTCGGCGTCGAAGAACACCCGGCGCCCCTGGCCGCGGAGATGCCTGACCGTGTCGCGGACCATCGCGATGCCCTCGTCGAGATCGGCCCGAAGCGCCTTCTCGACGTGCACGTCCCAGCTCTTGCCGACGAAGCACACGGTCTCGGTGCCTGCGTCGAGGAGATCACGAAGGATGGCGCTCTCCTCCGCCTTCTCCCCCGCCCGCCGGGTCATCCCGAAGGCGACGAGCTCGGCGTGGGCGAGCTTCTCCTTGCTGGCCAGACGGAAGAACTCCGTGTCGCGAGGGTTGGCGCCGGGCCAGCCGCCCTCGACGTACGGCAGACCCATCTGGTCGAGCTTGTGGAGGATCCGCATGCGGTCCTCGACCGAGTACGACAGGCCCGGTGCCTGGGCGCCGTCGCGCAGGGTCGTGTCGTAGAGCTCGACCTTCGGGCCGCGGCCGGCGGTTGCGGAGCGGGTCATCCCGCGGCCGCCTCGAGGACGAGGTCGCCGACCTCGCCGGTCGAGTAGCCCATCTCGCCTGCTCGCATCGACGCGAGCTTGGTGCAGGCGGATCGGATCCCGGCGTCGACACGCGCCGCCGCGCCGCCCTCGCCGAGTTGCGACAGCAGCATCCCGGTGGCGCCGATCGCCGCGAGCGGGTTGATCGTGCCCTTGCCGGTCTCCGACGGGGCGGTCCCGCCGATCGGCTCGAACATCGACACGCCGATCGGGTTGATGTTCCCCCCCGCCGCGATGCCCATCCCGCCCTGGATCATCGCGCCGAGGTCCGTGATGATGTCGCCGAACATGTTGTCGGTGACGATCACGTCGAACCGCGACGGGTCGTCGAGGAAGTAGATGCAGGCCGCGTCGACGTGCACGTAGTCGGTCATGACGTCCGGATACTCGGCCGCGACCTCGTTGACCACCCGCTGGTACAGGTCGCCCGCGAACGTCAGCACGTTGGTCTTGTGGACGAGCGTCAGCTTCCGGCGCCTGCCCGGCTGCATCGCGAGGTCGAACGAGTACCGCACGATCCGCTCGACGCCGTGGCGCGTGTTGACGGAGGACTGGACCGCGACCTCGTGACGCGTGGCCTTGCGGTGGAACCCGCCGACCCCGCTGTAGAGCCCTTCGGAGTTCTCGCGGACCACGACCATGTTCACGTCGTCCTCGGTATGAGACGGCACCAGCGTCTGCACACCCGGGTACCGGATCACTGGACGGAGGTTCACGAACTGGTCGAGCTCGAAACGGATCCGCAGCAGGAGGTCGCGCTCGAGGATGCCCGGCGGCACGCGGGGGTCGCCCACGGCCCCGAGCAGGATCGCGTGGGTCTCCCCGAGGGCCTCGAGGTCCGCATCCGGGAGGGTCTCCCCCGTTCGCAGGTACCGCTCGGCGCCGAGGTCGAAGTCGATCAGCTCCACCTCGAATCCCTCGCGGACAGACTCGAGGACCTTCAGGGCCTCCGCGATCACCTCGGGTCCCGTTCCGTCGCCCCGGATCACGCCGATCCTGTACGGACGCGGACCTGCGTCGAGTCGCTCGGGCCGTGTCTGCGTGGCGACCGTGGCACTCACGGTGTGACCTCGTTCTCGCTTCTGGCGGTCTCCATCGTGTCGGTTCCGCCCGCCGCCGCCGCGAACGCCGCCGCCCGGTTGATCGCGGCCAGGTACGCCCGGGCGCTCGCCTCGACCACGTCGGTCGCGACACCCCGGCCGGTCACGTGCCGCCCGTCGATCTCGAGCTGCACCACGACGTCTCCTAAGGCATCGGAACCCCCGGTGACGCTCGAGACGTTGAACGTGATCAGCGTCGCCTCGACACCCGCCGCGCGCTGGATCGCGCCGCAGGCGGCGTCGATCATCCCGTCACCCATCGCGGACTCCTCGATCACCTCGTCGCCCTTGCGGAGCCGGACCGTCGCGGTCGGCGCGAGGTGGGTGCCGCCGCCCGAGGCCAGGGACTCGAGGACGAGAAGATCCTCCTTCCCGGAGCCGACCTCTTCCATCACGATCGCGGCGAGGTCCTGGTCCGTGATCTGGATCTTCCGGTCGGCGAGCTCCTTGAAGCGCGCGAACGCCCGGTTCATGTGATCGGGGTCGACCGAGATGCCGACCTTCTCGAGCGCGTCGGCGAACGCGTGCCGCCCCGAGTGCTTGCCGAGGACGATCTGGTTGCCCTCGAGGCCGATCTCGATCGGATCCATGATCTCGTAGGTCGCCCGGTTGGCCAGCACGCCGTGCTGGTGGATGCCGCTCTCGTGCGCGAACGCGCTCGCGCCGACGACCGCCTTGTTCGGCTGCACGGAGTAGCCGGTGAGCGAGGACACGAGCCGTGAGGTCCTCACGATCTCCTTCAGATGCAGCCCGTGCTGCACACCGAGGGACTCTCCGCGCGTCCGCACGATCATCGCGATCTCCTCGAGCGAGCAGTTGCCGGCTCGCTCGCCGATCCCGTTGACCGCCACCTCGACCTGGCGCGCCCCGTTCTCGACCCCCGCGAGGGAGTTGGCGACCGCGAGGCCCAGGTCGTTGTGGCAGTGGGTGGAGATGATCACGTGATCCGGGGTGCGCTCTCGGACGATCCGGACGAGCTCGCCGAACTCCGCCGGCGTCGCGTACCCGACCGTGTCGGGCACGTTGATCGTCGTCGCGCCGGCCTTGACCGCCACGTCGAAGCACGCGAGCAGGTAGTCGAGCTCCGTCCGCGTCGCATCCTGCGCACTGAACTCGACGTCGTCCGTGTATCCGGCGGCGAGACGCGTGCCCTCTTCGATCGCGTCCAGCACCTGCTGCCGCGACATCCGGAGCATGTCCTCCATGTGGATCTGCGAGGTCGAGATGAACACGTGGATCCGGAAACGGTCGGCGCCCTTCAGGGCCGCCGCCGCGCGCTCGATGTCGCCGGGGACCACGCGAGCGAGCGAGGCGATGACCGGTCCCTTCACGCTGGTCGCGATCTCACGCACGGCGTCGAACTCGCCGTCCGAGGAGATCGCGAACCCCGCCTCCAGGATGTCCACGTGCAGGCGAGCGAGCTGCTCGGCGATCTCAACCTTCTCGTCCTTGGTGAGCGCGATGCCGGGAGCCTGCTCCCCGTCCCGCAGGGTGGTGTCGAAGAACCGGACTACATCGGGGTCGCTCATGACGGCGGCACCTTCTCTTCGCTCCGCAGCCACGGCATCATCTTGCGGAGCTCACGCCCCACGTCCTCGATCTGGGACGAGCGCGCCTCGCGCCGTTTCGCCAGGAACTCGTCGAAGCCACCGTCCGCCTCCGCGATCCAGCGCTTCGCGAACGTCCCGTCCTGGATCTCCGACAGCACACGGTGCATCGTCTCGCGCGTCCGCTCGTCGACGACGCGAGGACCGCTCGTGTAGTCGCCCCACTCCGCAGTGTCCGAGATCGAGTACCGCATCCAAGAGAGGCCACCCTCGTAGACCAGGTCGACGATCAGCTTCATCTCGTGCAGGCACTCGAAGTACGCGATCTCCGGCTGGTAGCCGGCCTCGACCAGGGTGTCGAACCCCGAGCGGATGAGCTCGGAGATGCCACCGCAGAGCACCATCTGCTCGCCGAAGAGATCGGTCTCGGTCTCCTCCTTGAAGCTGGTCTCGATGATGCCGGCGCGAGCCGCGCCGATGCCGGCACCGTAGGCGAGCGCCCGCTGCAAGGCCCTGCCGGTCGCGTCCTGCTGCACCGCGACGAGCGCCGGGGTCCCGTTGCCCTCCTCGTAGGTCCGGCGCACCAGGTGCCCCGGCCCCTTGGGCGCGATCATCGTCACGTCGACCTCGGCCGGGGCCTTGACCGTGCCGAAATGGATCGAGAAGCCGTGCGCGAACATCAACATGTCGCCGGCGTGCAGGTGGGGGGCGACCTCCTCGGCGTAGACCTTCCCGTGCGAGGTGTCCGGGAGCAGCACCATCACGACGTCCGCTTCAGCCACGGCGTCATCGATGTCGAGCACCCGGAGCCCGGCCTCCTCGGCCTTCGTGCGGCTCGACGAGCCGGGTCGCAGGCCCACGCGCACATCGTGTCCCGAGTCCTTCAGGTTCCGCGCGTGCGCGTGGCCCTGCGACCCGAACCCGAGGACCGCGATCTTCTGGCCCGCCAGCGCGGATACGTCGGTGTCCTGCTCGTGGTAGATCGTCGCCATCTGCGTCCCTTTCGCGGTGTCCGAAGTCTCCTGTTGCGGGCCTTCGCGCGACCGCTACACGCCGCCGCCGTCCCAGTCCGACGCGTCCCCGGCCCCCGCTGCCTTCGCGACCCGGAGCCCGCCCTTCTCCCTGATCCCGCGGTCGCCACGGGCGAGTGCGATCCGGCCCGTCCGCGACAGCTCCACGATCCCGTACTCGGACAGCAGCTCGCGAAGCGCTTCGAGCTTCTCCGGCTTGCCGGATGCCTCGACGGTGAGCGTCGTCTTCGTCACGTCCACGATGCTCACCCGGAACACCTCCGCGATCTCCATGATCCGCGCCCTCGCGTCGCCCTTCGCGCGCACCTTCGCGAGCATCAGCTCCCGCTCCACGGCCGTCCCGGGCTCGTGCTCGAGGATCTTGATCACGTTGATCAGCTTGTTCAGCTGTTTCGTGACCTGCTCCAGGGACTTGGACTCGACGTTCACGACGACCGTCATCCGCGAGAGCCCCTCGGTCTCGGTCGGGCCGACCGCGAGGGAGTCGATGTTGAACCCACGTGCGGAGAACAGTCCCGCCACCCGTGTCAGGACCCCGGGCTTGTCCTCGACCAGGACCGAGAGCGTGTGCAGACTCATGCGATCGGTGCCTCCGCCGGGTCGGCCTGGGGCCGGAGACCCTCCGGGCCGGTGATGATGTCGTCGTTCGACGCGCCGGCCGGCACCATCGGGAAGCACATCTCCATGTCGTCGCAGCGGAAGTCGATCACCACGCTGCGGTCGTCCACCGAGAGCGCCTTCTCGATCACCGTGTCGACGTCCTCGGGACGCTCCGCGCGCAGGCCCACGGCGCCGTACGCCTCGGCGAGCTTCACGTAGTCGGGCACGTCGTAGCCGAGGTGCACCTGGGAGTACCGCTCCTCGTAGAAGAGCTCCTGCCACTGGCGGACCATGCCGAGGTTCGCGTTGTTGATGATCGCCGTGATGAACGGGATCTTCTCGGTGGTCGAGGTGGCGAGCTCTTGCGAGGTCATCTGGAAGCAGCCGTCGCCGTCGATCGCGATGACGCGCCGGTCGGGCTGTCCGGCCGCCGCCCCGAGCGCTGCCGGTACCGCGAACCCCATGGTGCCGAGGCCACCCGAGTTGATCCATGTCCTGGGCTTCTCGAAGGACCAGAACTGCGACGCCCACATCTGGTGCTGGCCGACACCCGCCACGACGATCGTGTCGCCGTCCGAGTGAGCGCGCAGCCGCTCGATCGCGTACTGCGGCTTCAAGGGGCCGTCGTCCTGCTGGTCGTAACGAAGCGGATGCTGGGCTTTCCACTCGGCGAGCTGGCCTAGCCAGGCGCTCCGGTCCGGGATGCCGGACTCATCCTGGCGGCGGGTGAGCTCCGCGACCAGCTTCGCGGTCACATCCTTGCAGTCGCCGACGATGGGCACGTCGGCGACGCGGTTCTTCCCGATCTCCGCCGGATCGATGTCGATGTGCACGATCTTCGCGTCGGGAGCGAACGCCGAGAGCTTGCCGGTCACGCGATCGTCGAACCGAGCGCCGACCGCGACAAGCAGGTC
This sequence comes from Actinomycetota bacterium, assembly GCA_050998695.1. Classification (GTDB taxonomy): domain Bacteria; phylum Actinomycetota; class UBA4738; order UBA4738; family HRBIN12; genus JAJNBA01. Next base: position 36,263 of record JBPCPX010000157.1, read on the forward strand.
GGCCTTCTGCATCGCCGTCACCGCGGTATAGACGCCGTGCATCCCCGGCATCCCGAGGCAGAGCTCGTGGGCGTCGGGGAAGGCGCCGCGCGCCATCAGCGTCGTGACGACGGGGAGGTGCCCGGTCGTCGCGAGCTCGAAGAGCTCCTCGGTGGCGTTCGCCTTGATGACGCCGCCGCCGACGTAGAGGACGGGCCGCTTCGCCTCCATGATCAGCTTGGTGGCCTCGACGATCTGGCGCATGTTGCCCTTGGTCGTCGGCTTGTAGCCGGGGAGGTCGACGGCGTCCGGCCAGCGCCAGGTGGTCTCGTTCACGAGGACGTCCTTCGGCAGGTCCACGAGGACGGGGCCGGGACGGCCGGTCCTCGCGATGTGGAACGCCTCGCGGATCGTCTCCGCGACCTCACCGGGGTCCGTCACGAGGAAGTTGTGCTTGGTGACCGGCATCGTGATCCCGGTGATGTCGGCCTCCTGGAAGGCGTCGTTGCCGACCACCGGGGTGGGGACCTGACCCGTGATCGCGACGAGCGGGACCGAGTCCATCTTCGCGTCGGCCAGGGCCGTCACGAGATTGCAGCCGCCGGGGCCGGAGGTTGCCATCGCGACGCCGACCTTGCCGGTCGCCCATGCGTAGCCTTCGGCCGCGTGTCCGGCTCCCTGCTCATGGCGACAGAGGACGTGGCGGACGGAAGAGTCGATCAGCGGGTCATAGGCCGGAAGGATCGCCCCACCGGGGATCCCGAACATGATGTCGACGCCCTCGCCCTCGAGAGCCTTGAACAGCGCCTGAGCGCCGGTGACCTTCATCCCGCGATCGCTTCCCGCTCGGGATCCTCGACCGGTCCGGTCTGGACCCGCTTGACGGTGGCGCCGAGACGGCGAGCCAGGTTGCGACACGCACGCTCGAACTCCCACGGGGTCCAGTCGCGTCGGCGGCTCTGCAGGTCCTCCCCGCCGAAGCCCGACAGGTAGGTGACCTCCGAGGACAGGTAGCGGTCGACCGCTGCCTTGGTGGCCGGGTCGTTCGTCTCGACGCTCACCTGGCCGGGGCCTTCCCACAGCACGCTGGCGATGGTGGCGCCGTCCTTCTCGAATTCGTAGCGCATCGCTCCTCCTCCTCCTCTTGCGTGATTACTCGGGCCGGGGCAGAAAAAAACCCCCGCGTAGCGGGGGTAGCGGCGCGGGGCGCGGGCCTCTGAGGCCCGGCCGCGCCTAGCGGATAAGTACGAGGACGGTGCTCGGGAAGCTCCTCGCGCTCTTCATGGTCGGGTCAGTCTCGGCGCTCGGCCTGGGAGTGTCAACCCCCGTACGGGCGATGGCCCATGCGGTAAGGGGACCAGATACGATCACCCCAATGGAGTCGTTCCCCGACGAGGGGTCGCCCGTCCCCCGCGTCCATCCCCTCGAATCCCGTTCGTGTGGTTCGCACTCCAGCTCCTCGAGTTCGGCATCCTGACAGCGCTGTTTCGGCTCTCCCTGCCCCGCGACTGGCCCTGGGCGTCTACTGGGGCGTCTGACCGGTGCTCCTGACCGGTCTCACGATCGTCAACTACAGGATCCGGCGCCCGGTTCATCCCACGGTAGGCACCCGAGCCCGTCATCGGGCGGCACCCGACGTACGCGGACCCGTGGAGATCGGTTTCCTCGATGATCCGCTGGACGATCTCGGCGGGAGATCCTGCTTCTCCTCCTCGCGCCTCTCGGCCTCCTTGGCTTGTTCCACCTCCACGCGAGCGGCCTGCCAGGCGGACCAGTGACCCAGCCGTTCGGCTTGCGCATGAACATCGGATCGCCCTGGATGCTCGCCCAAAGGGGACTTGACCACGCTCGCGGGCAGACGCATACCCTCCGCCAGGAACTCCCAAGTATCGGAGCGGCGATGTCGACACTTCTCCACACATCTCAACTTCCCGTGAACTCCTCCTTCGACGTTTCGCCGGAGGAGCCCCGGTGGGCTCACGCCAGATCCTGGTCAGCGGCGAACTGGTCCCCCACCACGAACCCATCCGCGGTGATCTCGAACTCTCGGATCTGCGGGTCGTGGGCGCTCGCCCTCGTCTTCATCACGGTGATCCCGCGCTTCACTCGAGACTCCCCTCGGAGGAACTGCAGCAGCACGACATTGTCGGAGATATGAGAGATCCCGACTTCGGACAGGCGCGTGACACCGAAGAGCTCACCGACCTCCTGCGTCATCATCACGCTGACCTTTTGACGGGAGCACCGCTGCAGGAGTGAGTACACGTACTCGCGGAAGCGGGTCTCATCGGTGGAGGCAGCCTTCAGATCGCCGAGACTGTCGATCACGATGCGGCGCGCTCCCGTCGCTTCTACGGTCTCCAGGAGCTCATGCACCCATTCATCCAAGTACAGATCGACAGGCGTGCGATACATGAGCTCGACGCCCTCCTCATCCAGCGACCAGCCGTATCCGCTGACGATCCGTTCGAGTTGGGCCGAGTTCTCTTGAAGCGTCGCGATCACACCGGGTTCGCCTTGCCGAGCCCCACCGAAGATGAAGTGCAGCCCCATGAGGGTCTTGCCCGATCCCGACGGACCGGCCACGAGGGTCGAGGCGCCGGGCCAGTAGCCTCGCCCGAGCATCTCGTCGAGGATCGTGATGCCGGATGAGATCTTGATGTCTTCCAGCTCATACGGTGCTTGATCGACCGGGTCGGCCAGGCGAGGGAAGAATTCCACCCCGTGGGCGGAGAGTCGGTAGGTGTGCTTGCCGGAGAGGAAGTCGCTCCCACGGAGCTTGAGCACCTGGAAGACGTGCATCTCGCGCTCCCCTTTCCGCTCGACCGAGAGCGAAAGGATCGAGTCGGCGACCGCGAATTCGGCGGACCCGGCGAGCTCGTCGCGGCCGTACTCGCCGACCCAGAACGACGTCACGGGGAACGCGGACAGCCGACCGGCGAGCTCGTGGAGGAACCGTCGGAAGTCCTCGTCCCTCCGCGCGTACGGATGCAGCGCCTTGAAGCTGTCGATGATGATCATCCCGGGGCGTCGCTCCTTGAGGAACCCACTGATCTTCTGGAGCACCCCCGGAAGGCCTTCGTCGTTCACGGTCCCGCCCAGATCCTCGTAGAACACCGCCGTGCCGATCGCCCTTCGATCGAAGAAGCTCAACGTCTGGCCGTAGCGCAGGATCTTCTCGAGCGGCTCGGAGACCGTGGAGAGGTAGATCGCCGGCCGTTCCGGCGTGGCGTTCTGGAACGCGTACTGCTGCGCGAGGATCGTCTTCCCGGCCCCGGGGAGTCCGATGATGAGGTTGATCCCGTCGCCGGGCAGGCCTCCGCCCAACATGTCGTTCAATCGTTCCGAGCCGCTGGACACCCGGTCACTCATGGCGAGAGGACCTCGCTTCGGAGGAACGCGCTCTGTCCGAGCAGGTCCTTGACGGTCGACACCAGTTGCAGGGGATCGAGGGGTTTCTGGAGGAACGCGTCGGCCCCATATTCCAGGGCCTCGTCGCGGGACTCCAGCGGCGATATCGCGAGGACGAGCGCTCCCCGTTCCCGGAAGGTTCGGCAGAGACCCGGCCCCGCACCGTCCGAGATCAGGAGATCGACCACGGCGAGGTGAGGCGACCGCTTCTCGAAGATGGCCTCCGCTTCGCGCGCCTCGAGCGCCATGAACGTCTCGTAGCCCTCGGTCCGCAGGAAGTACTCGGCGAGCTCAGCCGCGTGCGGGTCGCGCTCCGCCAGCATGATGACCAGCCGGGTTTCGGATCCGCTGATCGCGACGTTCCGATCGGGATCGTTGCGCAGACGGTCCGTCAGGAGCCGGTGTGCATCCGCTGGCTGCATGCCCCCCTCGATGCTCCTGAGGACGAAGCGCAGCTGCTCGACGTGGTCCCGCGTGTACAGGCGGTGGCCACCAGGGCTGCGATCGGGCATGACGACGCCGTATCGCTCCTCCCATGTGCGTAAGGTGGCGGTGGGCACACCACCGAGCATCCTTGCGACCGCCCCGATGCTGTAGATGGCAGCTGTCACAGGGCGTGAGCTTAGTCGAATGCGAAGCAGTTTGCCAGTCGCATCTACTCAGAACACCTTCAACTCTTAAGCAGCCGCCCCTGCTTGAGCACGGGATCTTCCTCATCGTTACACCACCTTCGAGCTTGACCTCCGCACCGATGAGGAGGTAGCCTCTTCAACCCTGAGGCGGGGTCAGGAAGCTGATGCAGGAAAGCCACGATCTCCAGCACGACCCAGCTCGGATCAAGTCTGAGCGACTCGCTGAAGACAACCACGGATACGTCCCTGGAAGGAGCAACGGGGGATCGAGCAACAACGGTACCTCCGCTGAGGCAAGGGACCGGGCTCTGTTCGAGAGCGCGGGTGACGCGATCCTCATAGTGGACCGAGAAGGCCTCTGCATCGATGCGAACCCGAGAGCGACCGAGCTCGTCGGGTACGAACGACAGGAGCTGCTCTCGATGCCCATCCTCGATCTGGTTGCGGCCGCACCGGGATGGGCGGATGAGGAGTTCCGACGCTTCATCGATCGGGAGCGCTGGACGGCAGAGATGGAGCTCCGGCACAAGGATGGATCCCTCGTCCAGGTCGACATGTCCGCAACCAGGGTGGACATCGGATCGGGTCCTCCCATCTATCTGGCGGCGATACGTGACCTCAGCGATCGGAAGCGGCTGATCGAACAGGGCGCCGAGCTCGTCCGCGCGGAGGCGGAGGCCCAGGCGCAAGCGGAAGCCGCGAGGCAAAGGGTCCGTTTCGTCTCCGACGTCAGTGAACTCCTCGCCGTCTCGCTCGACTACCCGGCGACCCTCGTGCGCCTGGCCGAGCTGGTGGTACGGGAGATCGCTGATCTCTGCGTCATCGATCTGGTCCAAGAGTCGGGGACCCTCAAACGGGTCGCGGTGGTGCACGCCAGCTCGGCGAAGCAAACCTTGGCAGAGCAGCTCGGTGACTACGCGCCGCGACCGGGGAACTCGGACCCGGTCGCCCGAGCCTTCGCGACCGGCGAGGCGCAGGTATTCTCGCATCAGTCAGCTGGATCCTTGCGGGCGATCACCCAGGACGAGGGACACCTGCGGATCGCTCGAGAGATCGGCGTCCAGTCGTTCCTGTCCGTTCCGCTGATCGCTCGAGGTCGCACGCTCGGGGTCATCAGCCTGGTCTCCACGAACCCAGACATCCGGTACGGCGAGTCGGACGTGCGACTGGCCGAGGAGATCGCCCGGCGTGCGGCCGTCAGGATCGACAACGCGCGGCTCTACGAGGAACGGGATCACACGGCCAAGGTGTTGCAGAGGAGCCTGCTGCCTCCCAGCCTTCCCCCCATCCCGCATGTCGAGCTCGCAGCACGTTACCTGCCGGTGGGCGAGGGGAACGAGGTCGGCGGAGACTTCTACGACGTCTTCGACTGCGGCGACGGGAACTGGGCAGCGGCGGTGGGCGACGTCTGCGGGAAGGGACCGGAGGCGGCCGCGGTCATGGGACTCGCTCGACACACGTTGCGTGCGGTGGCCCGTTTCGAACGTAAGCCGAGCGCGTTGCTCCGCGAGCTGAACCGAGCGCTCCTCGAGCAGAGCGTCGAGGAGCGGTTCTGCACCGTCTGTCATCTTCGCCTACGCCCGAGCCGAGATCATCTGCGGATCACGCTGTGCACTGCGGGTCACCCTCTCCCCCTGCTCTTGCGGCGAGACAAGAGCCTGTCCTCGGTGGGGGAACCGGGGCAGCTCCTCGGGGTGTTCCCCGAGGTCTCGCTCGTGGACTGCGTCGTCGACCTGGATCCCGGCGATGCCTTGCTGATCTATACGGATGGCGCCACCGAACAGCGCCGCGAGGCTGTCGCCGGAGAGGGGAGACTGCGTAAGGCATTCGCTGCCTCGCTCGGCCGGGACGCCGAAGCGACGGCTGCGGGGGTGGAGGAGGCTCTCCGTGCCGCTCGCGGATCCTCACCGCAGCGCGACGACGTGGCCCTGTTGGTCATCCGGGCCGCGGAGCGGGATCCGCTTCGGTCGGGGTCGTAACAACCTCCGGTTCGACCCTCGAACAGCACCGGTGCTAGCGTTCGGCCGCCATGGACGCGGACCCATCCACCGATCCTTCGCTCGACGCCGCTATCCGCGCGATCCCGTCATGGGAGAGCGAGGAGCTCGAGGTCCTCCCGATCGCCGAGGGCCGCACGAACCGCAACTTCCGCGTGACGGCAGGCGATGAGGCCTTCTTCCTCCGGCTCTCCGAGAGGTCCACGGAGCTCCTCGGGATCGATCGGAACGCCGAGCAGGACTCAGCCCGAGCAGCCGCCGAGGCGGGCGTCGGCCCCGAGGTCTTCGTCTATCTCCCCGAGCTCGGCTGCCTCGTCACGCGATGGATCGAGGCCGAGCCGCTCTCCGAGGGTGACCTCGAGCGCGAAGAGGTCCTCGCTCCCGTGGTCGATGCGATCAAGGCGATCCATGCCGGACCAGCACTCTCGTGGTCCTTCGACCCGTTCCGGATCGTGGAGGATTACCGGCGCATCTCCGAGGATCGGGGCGTCGTGGTTCCCGACGCGTTCGACCCGGCCCACGAGAAGGCGTCCCGGATCGAGGCCGCGTTCGCGAGCGACCCGATGCCGCTCCGGCCGTGCCACAACGATCTCCTCGAGGCGAACTTCCTCCTGCGCGACGGCAACGTCTGGGTCGTGGACCACGAGTATGCGGGCATGGGAGACTCGTTCTTCGACCTCGGGAACCTCTCGATCAATAACGCGCTGTCGGATGAGGCGCAGGAGCGGCTGCTCGCCCTGTACTTCGGGGAGCCGACCGACGCGCACCGCGCGCGCCTGCAGCTGATGCGGATCATGTCCGACTTCCGCGAGGCGATGTGGGGCGTCGTGCAGCAGGGCTTGTCCACGCTCGACATCGACTACGTGGAGTACGCGGCGACGCACTTCGACCGGCTCTCCACGACGATGGCGGACCCGCGCTTCGAGGACTGGCTCGAGACGGCGCGGGGTTCCTGAAGAAGTGGCCGACGATCGGGCTCGCGTCGTCATCATCGGCGGCGGCGTCGCCGGAACCAGCATCGCCTACCAC
>JBPCPX010000024.1:0-6468 GCA_050998695.1 Actinomycetota bacterium
AGCGGCTCTCGGGAGCTCGGTTCCTCCTCCGCGACCGGGACGCCAAGTTCTCGGGACCGTTCGACGAGGTGTTCCGCACCGAGGGCGTCCGCGTCATCCGAACGCCGATCCGCGCACCCCGAGCGAAGGCGTTCGCGGAGAGGTTCGTGAGGACCGTACGCCGAGAGTGCCTCGACCACACCCTGATCTACGGTCACCGGCACCTCGAGCGAGTGCTCCAGACGTACGTCGCTCACTACCTGGCGGAGAGACCACATCGGGGACTGAGCTTGGGAGTGCCCGCCGGCATCAGAACACCCCTGGTCCGGGGGACTCCCCGAACGCCGGTCGAACGAAGGGACGTGCTCGGCGGTCTGATCCACGAGTATCGCTGGGCGGCGTGATTCGGATTATTGAACCCTTCATGCCCCCGAGCTGGCGAATCCGATAAGGGAAGCGGAGGTTCAGTTAGGAGATGCTCTCAAGTCGTCTCCATGATCAGAAGGCGCCGCTCGGGGGGCAGCGTTCGCCGTGGCCCTATCTCGCATCCCATCAGATGAAAGACCGACTCCTCCCCCTCAAACAGCGATCCTCCACCTTCTCGATGCGTCGACCGGAGGGTTGTGGTCACCCGATGCGACGAGCTAGGCCATCGGGTCTGTCCAGCCGGGAGCGAGCTCGAGCGACGGTCGTGAGCTACACGACCCCCCGAAGTCCTCCTACTCGCAGCTCGCGGTCCGGACATCGATCCGGTCGCGATCCGAGGACCTGTCGACCCCTCCCCCACAGTTGATGACGTCCTTCGCCCCATCACTCGTATGGAATGTGTCCCTTCCGAGGGAACCGATGACCCTGTCACGGCCGCCGTTGTCGTTGATCCTGTCGTTCCCGGCGCCGCCGTTGACGTAGTCGTTGTGGCTGTTGCCCCCGTTCAGAACATCGTTGCCGCCGCCTCCGGACAGGATGCTGGGAGCGAGTTGCCCTCCGATCAGGATGTCGGCGAACGCTGTGCCGGTCACCCGTTCGACGCTCGCATGGACGTCGTCTCCTTCTGCGCCTCCGCCTTGCCCGTCGCCACCGGTGTGGTTCTGGTTGACCACCACCCCGCTTGCTCGGCCCGCGTAGCTGACCCTGTCGTTCGCGCCGAGGCCACCGTCCAGCACATCGGCTCCGAGCCCGCCGTTCAAGGTGTCCGCACCTCCTCCGCCGGAGAGGTCGTCAGCACCGTCGAAGCCGTTCAGCGTGTCATCGCCGTCTGCACCGATCAGCGTGTCGTTGCCCGTGTCGCCGTCGTTCGCCGTGGGATCGGGATCCACGCCACCGCTCAAGCGGTTATTCGCGCTCGATCCCGTGATGCTGTCGTTACTCGGCCCTCCGGTGACGTTCTCGATGGTATTGGTCACGTCGTCGTTCTCGCCGACCTCGCCGTCGTTGGCGCCGACACCGATCGTGACGATCACCGGCCCAGCAGCGTCCGAGTAGTCGACCGTGTCGATCCCAGCGCCACCGTTGAGGAAGTCGGCCCCGTCGGCGCCGATCAGGATGTCGTTGCCCTGGTCGCCCGAGAGTCTGTTCGGGCCCGCGTCGCCGGTGAGCGTGTCGTTGCCCAGGGCGGTGGTGATGTTCTCCGTCTGGACGTTGTCGTTCTCGCCTGCGGCTCCGTCGTTCGGGGCCATGTCAAGCGACACGTCCCGATCCGGGATGCCGTCGTAGTCGGCGGTGTCGATCCCGTCCCCGCCGACCAGCAGGTCGTTGAGACCCCCGCCGTCGAGGATGTCGTCCCCGATGTCACCGTTCAGCGTGTCGGGCTGTGCTCCGCCTTCGAGGTTGTCGTTCCCGTCCCCACCGGAGACGATCAGCGGCTCCCCCAGACCCGTCGTGGTCAGGATGTCGTCCCCCGCGAGAAGGTCCACGACGATCATCGCGACCCCCCCGACCGCCGGCTTCTCGCACTGGACGCCGGTGGCGACCAACGGGTCGGGCTCGCAACCAGGTCCCGGCGTGACTCCGTCGGGATTATCCGACACGAAGACATGGGTGCGCGAGTCAGTGATGTGCACGACATTGGCCTCAGGGTCCCCGGTCACCGTGACCGTATCCCCCACGAGCGAGACGTTGATCGGGGCGGCGAAGGCCGCCGTGGGAAGACCGAGCACCGCGATGACCGCGAGCACCAGCCCTGCCCACGAGAACCGCTTCACTGCAAACCGTGGAACACCTGAGATACCTCTCATCTACCCATCCTCCTGTTTCGATCATCAACGGCCGAGGCGCCGCACCCCGCCGACAGATCCGAGGCGGAGCGAAAGCACCCCCTATAGATACCATCCAGGCCGACCCGGACGGAAGAGACTTAGGGCTGAATCGCCCGGATCGATGACGCCAGAGACCACATGACGTCGGCCGCGAGCGATGTCCGTCGACCCGGGTTCGCCTTAGTCCCTTTGCCGGGCTGCGCTAGGGCCCTCGGTGGCCCTCCAGGAACCCGATTGCGCCGGGTCCCTCCGCAGTGCTCCCATGCCCACCATGCGGAGAGCGTTGTTGATCATCACGTCGGTGACATTGATCGCGTTGGGAGCGACGCCGGTTCGAGCCCAGTCGGTCGTCATCGATTGCAAGTCGTCCCATCTCGCGCCGGACGATCCCATCGTGTTTCCGGGCATACCGGGCGCCGCCCACCTGCACGAGTTCTTCGGGAACACCAGCACGGATGCGTCCTCGACCTATGCAACGATGATCGGCAAGCCGACCACCTGCTCCGTCGTGGGTGATACGGCTGGATACTGGGTTCCGGCGCTGCTGAACGATGCAGGTCAGCGGATCGCGCCGCGTCGGATCACCGTGTACTACCGGGATCGTCCTCAGGCGTCTCGGCCGGTGACCCCTTTCCCGCCCGACTTCCGGATGATCGCCGGCTCGCCTCAGGCGGGCGTGTGGGGCTTCAACTGCGCTGACATCGCGCTCGCCCCGACCTCACGGATCGATTGCACGGGGTACCCGACGCCGTACGTTCGAGCGACCATCATCTTCCCGAACTGCGGGCAGCTGGACGCCCTCGGGAACATCGTGAAGGACTCGGCCGATCATCGCAGCCATGTCGCGTACCCGATCTCGGCGAGGGTGGGATGCCCCGCATCACATCCGATCCAGCTCCCTCACGTGAAGGTGAACATCCGCTTCAACGTGACCAACTGTGTTGCCGCACGCTGCTACCTGTCATCGGACCACGATCGCTCGTGCACGACGGATGGATGCTCGCTCCACGGAGACTTCTGGAACACGTGGAACCAGGTGGCACTCACAGATCTGGTGAGAACGCAGCTCAACTCATAGGCGTCCCGGCGTTTCCGAACCCCGGCACGTTCGGACAGATCGTGGGCCACCTCACCTTGTCCCACCTCCACGCGCTGGTCGCCGAAGAGGGTGGTGCCCCCGGAAGGTCCTGAGTTCGAGGTTCGCGCTTGGGGCATCGTTGGCGACGTCGAGGTCAGTGACTGAGGAACCCAGGTCATGGTCCGATTTCGGGTCCGGAAGTGACGTTCCTCGGTCGACTCGTCCAGCAGGAGTTCCTGTCAGGTGCGGGTCAGACCGGCCGAGGGAAAGGTGCGAGCACCTTCAGCTTCGCGCCCCACCCGCCGACCGCATCGAGCGCGTTGGCGATCGACAAGGTCGAGGGCAGCCCAGCCGCCAGGTAAGGATCCGGCCTACCGAAGGCGGTCCGGTCCTGCGGTGCTTCGTAGGTGAGCGTCCAGTTATGCGAGCCGTTGAAGCCCACGAGGGCACCGTGGACCGCCAGTCCTTTCAGGATCGCCTTCTGGTACGTCGGGATGTTCAGCACCTCGATCTCGGCGACCGTCATGTCCACGAACACGACGTTGCCCATCGACAGCCGCGTCGTCGGGTCGTTGATCGGATCGCACGTGACACCCTTGGTGCCCGAGAGGTCGTACGGAGCGACGTTGTGACCCGATAGGCACCTCGCGTGCATCCCCACCGTGTGCCGGACGAACCCCGCGGCGAGTTCCTCCGGCCGGATCGGCTCCAAGCCGGTCGGGGGCTCCTTGATGTTGTTGAACCCCGGGCCATCCGTTTCGAGCCGGTACGAGCGCGACGCGTGGATGACCCGAGCGCTGTCGTCCACGAACGCCCGCTGGAAGTGGTACGTGTAGCCGTCGGTCTGCTCGACCAACCGGAACACACCGTCGGACCCGCTCGAGGTCTGGACCCCGACCGGGCAGTGCACGAAGAGACCGTTGATCTCCCACGCGAACGGCGCGGTTGTCCCCGAAATGACGATCTCGTACACCGGGTCCTGCGGCCGTGCGAAGTAGAACGGGAACCCCCACGTCGATCGCACGTACGCCGTGATGTCCCTGGGAGGCCCATCGGACATGAGCGTCCGGATCATCAAGGCGGAGTTGGGGTCCACCTTCGACTTATCCAGCGGCGTGTTCCACACGCTCGTGTCGGAGAACATGTGCCAGTCGAGTCCGGGCCAGTTGTCGATGCTGTACAGGCCTTCACCAGGGATCGGCGACGGACTGGGGGTTGGCGCGGGCGGCGTCGCGCTCGGGGTCATGCTCGGCGTCGGCGTCTGGCTCGGCCTAGCAGGACGCCGATCCGGCCCGGTCCATCGACGTAGCGCCACGTAGACGCTCCCGACCGCCAACGCGCTCAGGAACAGCCTCCGAGACAAGCCTCTAGGCATGACAGGCAGTGCTGCGAGAATCAGCGACCGTAGCGCTCCGTCCCCTAGCGCGGAGGAACTTCCACGAGTGGCCGCTCGGACCGAGCGTCATATAGGGATGGGCATTCACTCCTCTGCGATTATCCCTGCTGAGAGCTCGGCGGCGGCGGCCGCCAGCACGGATCGAATCCAAGGGCGAACCGATGCTGTGCACAGAACTATTCCCGCGCGAGGTGGCCCCGGCGAATCGAACCTGCGACACACGGTTTGAGAAACCGATGCTCTATCCACTGAGCTACGAGGCACGAGGGCGAGGGTTGTGAAAAGGTAGTCGAGAACCCTGAAGGGTTCAATTTCCCCGATCCGGGCGCTGCGGCACCGGTAGCATGCGCTCTCCTCACCGGAAGGAGCTCCAGGCTGTTCTCGCTCCTCTACTTCCTCGTCCGCCGTCTCCTCGGAGCCGGAAGCCGCCCACAGGATGAGAAGGAGATCGAGCTCCTGGTGCTCCGGCACCAGATGAAGGTGCTGCATCGGCAGGTGAAACGCCCTCGACTCCACCGTCTGGACCGAGTCCTGTTGGCGGCAGCGAGCAGGGCGATGACGAGGAGCGTCTGGTCCTCGTTCGTGGTGAGGCCAGAGACCTTGCTTTGGACTCTGCCCATGGAGCTGATACCTCCTGAGTGGTCCTGTTCTCGCCAGGTGCGTGCTGAGTGGCCGCTCAGCGATCAGGCGAGCCCGTGCTGATATCGGCTAGCAGCGAGTTGGGCGCGGTCTCGACCGAGATATCGCCCAGCGAGACGATGCCGATGGCCTTGCCCGCCTCAACGACCGGCAGGCGCCGCACGTCGTTGGCTCGCATCTGGCTTATCGCGTCCTGCACCGTGTCCGACGGAGCCAAGGTCGTGATGTGCTTGGTGTAGACGCTGGTGACCTTCGTGGTTGTGGGGTCGGCTCCCTCCGCGGTCGCCCGGACGGCGAGGTCTCGATCGGTGACGATGCCGGCGATCAGGCCCTTGTCGTCCTCCACCAGAACGTCTCCGATGTCCTTCGCCTTCATGATGCGAGAGGCTTCCTGCAGCGTGCTCGTCAGGCGGACGGCATCAGGCGCCGCGGTCATCACCTGCCGAACCTCTCGCACGTCGACCGTGGTCCCCGAACGGAGCTGTCGCGGCAGAGCCGAGCGGACCTGTTGCGGCAAGGCCTCCGACACACGTGCGGAAAGCCGCGCCACAGCTTGGCGGCCTGAAATGGTGCCCGCCGTATATCCCATACCGAAGGTCGCGATCGTGCTGAGGAACCCCATCTCCATACCTCCTCGAGTCGCTCTTATCGCCTATACCCCCGGAAGGCCCCCAGCACGCGTTGTAAGTGGATCCTAGCGAGAGCAATCGCGCAACCAGTAGCCGAACCGCCGGAACTTCCTGAACGGGCACGCTGACGGCCCTGTGGCTTGTAGTGCCTGCGCGGTGGAAATTCCGTCTCCTCGCGCGTCCCCGGCGCGGCACAGGTTCCCGAGCGTCCGACTGTGTGGCTTCTGCCAGCTCAGGCACCTGGTGCGCCAAGGGGGGTGTTTTGCCCGGGACTTGTAACGAACACGCTCCATACTCATAGGAGGCGAGCTTCATAGGAGGCGAGGCACAATGGCCGCGGGCGCTGCGCAGCGACGACCGTGCGCGGGGTTCAGGGCGTCCAGCCGCCGGAGAGCGGCTCGCCCATGCGCAGCCCGAACCGCTGCAGCAACTCGGGAATCGTCTCCGGCCGTGACTCGAACCCGTAGCGCTGGACGAGCTCGGCGAACTGCT
>JBPCPX010000084.1:0-5404 GCA_050998695.1 Actinomycetota bacterium
CCCCCTTTGGACCTTCTCTTTGCGTGTGCCTCCTGTTCGTAGCGCCCCGCGTCTTCCGCGTCTCCCCGTCGCCGATACCACTCGAGAACCGCCGACCGGAGCTGCGCCACGCCCACGCGGTCAGAACCCGGTGTTCGAATCCTTCGAGGGCATCTCGTCCGTCGCTTCTCGCAAGGCTGAGTAGATCTCTCGGAACACCTCACCCACGTAGGAAGCGGGCTGGCTTCCCTGCGAACCCATCGCGCCGCGGACCGCCGAGGCGGTGACGTCGGCAGCCTTGTCGAACACGTGCCAGTCGATATCGCGTGACATCGGTCCTCCATGCTCGGTGGGGCCACAGGCTACCTCCGCCTCGCATCCGGGACCTATCATCCGCCGATGATGGGTGGCGTGATCGATCGGCGGATCCTCCTCGCGTTCGCGGGGATCGTGTTGCTCGCCGGTTCGAACATCGTTGCCGTTCGGTTCAGCAACCGCGAGCTGGATCCGTTCTGGGGAGCGGGGATCCGATTCCTGGGGGCATCGCTGATCCTGTGGGCCCTCGTCGTCGCCGGTCGACATCCGCTTCCGAGAGGTCGGGCTCTCGGTGGAGCGTTCGTCTACGGCATCCTCAGCTTCCTCGTCGCCTACGCGTTCTTCTACTGGGGTTCCCAGGAGGTTCCTGCGGGCCTCGGAGGGACGATCATGGCCTCCGTTCCGCTGCTCACCGTCTTGCTCGCAGCGGGGCACCGGTTGGAACGGTTGCGGCTCCGCGGCGTGCTGGGAGCCGTGGTCGCTCTCGCGGGGATCGCGGTGATGTCCTCCGGCGCCCTCACTGGCGACGTCTCACTCGTGTCGGTCCTGGCGGTCGTCGTCGCGGCGGCGGCGGCCGCCGAGTCCGGCATCGTGCTGAAGCTGCTCGTTTCCGCGCATCCGGTCGTCACGAACGCGATCGGGATGTCGGTGGGAGCGGTGCTCCTGCTCGTCCTTTCGTCGATCGTGGGCGAATCCTGGAAGGCGCCGGAGAGCCCGAGCGTCTGGGGAGCGGTCGTCTACCTGGCGATCGCCTCTCCGTTCCTGTTCATGCTCATCGTGTACGTGATCCAACGATGGACCGCCACGGGTGCCAGCTACCAGTTCGTCCTGTTCCCGATCGTCTCCGTCATCGGCGGTGCGGTCCTCCTGAACGAAGAGGTGACGTTCTCGCTCTTGCTGGGGGCGCCACTGGTTCTCGCGGGCGTGTACATCGGAGCCCTGTCCGGTCCAGAGGAGCCACCGGGCCTCCCCGAGTATCCGTCCGTACCCATCGCCTCCGATCGTCGATCGGACTAGACGCGGCGCGGCCGTGAACCCGCTGAGTCCGTCTTTGACCTCGGCTAGCATCCGAACCCGATGCTCTTCCCCACGGTGGACTTCGCGATCTTCTTCGTCCTCGTCTTCCTCGGGCATTGGCTGCTGAACCACCTGTCCCACCCATGGAAGTGGTTCATGATCGGGGCGAGCTACGTCTTCTACGCGTGGTGGGACTGGCGGTTCGTCCTGCTGTTGGTCGGCATCAGCGCCCTGGCACAGACGGGAGCGATCGCGGTCGCACGAACCCGCTCGGCGCGGGCGAGGCTCGTGGTGAACGGCATCGCCGTCACGCTCCTGCTGTTGCCGCTCGCCTTCTTCAAGTACTACGGGTTCCTCGCGGTGAACGTGACGAACACACTCGCCTCGCTGGGCATCGAGTCGTCGGTCCCGTTGATCCAGGTGGTGCTCCCCGTAGGGATCTCGTTCTTCACGTTCATGGCGATCGCCTACGTGGTCGACGTGTACCGAGGAGACTTCGAGGTGGCGAGCTGGACCGACACGTTCCTGCATCTCGCCTTCTTCCCGCACCTCGTCGCAGGACCGATCGTTCGACCGAACGAGCTGATCCCGCAGCTGCAGGAACGACGGGACGAGCGGCACGTCGACGTCGCGGGTGCCGCGTGGCTGATCCTCGGCGGTCTGTTCAAGAAGGTGGTGGTCTCGAGCTACCTCGCGGCTCAGATCGTGGATCCGGTGTTCGGCGATCCGGCACGACGCAGCGCCCCCGACGCCCTCTTCGGGATCCTCGGCTACGCGATCGTGATCTACGCTGACTTCAGCGGGTACACGGACATCGCGATCGGCGTCGCGAAGCTGCTCGGGTTCCAGTTCCCGAGGAACTTCGATCGCCCGTACGCGGCCCGCTCGATCCAAGACTTCTGGCGTCGCTGGCACATGACCCTTTCCCGCTGGCTCCGCGACTACCTCTACATCCCCCTGGGCGGGAACCGGAAGGGAGCGCGCCGCACCTCTGTGAACGTCTTGATCACGATGACGTTGGGAGGCTTGTGGCACGGCGCCGCGTGGACCTTCGTGATCTGGGGTGTGTACCACGGCGCGCTGCTCGCGGTGCAACAGCGCGCGCGACAGGGTGAGACGGAGGAGGACAGCCGGCTGGATGTCCTTCGTCAACGCGCCGCCACGTTCGCGCTGGTCTGCGTGGGATGGGTTTTCTTCCGCGCGGACTCGGTGGATACCGCGCTCGCGCTGCTGGGGCGACTCGTCGTCGGGTGGACGACGCCGACCGAGTTCGTGACACCACTCGTCGTCCTCACCATCGCCGGGATGCTCTCCCTGCAGTTCTGGCCCCGCGGCCTGGGTCTGTGGCTGCAATCCGGCCTGTCTCGACTCAAGCCCGTCCCGCTCGGGATCGTCCTCGCGGTCACGCTCTTGGTGATCGTGATCCTGGGCCCGACCGGGATGGCCCCCTTCATCTACTTCCAGTTCTGATAGGCACAGCGGGATGAGCCGGCGACGAGCACCTGAGGACGGGCGGGCGGCGAGCCCGGCGCGGGCGCTCTACGGACGCCGCTTGATGCCGGCAGGCCGAGTCCTCGTCGTGATCCTGGTGACCCTCCTCGTCTGGACGGTCCTGTATGCACCCACGATGAAGCGAGCGGCGGAGGCGTCCCCGCTGGGCGTCCGGCGCACGGTTTCCCTCGCCGTCCTCGCGCCCCTCGCCGCCGTGAGCGACTGGATCGGGATCAGCGAGCTCGCGAACACGATCGAGCGCGCCGTGGGAAGGGATCCGGGCAAGCCTGGAGGTGCGTTCGTCCCGCCCCCCGAGGACATCCCGGTCACGCCCGAAGAACCGGACGAAGATGCCAACGGGGAGGGCGGTCCGAACGGTGACGGGGACGGCTCCACGGCCGAGGAGGATCCGATCCGAGCGCCCTCGCCCAGCAGGAAGCTCCGCGTCGCGATCGTGGGGGACTCCCTCGCCGCCGGTCTCGGCTACTTCGCAGAACGTGTCTTCCGACCACGGCTCGTCAAGGTCTCTCGCCAGGGCAGGATCTCCACCGGCCTCGCGAGGTACGACTACTTCAACTGGCCCTTCACGATGCGAAGGATCGTGAACAGCTTCGACCCGGACCTCGTGATCGTGATGCTGGGGGAGAACGACCATCAGTCGCTGCAGTCGGTCCGCGGCGAACGCGTGGCCCAGATCGGCACGCCCCAGTGGCCGGCCGGCTACCGGGGCCGTGTGCTCAAGATGATGGAGATCGCAACCTCGGACGGGGCGAAGGTCGTCTGGGCCGGACTGCCGATCTCCGCCGACCTCGGCCTCCGAGAGCATTCGAGGCGCCAGAACGACATCTACGAGTTCGCCGCGAGCATCACGGATAACGCCGCGTACTTCGATTCGTGGGAGCGATTCCGGGAGCCTCGAGCCGGATACACGGCGTATTTCCGGGAGGGCAGGCAGGTGATCCTCATCCGGGAGGGCGACGGCCTGCATTTCAACGCGATCGGCTACACGATCCTCGCGCGGGAGATCGCGAAGCTCGCGGTCGAGGAGTTCGGTCTCTCGCCGAGAACCTTCGACGTCGCGCTCTAGGAGGCTCCGCCGTCCCCGGGGATCGGCACGTTCGGCACCTGTTCCATCGACGCCACGACATCCTCCTGCCGGTACTCCACCTCGGGCAGCCGACCGTTCAGGTAGTCGTCGTACGCCTGCATGTCGAACGCGCCGTGGCCGGACAGGCCGAAGAGGATCACGCGCTCCTCTCCCGCGTCGCGAGCAGCGATCGCCTCGTCGATCGCCCCCCGAACGGCGTGGGCCGACTCGGGCGCGGGCACGATCCCCTCCGTGTGGGCGAACTGCACGGCGGCGTCGAACACCGCGTTCTGTGAGTAGGCCTTCGCCTCCATGTGACCGTGCTTCACGAGCAGCGAGAGGGACGGAGCGTCGCCGTGGTACCGGAGACCTCCCGCGTGCACCGGAGCCGGAACGAACGTGTGGCCCAGCGTGTACATCGGCATCAACGGGGTCATCTGGCCGGTGTCGGCGAAGTCGTACGCGAAGCGGCCCTTGGTGAGCGTCGGGCAGGCGGCAGGCTCCGTGGCCAGGAACCGGACGTCGGGTGTCGAGCCCGACAAACGATCCACCATGAACGGGTACGCCAGCCCGGCGTAGTTGGAGCCCCCTCCCACGCACCCGATCACGATGTCCGGCCGGTCGCCTGCGATCTCCATCTGCGCCTTCGCCTCGAGGCCGATCACCGTTTGGTGGAGCAGCACATGGTTCAACACCGATCCGAGCGAGTACTTGATCGATCCCCCAGAGGTGGCCGCGACCTCGACCGCCTCGCTGATCGCGATGCCGAGCGAACCGGTCGATTCCGGATCCGCGTCGAGGATCGCCTTGCCTGCCTGCGTCGTCGGGGACGGCGAAGGCACGACCTCGGCCCCGAACGTCTCCATGAAGATGCGGCGGTAGGGCTTCTGCTCGTAGGAGGCCTTCACCATGAACACCTGGCAGTCGATGCCGAAGAACTTGGCAGCCATCGCGAGGGCCGACCCCCATTGCCCGGCACCTGTCTCGGTCGCGAGCCGCTTGGTACCCGCCTCCTTGTTGTAGAAGGCCTGGGCGATCGCCGTGTTCGGCTTGTGACTGCCCGCGGGCGAGACGCCTTCGTACTTGAAATAGATGCGGGCCGTCGTCTGAAGCGCCTTCTCCAGGCGAACGGCCCGGTGCAGGGGGGACGGCCGCCAGAGTCGATAGACGTCGAGCACCCCGCCCGGGATGTCGACCCACGGGTCGGTCGAGACTTCCTGGAGGATCAGCGCCTCCGGGAACAGGGGGGCGAGGAGGTCCGGCGTCACGGGCTCGTTGGTCCCGGGGTGCAGAGGAGGGAGCGGTTGGATCCCCGCCTGCGCGATCGCCGGCATGATGTTCAGCCAAGACGTGGGGAGCTGGTCCTGCGACAGATCGAAACGGGTGGGCGCGTCGGTCATCGGGGAAGCCTCCTCGTTCGCCGGAAGAGAGCGAGCCTACCCCGGGGCGCAGCTCCGGAGCCAACCCTCCGGAACCGCCCCGGATAGCGGTTCGCAGCAGCCGGTCCTAGCGGAC
>JBPCPX010000151.1:0-6018 GCA_050998695.1 Actinomycetota bacterium
GCCCAACAGGCCGCCGCCCGCGCCGACGAGCGGGCCACCGAGGCCGCCGATGCACGGGATGCCGCCGCCGCGGCGGAGCGCGCGGCGGCATCCCGCGAAGCCGAGATCAACAAGTCGTGGCGCGACGCGTCCACCGAGCTCGACAGGTTGCGAGAGACCTACGAGGAGGACGACCGACTCCGCGGGGACATCGAACGGAGGGTCCGCGACGCCGAGCGTCTGCTGCGCGAGGGACACGGACTCGAGCCGGAGTCTGCGCTCGCCACGCTCACGGCCGACGACTCGGTCCCCTCGCTGGAGAAGGCGAGCGAGCTGGTCCAGCGGCGGCTCGGTCTTCTCGGCCGGGTCAACCTGCTCGCCACCGGGGAGTTCGAGGTGGTCCAGGAACGGCACGATTTCATGCAGCGAGAGCTCGACGACATCAGGAAGGCCCGCCGCGATCTCCTCGAACTGGTGGCGCAGGTGGATCATGAGATCCAGGAGACCTTCGACAGCGCGTTCCGCGACGTGGCGACGCAGTTCGAGCGATTGGTCAAGGAGCTGTTCCCGGGCGGTGAGGGGCGGCTCGTGCTGACGGATCCGGCCAACCCGCTCGAAGCAGGGATCGAGATCGAGGCGAGTCCCGGCCGCAAGCGGGTCAAGCGGATCTCATTGCTCTCCGGCGGCGAACGATCTCTCGCGGCCCTCGCGTTCCTCTTCGCGATCTTCACGGCGCGGCCGTCTCCGTTCTACCTGATGGACGAGGTGGAGCCGGCGCTCGACGACGTCAATCTCCATCGGTTCCTGCGGTTGGTGGCGGGCTTCGCACGCGACGCGCAGGTCATGATCGTCACGCACCAGAAGCGGACGATGGAGATCGCATCGATGATGTACGGGGTCTCGCTCAACAAGGACGGCACCACCAAGATCCTCTGCCAACAGCTCGAGCACCCCGACGACCTCGCTCCCGAGTCCGCTGAGGGAGAAGCGGCGCCGGAACGGGTGGACGTGCCGGAGACCGAGCCTGTGGGCTAGCGTCCAGGCGTGGAGATCGTCGTCGCCGTCCTGTTCGTCTGTGTCGCCCTGGGATTCATCTTCTTCCGACTCACGGCCGCGCGGAAGGAAGCCGAGAGGCTCCAGGGTGAGCCGGAGCCCGATGTCTCGATCCCCGAGGTCGAAGCGCCACTGCCCGAGCGCCGCGAGCGGCTCGGGGCGCGCGTCCGGTCCCTGTTCGCGAGGGATGCCGGCGAGGATGCGTGGCGCGTGCTCCACGACATCCTGCTGAAAGCCGATGTCGGCCCCGCGGCGGCTTCGGAGCTCGTCGAGCGTGTCCGCGCCCGTTGGTCGCGTGACGTCGATGCCGAAGCGCTCCTCCGCGAGGAGATGGTCGCGATCTTGGGTCCGGACTCGCGCCTGTCGCTCCCGGACGAAGGCCTCGGGGTGATCATGGTGGTCGGGGTCAACGGCTCGGGGAAGACGACCACCATCGGGAAGCTCGCTCGCCGGCTCGTCGGCGAGGGGCACAGCGTCGGCCTGGCCGGCGCCGACACGTTCCGTGCCGCCGCCGGCGAGCAGCTCGACGTCTGGGCGGTTCGCGCCGGCGCCCATCTCGTCTCCCAGGAGCGAGGTGCCGATCCGGGTGCGGTCGTGTTCGACGCGGTCACATCTGCCCTTTCGCGAGGTGCCGACATCCTGATCGTGGATACCGCCGGGCGCCTGCACACGAAGACCCCGTTGATGGACGAGCTCCAGAAGATCGGCCGGGTCGTCGAGAAGGCGGGCGCCTCGGTTGCCGAGACCCTTCTCGTGCTCGACGCGACGACCGGCCAGAATGGGATCGCCCAGGCCAGGGCTTTCACGGAGGCGGTGGACGTGTCGGGGATCGTGTTGACGAAGCTGGACGGCACCGCGAAAGGCGGCGTCGTGCTGGCGGTCCGCGAAGAGCTGGGCGTCCCCGTGCGGCTCGTCGGCACCGGCGAAGGGCTCGACGATCTCCAGCCCTTCAGGGCCGGAGTGTTCGCAGACCGGATCCTCGCGTCGTGAGCGCCCGGATCCTGATCGTCGAGGATCATCCGACGATGCGAGAGGCGATGCGTCTCGTGCTCGAGGGCGAGGGCTTCGACATCGACGAGGCGTCCGACGGTGATCAAGCGCTCGCCGCCGTGCAGGCGGAACGGCCCGACCTCGTCCTGCTCGACATGAGCATCCCGGGGATCTCAGGCCCCGATGTGCTCGCCGCGGTGAAGAAGGACCCCGACAACTCGCAGGTGCGCGTGATCGTCGTGACCGCGACGGGGGAGGAGGGCCGGGCCGCGGCGATGGCGAGTGGCGCCGATCACTACTTCACCAAGCCGTTCAGCCCCATCGCGCTCCTCCAAGCCGTCGAGGAGGTCCTCGGACCCGGGGACGAGGCACCGGCCGAGTAGGATTCCTCTCTCGCCGGGGCCGAGGGCCGGGCACCGGTGCGCGCGAGTGGCCCGGACGGAAGAGCACACGATGTTCGACACCCTGACCGACAAGCTCGACGGCACGTTCAAGAAGCTCCGCTCTCGAGGCAAGCTCCATCCCAAGCAGGTGGACAACGCCCTCGCAGACATGAGGACCGCCCTGCTCGAGGCCGACGTGGCTGTGGAGGTGGCAGACGCGTTCCTCGGACGGGTACGCGGCCGTGCGCTCTCCGAAGAGGTGATGAAGAGCCTCACACCCGCGCAACAGGTGGTCAAGATCGTCCGTGACGAGCTCCAGGAGACGCTCGGCGGGGAGTATCAGAAGTTCGTCTTGCCCTCGGGCCGGATCGCCGTCGTCATGATGGCGGGCGTGCAGGGATCGGGGAAGACGACCGCCTGCGCGAAGCTCGCGCTCCGTCTGAAGAAAAACGGCCGGCGACCCCTCCTCGTCGCCGCAGATCTGGAGCGCCCCGCCGCGGTGCAGCAGCTGTCCACCCTCGGTGACGAGGTAGGCGTTCCGGTGGTCTCCGAGGGCCGCGACCCCGTGAAGGTTGCCAAGAACGCGCTGAAGGAAGCCGAGCGGAGAGGCAACGACGTGGTTATCGTCGACACCGCAGGGCGCCTGCACGTCGACGCGGAGATGATGCAGCAGGCACGCCGCATCCGCGACGTCGTGAAGCCGGATCACGTCCTGATGGCGTGTGATGCGATGACCGGACAGGACGCGGTCGTCCAGGCCCGCGCGTTCCTGAAGGAGGTCGATACGACCGGGTTCATCCTCACCAAGCTCGACGGAGACGCCCGAGGTGGTGCCGCGCTCTCGATCACGGCCGTGACGGGCCGTCCCGTCTTCTTCGCGGGTGTGGGGGAGAAGCCGGAGGATCTCGAGGAGTTCCATCCCGACCGGCTGGCCGGCCGGATCATGGGGATGGGAGACGTGTTGAGCCTCATCGACAAGGCCGGCGAGAAGCTGGATGCCGACGAGGCGAAGGCCTCTGCCGAGAAACTCCTTCAGGGCGCTTTCACCCTCGAGGACTTCCTGGCGCAGCTGCGACAGATGCGCCAGCTCGGTCCGATCCAGGACCTGCTGAAATTGCTCCCAGGGATGCCGGGTGGGAAGAACGCGTTCAAGGAGATCGCCGACCAGGTGGACGAGGGCAAGCTTCGTCAGGCCGAGGCCCTGATCCTGTCCATGACCCCGGACGAGCGGAGGAATCCCGGTATCATCTCCGGGTCTCGCCGCCTGCGGATCGCCCGCGGGGCGGGCTCCACCACCTCCGACGTCAACACGCTCCTCAAGGACTTCGAGGGCGCGAGGAAGATGATGCGGACGATGATGGGCGGCGGGAAGGGCCTTCCTGGCATGTTGTCGATGCCAAGGGCGCCGAAGCGATAGCGAGAGGACACGGGAACATGACGACGAGGATCCGGCTGCGGAGGATGGGCTCGAACAAGCGCCCGTTCTTCCGCGTCGTGGTGGCCGACCAGCGGAGTCCGCGCGACGGCCGCTTCATCGAGAACATCGGCAAGTACCACCCGCTCGACGATCCGAGCGTGATCGAGATCGACCAGGACCGAGCCCTGCACTGGCTTCGGGTGGGGGCGCAGCCCTCGAACCAGGTGCGCAACCTGATGAACAAGATCGGCATCTGGGACGAGTTCGTGAAGGAGCGCCCCTCGGCCGCGCTCGAACCCGCCAAGGAGCGGCCGGAGAAGGCCAAGGTGTCGAAGAAGGCGAAGCAGAAGGCCGAGGCCGCGGCGTCCGCACCCGAGCCCGCTCCCGTCGAGGAAGCGCCCGTGGCCGAACCTGAGGCCGCACCTGAGGCCCCGGCCGAGGAAGCGCCCGTGGCGGAGGCCGAGACCGCACCCGCGCCCGCTCCCGTCGAAGAAGCGCCCGTGGCCGAACCTGAGGCCGAAGAAGCGAACGCCGCGGAGTCGGTGGAGGCGATCGTCGAGTCCCCCGCGGAGGAAGCTCCTGACGACGAAGGTGCCGCTGACGAAGCCACACCCGCCGAGGACGCGTGAAAGATCTCGTCGAGTTCCTCGTCCAGGAGTTGGTCGACGAACCCGACGCCGTCTCGATCGAGGAGACCTTCGACGAGCGGGGTCCGCGCTATCGGGTGCGGGTCGCGCCCGAGGACATGGGCAAGGTCATCGGCAGGGGTGGTCGCACCGCCAAGGCGATCCGAACGGTCGTTCGCGCGGCCGCCCAGCGCCAGGGGCACGGCGCGATGGTGGACATCGAAGACTGAGGTGGACGAGCCGACCGTCGTCGTCGGCGTCGTCACCGGCGTTCACGGTCTCCGCGGCGACGTCTCCGTGCAGAACCGATCAGACAACCCCGATCGATGGGCGCCCGGTAGAACCGTGCTGCGAGAAGACGGCGCTCCTCTGACGATCGAATCGAGCCGACGGCACGGCCGCCGGTTGCTCGTCAAGTTCGCAGGGATCGCGGACCGAACCGCGGCCGAGCGGATCCGGGGGGCCGTCCTCGTCGTCCCCGAATCCTGGCTCCCCGATCTCGCCGAGGGAGAGTGGTGGGCCCATCAGCTCGAGGGGTGCGAGGTCCGGACGGAGTCAGGTCGCATCCTCGGCGTCGTGAAAGAGGTCATCCCCAATCCCGCGAACGACATCTGGCTGGCCGTCGACGAGGAGGGAACGGAGACGCTCGTCCCGGCGCTCGCCGACCTCCTGATCGACGTCGACGTCGACGCCCGCACGATCATGGTGCACGACGTGCCGGGGCTCACGGCGCCGGAGGAGCCAGCGGGCTAGAGATCGGCGATCTTGGCCAGCGCTGCGACCTTCTTGAGGGCGTAGCGATGGCCGTCGCGTTCCACGAGCCCTCGCCGCTGCCATTCGGTGAGGATGCGCGTGACGTTCTCCCGGCTCCCGCCGCAGAGGCTCGCGAGGTCCACGTGTGTGACGGCCGGCACGAGGACCCCGTCTTTCGGGAGGTCGTCCAGGGTGGGCGTCACGAGCTGAAGGAGCCGCTTCGCGAGCCTGCCCTTCAGATCCAGGTGCAGCAGGTCGTCGGTGAAGGATTGATGCTCCCTGACCTGTCGGGCGAGCGCCTGCAGGAAGCCACGGGATGCGGTCGGCTCGGCGGTCACGAAATCGAGGAACGACTCCGGCCCGGTCGACCAGACGTCCGAGTCGTCGAGCGTGAGCACACTCGCGGTCCTCGGCATCTTCCCGAGCGCGGAGAGCTCGCCGACGAAACCGGGATTGTCGAGCGTCGCGTGCAACACCCGGTTCCCATTGGCCGTCTCGGAGCTGATCTCGACGCGGCCCGAGACGAGGAAGAAGACGTCTCCGTCCGGATCGCCCTGGTGGCAGAGGTACGTGCCCCGGCGGAATCGATGGACCGCGCCCTGCGCAGCGAACCGATCCAACGCCTTTCGAGGGACGGCCTCGAGGAACGGCGCGCCGGCCATCACCTTCCCGACCTCGAGGTCATCTGCTCGTCGCACGACGATGAGGAGCCTAGTCGGGCAACCTCGTGCAAGCCAAGACGAAGGGCGGGGGCCGAAGGCGCCCGCCCCTGGTCACTTCCGGTCCGAAGACCAGATCTGCTTCTTGGTTTGACGCT
>JBPCPX010000152.1:0-10101 GCA_050998695.1 Actinomycetota bacterium
GGGGCGGTCGCGGGGGCGGCAGCCGTCGCTGCCGAAGGGGCGGCCGCGACGCCCGCCGGCTGCGGCAACGGCGGAGGCGCCACCACCACGGGGGCGGCGGCCTTGATGTCCACGGTCCGACGCGGGAGCTCCTCGCCGGGCCGCACGCGATCGGCACGGACCACCCGCAGCGTCGACTCGTCGGTGGAGAAGCGTGGTGCGAACCGGACATAGCCGGCCACCAGCAACAAGATGACGAGGAGACCCATCACACCGAACAGGATCGCCATCCCGTGGATCCATCCGCCCGTGTTCAGCTCGGGGGTGACCGAGGGGTCGACCGACACCTGGGCGACGCCGGCGCTCGCCGGGAGCACCATCACGAGGGCGGCAGCAAGCAGGATCGCGCGTAGGGCCCTCATCCGCCGCGATTCTCGCAACCTGCTCACTCCTTCGGCAACTTCCTCGACCTGTCGGCAACTTCCTCGTCCGCAACTGGAGCCGTGAGCCGGAGATGGGATTCGAACCCATGACCTACCACTTACGAGGCGGTTGCTCTGCCACTGAGCTACTCCGGCGGACGAGGCAGGATACCAACGCCCCTGGTCGCGGCCGGTATGACCGGTATGCGTGGTGGCATCACCTTCGGTCCTCGGGTTCTCACCATTGGCTGCCGAGGACCTGAGGCGCCATGATGCGCGCATGGCTTCCGCCCAGACCGACGCCGTGGGCCCCGTCCGCCGAGTGATGGTGGGCACCGATCGCTCCGAGACCGCCGCAAGAGCGGTGGAGTGGGCGGCCTCCTTCGCCGAGCGGTTCGGTGCGGAGCTCCACGTCGTGCAGGTGATCGTCCCGCAACACGCTGCCGACACCGAATACGGAGCGGCCGAGGCGACTCGGGCCCATAGCGCCGCCGACGAGCTTCAGGTGTACACGACGCAACTCGCGGGAGAGCGCGGACATGCCCACGTCGTGATCGACGACGACCCCGCGATGGCGATCGTGCGTTCGTCCGAGGATCAAGCGGCCGACGTGCTGGTCGTCGGGAACGCGGGGATGGCCGGTCGGAAGGAATTCCTCCTCGGCAACGTGCCGAATCGGATCAGCCACAACGCGCGCTGCACGGTGATCATCGTGAACACCACGAACGGCCAGACGACCGCCGTGCGGAGCCCGGTGTCCTCGACCGCGATCCGATCCTCGGTCGCCGAACCCGTGACCCGGCCGCATCTGGTGGCTCGCGGCACGAAGATCGGCGTGGTCTTCGCCAAGCACGGCCTGCGGGAGCTCTTCGGGCGACCCGACGAGGAAGGGGTCGTGGGCCGGCGACGTCAGGCCAAGCGGCTGCGCACCGCGCTCGAGGAGCTCGGTCCCACGTTCTGCAAGCTCGGGCAGATCCTCTCGACTCGACCGGACCTCCTTCCTCCCGAGTTCATCGAGGAGCTCGCGACCCTCCAGGACGACGTGCCTCCGCTCACCGAGGCGCAAGTGGTGTCGGTGATGGAGCAGGAGCTCGGCGTCCCGTGGGAGGACGTGTTCGAGACGGTGGAACCGCAGCCGCTCGCCGCCGGGACGATCGCGCAGGTCCACCGAGCGTCCCTCGCGACCGGCGAGAAGGTGGTCATCAAGATCCAGCGACCCGACGCCCGCGAGCTCATCGAACAGGATCTCGCCCTGTTGGAGGTGTTCGCCGAGAAGGCGTCCAAGCGTCCGAGCCTGAAGCTCGTCATCGACATGGAGGCGGTCTTCCAGCACCTCTCAGACTCCCTCCAGCGCGAGCTCGACTTCCGACAGGAAGCCGCGAACATGCAGCGGATCGGCGAGGTGCTCGAACCCTTCCCGAGACTCGCGGTGCCGGCGATGCACCGGGGGCTGTCGACGTCGCGGTTGCTGGTGATGCACGACGTCGGTGGAGGTCCTCTCGACTCGGCTCCGGATGGCGAGGCACGACGCGAGGCGGCCCGCCAGCTCCTCGAGTCCTTCTACAAGCAGATCATGGTCGACGGCTTCTTCCACGCCGACCCGCATCCCGGGAACCTGATGTGGCAGCCGGAGGAGGAACGCCTCTACTTCCTCGACCTCGGGATGGTCGGAGAGGTCGGTGCCGAGATGCGCGAGCATCTGATGCTCCTGCTGATGGCGTTCTCCCAGGAGGACGTCGGATTCCTCACGGACATCACCCTGATGCTGGCGAACGCGATCGAGCGGAGTGACCTCGACCTGGACAAGTTCCAGTCGGAGATCGGGGCGCTCATGGCTCGATACCGGACGGCGTCCCTGAAGGACATCCAGCTCGGGCCGATCCTCCAGGAGATGACGGAGATCTCGCTTCGCTTCGGCGTGCCGCTGCCGGCGTCGTTGGCGCTCACCGGCAAAGCGCTCGCGCAGATGCAGCTCGCGACGGCGCAGCTGGACCCCGACCTCGATCCGTTCGAGGTGGCCGGTAAGTTCCTGATGCGTAGCCTGCTGCGCGGGATGGGGACGAGGATCGACCCGAAGGCCCTCTTCTACCAGTCGCAGAAGTTCAAGGTGCGAGCGACGCGCGTGATCGAGGCCATCGAGCGGATGATCGGCGCCCGGCCCGGCCAGAAGATGGAGATCAACTTCCGGGCGGCGCCGCTGGAGGCCACGGTGCGCCGGGCGGGGCGCCAGCTCGCCTTGGGTCTCACCGCGGGTGCAGCGATCCTCGCGAGCGCGCTGACTGCGATGTCGGCCCGCGTGCCGGGCTGGGTACCGGTCACGTTCGGCATCGTCGCCGGCCTACTGACGCTGGGCTTGCTGTTGGACCTGTTCCGAGAACGCGGCCGCTAGGACTCGGCGGTGTCGACCCGCTCCTGGACCTCACGCAAGCGTTCGACGACGCCGCGGAGGATCGCGACCGCGACGCTCGGGTTCTGGATCAGGAACGGGTCGAAGTAGATCGTCTCGATCACCAGTGCCTCCACCGGCTCCTTCGCGGTGACGCTCGCGGACCGACGTGTGTGCCCGAGCAGCGCCATCTCGCCGAAGAAGTCGCCGGGGCCGAGGTCGTGGACGGCGCCGCCGACCTCGACCGCCGCCTTTCCCGAGAGGATGACGAAGAGGCCGCCCCGGTCGGAGTCGCGCTCGACGAGCGCGTCGCCGGCCGCGTAGCTGCGTCGCAGGCCGATCTTGGCGACGCGCGAGAGATCGTCGTCGGTCAACTCCTCGAAGAAGCGGACCTTGCGGAGGGCCTCGACATCGCTCGTCGTCATCTCATCTCCCCCGGCCGCTGCTCATCCTCGTCACTGCTCGTCGGCCTGCGCTCATCCTAGTGAGGCCAGATCGACGGTCTCGTCGCGGAGCTTCGCGGGGTCGGCCCGGCCGCCGGCCCGGATGATGCCCATCGCATCCTGGACGTCGGCCGGACGATCCACGGAAACCGCTGCCTGCACCCTGCCTCCGAGCATGGAGAACGCCGCGAAGCTCCGCGACTCGAGGTTCCCCCGGATCACCAGGTCGTCCCACTCCCGATGGTGCCCGGCGTACTGGATCGTGTGCTCGTACTGGTCCGACCAGAACCAGTGGATCTCGTCGTACGGGGTATCGCGGCCCATCATGTTGAGGGCCGCGACGCGTCCCTGTGCCTTCGCGTTGTTCCAATGCTCGGTCCGGATCCGGCGCTTGAAGATCGGGTGATAGTGATCTGCGACGTCGCCGGCGGCGAAGACGCCGGCGACGCTCGCCCGGCAGTGCTCGTCGACCACGACACCGTCGTCCACATCGATTCCAGAGCCGTCGAGGAAGTTCGTGACGGGCTCCACCCCCAGGCCGAGGACGACGAAGTCGCATGGCAGGCTGAGACCGCTCGCCGTCTTCACGCTCCGGACGCGGCCGTTCCCTTCGAAGCCGGCCACCTGGTCGTCGAACGTCATCTCGACCCCGTGATCGCGGTGGATGCCCTCGATGACGCGCCCCACGTCCTCACCGAGCACGCGATCGAGTGGCGCTTTCCCGCTGGCAACGACGTGGACCTCGAGCCCCCGTTGCCGGAGTGACGCTGCCACCTCGGAGCCGATGAATCCCATCCCCGCCATCACGACCCGGCGGCCCGGCAGCATCTCCGCGCGGATCCCGGCCGCGTCACCTAGCGTCCGGAGATCCAGGACACCTTCGAGGTCGATCCCGGGGATCGGGAAGCGGCGGTTCCGCGCCCCCGTCGCGATCAGAAGCTTGTCGAAAGACACCGGATCGCCTCCCGCAACGGTGAGCGTCTTCCCGGCCGGATTTACGCCGACCACCGTCGTCCCGAGCCGCGTCTCGATCCGGTTGTCGGCGTAGAAGGCTTCCGGCCGGACCATCGCCTCCTGCATCGTCGACTCTCCTCGGAGGAACGACTTCGAGAGCGGCGGGCGCTCGTAGGGGAACGCGGGCTCAGCGCCGATCAGGATCACCTCACCGTCGAAGCCTTCCTCTCGCAGGGTTGCGGCGGCGGTGGCGCCGGCGAGGCTCGCCCCAGCGATCGCGTATCGCTTCTTGTTCGCACCGCGCTCGATCCCACCACCGGAGGACACCGCCGTCGAGGGGGCGGACGTCTCCTCCTCGGCGACCGCCTCCGATGTTGCGTCCTCTTCTTCTCGAGCGGCGGCCGTCCCCCCTACGCGTTCGAGTGGGTCGGCTGCCGGGCCTCGCACCACCGATCCGTCGAACGCGAACCTCGACCCATGACAGGGGCAGTCCCATGTCTTCGCGGTGTCGTTCCAATCGACCGTGCAGCCCATGTGGGTGCAGCGAGGGGAGAGCTCGTAGGTATGCCCGCCCTCGTCGCGATAGACCGCAAGCTGCCGACCCCCCACGTTCACCAATCCTCCGTGCCCGGCGAGGAGGTCCTCTGCCGAACGATCTACGGTCTTCACGATCAAGACGTCGGAGGGCACCTCGTGCGCGACCTTGTTGGGCACGGAGCCGAGGAACCGCCGGACACCCGACATCCCCTTGTTGCCGACCACGACCAACTGCACGCCCTCCGCTTCCGCGAGCTCGCAGATCCTTTGGGCGGGATCACCTTCGACGGTTCGCTTCTGGACCTCCACGTCCTCAGGCCGGGTGGACGCAACCTCCTCGAGCTTGATCGCGCCGACGAGCGGGTCGCCGACATGCACGAGGGTCACGGTGCCGGCGTACATCGATGCGAGCGTGTAGGCCTTGCGGACGGCCTCGGTCGCCGTTCCCGAGCCGTCGGTCCCCGCCAGGATCCGCATGTACGGCGGAGCGGGTTCCCGTGGCCCGGCCCGGCCCGTGGTGTCCACGATCAACAGATCGCACGGCGCATCGTGCGCGATCCAGTCAGGCACGCTTCCGAGCCGGAACCGGGTGGCCTGACCCATGCCGCGGTTGCCCACGACGATCAGATCTGCATCGTGCTTGATCGCGGCCGCGAGGATCGATTCGCCCGGCGTGCCCTCGATCAGCTCGGCGGTCGCGTCGACCTTCTTCGCGCGCGCCGCCTCCGCCGCAACGTAGAGGGCTGTCTGCAACGGCTGCCGAGACACACCGTAGGCGTCGAGCGCGCCGACCAGCACGAGCATGGCTTTGAGGCGTTTCGCGAGCTTCTGGGCGACCTCGACGGCGACCGACGCGGTCGGTGAGCCGTCGGTCCCGACGACGATCGTTCGGTAAGACATCTACGTGGCCTCCAGGGTGCCGTCCATCTGCGGATGGACGTCGCAGCGGAAGTAGTACTCGCCGGGATCGAGCGCCGGCACGCCGTACGTCTCGATCGTCGGCCCCTCGAACAGATCGCCGACGAACACCGCTTCCTCCGCCGAGTCGTCCGAGTAGATCGCGACGTTATGCGGCACGCCGTCGTCGTCGTTCTCGAAGGCCAGGACGAGCGGCTCGCCGGCGGACACTCTCAGCGACGATGGTACGAAGCGCTGGTCGTCGAACGCGCAGACAGTGACGGCGGCATCTGGTGACGGGACGCACTCAGCGGCCCCACCGAACCCGAACGTCGGCTTGAAGATCATGAGCCACAGGATCACGAGCAGCCCCACGAACCCGATCGCCGCGATCGTGTAGGGGCGCTTGGACCGAAGGATCTCTTCGAACTGAGCCCCCGAGACCGCCTCCGTTCCCCCCGCCATCGCGCCGGAGATCGTTCGCAGCCGTTTCGCCCATGTCGTTCCCATCGCGTACATCGCGGCCATCACGAAGGCCAGGACGACGATCGCCGCCCAGATCCACCCCTGACCCCAGAAATGCCCTGTGAACCCGGCTGCGATCCCGCCGACGAGGAGCACGCCGATCGAGTTCCACATGAACCCGACCGTGGATGCCGAGACCTCGAGCAGCTGGCTCACGCGTGCAGGATCGCGCTCCCTCGGGAGCCGGAGCGTCACGTACACCGAGACGCCGTGCGCCATCAGGAAACCGAAGGCCCCCGCGATGTGGAGGAAGACCCACCAGCGGTGCACGGACCTAGTCCTCCCCCAGAGTGACGGCTGCACCCGAGGACTCCGAGCGCGCGAGCTCCTTCTTCTTGATCTGACGCATCACGAGACGCTCGAGCACGAAGACGAGCATGGCCATGAAGACGCCGACGAGCCACCGCTCGAAGCGGCGGAACAGGGTACGACCCTGCGACCTCACTCCGTCGATGCCTCCCGCGCCGCTTCGATGCGGGCCAGGAGCCAGAACCCAACGCCGGCGGCGACGGCCAGCCACGACCACCCGATCTCGGGAGCGCCCGGCCGCTCCGAGAACACCAGACCCGCGAGGCCGAACGCGACGGCCGCCACCGCGGTCACCGCGGCGGAGACCTTCCACCCGGAGCCGCGAAGCGACGTCGCGATCGCGGCTCCCGCGATCGCGAGCGCGGCCACCGCGACCCCCGACCAGTGGTGGAGCTCCACGTGTGGGTCGGTCACAGGTCCGTGCTGCAGCTCTGCGTACGTGACGGCATAGATCCACGCAGGGATCACGCACAGCAGCCCGTAGATCATCAGCGGGATGCTCGGGCGGCCGGGCAGCCGCAGGAGCGATCGCGGGTCGGGGTGCAGCACCGCCAGGACGACGAGACCGACGAGAGCGGTGATGTAGAACCCCGAGATGAGGTCCCCGCCCATCAACCCCCCGATCAACCAGGCGAGCGTTTGGGCGACCAGCACGTGCCAGGCGGCGAGCCAGGAGGGCTTCATGACGAACACGACCGAGAACACCCCGATCAGCGCGATCCCTGTGAAGCCGCCGACGTAGTGGAACCAGTGACTTCGCTCCACCGGGTCGTCCGACACCAGCGAGAGCAGGATGAAGGCGAGCGACGGCAGGATGGTGAGCACCCCGAGCAACCAGCCGACGATGCGGAAGGCCAACTGCCGCCCTCGAGGTGAGGGCGGTGTGTATGCGGATCCCATCTCCAGACCCTCCCTCGAGAGATCAGGCGGCGGCGACCGGCACACGGCCCGCCACGGTGGTGCCGCTGCCGGGCGCCGATCGGATCTCGAGAGAGCCTCCCACGGCGGCCAGCCTGTCGGCCATGCCCTGCAGGCCGGAGCCGGTGGCGACCGTATCCGGGTCGAAACCCCGACCCTCGTCCACGACCTCGAAAGAGAGGCTCCCGTTCGACTGTGCCAGACGGATCACCGTGTGATCCGCGCCGGCGTACTTGGCGACGTTCTGGAGCGCCTCGAGGGTGCAGAAGTAGACGGTGGCCTCGACTTCGGCCTGGTAGCGCCCCACGGCGGCGGCTTCCACGCTGACCGGAATGGAGGACTTGCGAGATTGCGCCTCGAGAGCCGCGACCAGCCCACGATCCGCGAGCAGCGGCGGGTAGATCCCTCGGGCGAGATCCCTCAGATCCTCCAGCGCCGACTGGGTCTCCGCCTCGATCTGACTGAGGATCTCCGCGGCCTTCGCAGGGTCGCGCTCCGTCAATTGCCGGGCGAGCCGAGCCTTGACGGCGAGCGCGACTAGCTGCTGCTGGGCGCCGTCATGGATGTTGCGCTCCAGCCGCCGCCGCTCCTCATCCTGTGCCGCCACCAGCCGCTGACGGGAGGCTCGCACGTCCTCGACCAGCCGCACGTTCCGCAGGACGAGACCCGCTTGGGCCGCGAGGTCCCCCACCAGCTTCTCCTTGGACGGACTCATCGGGTCGGACGCCGGCATCCGAAGGGAGAGCGCGCCGAGGAGCTCGCCTCGATCGCGAACCTCCGTCACCGCCTCGCCGGGCACTTCGAATCCGCCCGGCAAAGCCTTGACGGGCAGCGTGGGCTGCGTGTCGACCGGCCACGCCGCGGAGGGTCGGAACTCGTTGCCGACCAGGAGCCAGATCCGCGCGACATCCGCTCCCGTCCCCTCTCCGAGGACCTGCGCCATCCGTGGAAGGACATCTTCGGTGCCGTACGACGTGCCCACCCGCTCGGAGAACTCGGTGAGCACCTCGTACGGGGTCGCTCGCCTCCCGTACACGAGCCGGTCCGCGAACCGACGTGCGACGCGCATCACCGGCCGGAACGCGATCCCGAGTGCGAGCGCGATCGCGAACAGGAACACCGGGTTCTCCAGCTCGACGACCGTCGGGATCGTCGCCACGGTCACCGCGTACGCGACGACCGCGAGGAAGACCAGTGTCCCCGCGACCACG
Source organism: Actinomycetota bacterium (assembly GCA_050998695.1). GTDB lineage: Bacteria > Actinomycetota > UBA4738 > UBA4738 > HRBIN12 > JAJNBA01. The sequence continues at coordinate 8,582 of JBPCPX010000152.1, forward strand.
GCCTTGCGCACCACGACGTCGAGATCCCACAACCGGTACTGCAGGATCGCGATCCCAACCGCGATGGGAAGGCCGGCGAAGGTCAGTCCGGAGACGACTTCGCCTAGGGCGCCTCCGGCGATCCCGAAACTTTCGAGGATCACGGTCACTAGGAAGTAGGTGACGAGGAGCGTGGAGGCGAACGCGAACCACTTGAGCTGCTGCCGCTCAACGCCGCTCGACCGACGGAAGCGAACGAACATCGAGACGATCGAGACGACGACGAGCACCAACAGCGCGGGCCACAGGGCCGACGCCACCCACGCGAGCGGTTCCAGCGCCGGGACATGCAGGGGATTCGCGATCTCGATGTCACGTCCTGCCGCGTCGAACGATACGAGATGCCGCGGCTCCGCGAAGCCGAGCGCGAAGAACGAAAGGACGCAGACGGCAAGTCCGACCCACACGACCGGGCGCCACCGGGGCGAGACCGGCTTCCCATCCGGGAACCACAGCGGCAGGAGGATCAGCAACGGGAACAGGCCCAGCGCCCAGAGAGTGTTCCCGGGCCATCCGATCCATGCAGCCGCGGTTCGCTCCCCGTGCTCGAAGAGGTAGCGCGCCACCTCGCTCGCCGCGAACGCGGCCCCGACCGAGACCGCCACCCAGAGCATGAGGAAACCCATCCGGTTGCCCGGTGCACGGCTCAGGCTCAAAGCCCCGACGACGCCCATCCCCATGAAAGCGGTGAAGTTGGTGGCATCCCCCAACAGGGAATCGTCGTTCAACGACACGAAGACGAGTCCCACCGTCGCGATCGAGAGTGCGGCAGCGAGCACGACCCAGGGCCAGCGGGCTGATCGCGAGGTCGTCGCGGCGTTCACGGCCCACCGGCGATGATCCGGAATACCTCGACGGGCTCCTCGCGGCCCTTGACGAGGCGCGGGCCGATCGGCTCCGCGGCGACCGAGGGCGCCGCCGAGACGGTCGAGGCGGCGGCAACGACCTCGCCTCCTCCGGCTTCGGACTGCAGGCGCTGCGCGACGTTCACCGCGTCCCCGATCACCGTGTATTCGAGTCGGCCGCCGCCACCGATGGCGCCGGCCATGACGACGCCGGTGTTCAATCCGATCCCGACGTGGAGTCCGTCGACCGCCTCGGTCCCCCATCCCATCGAATTGAGCTCGCTCTGGCGGTCTTGCATCGCGAGCGCGCACTGGAGCGCTCGCTCCGCATGGTCGGTCGACGGTTCCGGTGCCCCGAAGACGGCCATGACCGCGTCTCCTTGGAACTTGTCGATCGTGCCGCCGTGCTCCGAGATCACCTCAGCCATCGCGCCGAGATGACGTCCGATGATCTCGCCGATCTCGCGAGCGGTGAGCCGCTCGGCGATCGTCGAGAATCCCCGGATGTCGCTGAACAAGACGGTGACCTCGAGCTCGGGGGGGGGGGGGGGGCGGGGGCGCGCGGGGGAAAGGACCGCGCAGAAGGAAAGAGAAAAAGGAAGGGGGGAGGGGGGGGGCGGGCAGGCGCTCCCCAAA
>JBPCPX010000163.1:0-7182 GCA_050998695.1 Actinomycetota bacterium
CCCCCCCCTGCCGCGAGGGCCTCGCTCGCGACCGCGGCCTTGCGCGTGTCCACCGACAAGAGGCCCTCTGGCGCCTCGCGCCGGAGTCCCTCGATCACCGGGAGGACGCGCGCGAGCTCCTCCGCGACGCCAACCGGATCCGACCCCGGCCGGGTGGATTCGCCGCCGACGTCGAGGACGTCGGCGCCCTCGACCCGCAACCTCGCGCCGTACGCGACCGCTGCTTCGGCATCCTCGAACATCCCCCCGTCGCTGAACGAGTCGGGAGTGACGTTCACGATGCCCATCACGAGCGTCCGCTCTCCGAGCGGCAGCTCGCGATCACGACAGCACCAGACGAGCCCCATCGCCACAGATGGTAGTGCGGCAGAAGAACCTCAGCGGCTGCCGATGTGATCCATCGCCTCTTGACGGGTCCGCGCGTCGGAGCGGAAGAGCCCACGCACCGCCGAGGTCACCGTCACCGCTCCGGGCTTCTTGATCCCCCTCATCGTCATGCAGAAGTGCTCGGCCTCGATCACCACGAACACGCCGCGGGGTGAGAGGGCCCGATCGATCGCCTCGGCGATCTCCGTCGTGAGCCGCTCCTGCACCTGCGGCTTCTTGGCGAGCAGGTCCACCACGCGCGCGATCTTCGACAGGCCGGTGATCTGCTGGGCCTTGTTCGGGATGTAGGCGACGTGGGCGCGACCCGCGAACGGGATCAGATGGTGCTCGCAGAACGACTGCATCGGGATGTCCCGGACCATGATCATCTCGTCGTGGTCGGCACCCTCGACGACGGTGACGAGCTCTGAGGCGTCCTTCCCGATCCCGGCGAAGATCTCCTCGTACATCCGGGCCACGCGAGCGGGCGTCTCTCGGAGGCCGGCGCGCTCGGGATCCTCCCCGATGCCCTCGAGGATCAGGCGCACACCTTCCTGCACCTTCTCGGCGTCGAACGCTTCGGATGGTTCGAGGAGGTCCATCGGGGCGGATGCTATCGGGGAACCAGCGCGTCGAGCGCGGCGGGGAGCCCCGCGAGGTTGAACAGCTCCCCCGAACGAGGGAGGTCGCTCGACTCGTCCAGGCGGTTGATCCAGACGCACGGGAGCCCGAGCTGCGCGCACGGCTCCACGTCGTGATAGAGCGACGCCGCGACATGGACGTGGGATGCCCGGTCGGCCATCGTCGTCTGGAAGAACGTGTTCCAGTGTCCGTAGGCCGGCTTGTAGGAATGCGCCTCCGCGACCGTGATCCGAACGTCCACCTCCACGCCGATCGTCTTCAGGGAGGCGTTCAGCAGGTCGGGGTCCGAGTTCGACAGGATGGCGAGGCGCCAGCCGCGGTCCCGCAGCTCCGCGAGCGAGCCGGACACCTCAGGGAAGGGACGCCAGGAAGGCAGGGATTCCGCGAGCGCGTCCTCGCGACCGGGCGGCATGTCCAGCCCCTCCGCGTCGGCGATCGCCGCGAGCGTCTCCCGCAATACCTGCCGGTAGGGGATGTCGCTGCCGACCTGCACCCGGCGCTCACCGTCGTGATACTGGTGGAACAACCGCTGCGCATCCTCCTCGGGCCATACACGCGCCAGCGCTCTCCGGATGCCGCTGTCCCAGTCGATCAGCGTGCCGTAGCAGTCGAAGGTCGCCCAGCGGTCGGTCATCGCCGGAGCGGCCCAGGGCCTTCGGGCTGGGGGAACATCTCGGTGCGGGAGACCGCGAGACCGGCGCTCCGGACCTCCGGAGCTCGGGGCGCCCTCTTGGTGACGGCTTTGAAGAACGACTCGACCTCCTCGCGGTCCAACGTCTCCTTCTCGAGTAGGAGCGCCGCGAGCTCGTCGAGCTTCTGCCGATGCTCGTCCAAGATCTCGAGGGCGACGTCATGGGCCTCATCGAGCAGGCGGCTGACCTCGTTGTCGATCTCGTAGGCGACGGCGTCCGAGTAGTCCGGCGTGGATGCCCAGTCGCGACCGAGGAAGACCTCTCCCTGCTTCTGTCCGAGCGTCCGCGGCCCGATCGAATCGCTCATCCCGTGCTCGGTCACCATCTGTCGCGCGATCTTGGTCGCCCGCTCGATGTCGTTGCCGGCCCCGGTGGAGATGTCTCCCGCCACGATCTCTTCGGCGACCCGCCCGCCCATGAGCATCGCCAGCTCGTCCCGGAGCTCCTCGCGGGTCATCATGAACTTGTCCTGCTCGGGAAGGGTCAGCGTGTACCCGAGCGCGCGACCGCGAGGGATCACCGTGATCTTATGCACCTCGTCGGTATTGGGAAGGACGTGCGCGACCATGGCGTGACCGCCCTCGTGGTACGCGATCAGGCGGCGCTCCTCCTCGCTCATGACGCGGCTCTTGCGCTCGGGACCCGCCATGACTCGGTCGATGGCCTCCTCGACCTCCTTCATCGTGATGCTCTTCTTCGAACGCCTGGCGGCGAGCAGGGCGGCTTCGTTGATCACGTTGGCGAGGTCCGCGCCCGTGAACCCGGGTGTGCGCCGGGCGAGGATGTCGAGATCGGCGTCGGGATCCAGCGGCTTGCCCTTCGCGTGCACGCGGAGGATGGCCTTGCGTCCCTCGAGATCCGGCCGGTCGACCACGATCTGGCGGTCGAACCGGCCGGGACGCAGGAGCGCAGGGTCCAAGATGTCGGGCCGGTTGGTCGCGGCCATCAGGATCACCGTCGATCGCTGGTCGAACCCGTCCATCTCCACCAGGAGCTGGTTCAGGGTCTGCTCCCGCTCGTCGTGGCCGCCGCCCAGGCCCGCGCCGCGATGGCGACCGACGGCGTCGATCTCATCGACGAAGACGATGGCAGGCGCGCTGGCCTTCGCCTGCTCGAAGAGGTCTCGCACGCGCGCGGCTCCCACACCCACGAACATCTCGACGAAGTCGGAGCCGCTGATCGAGTAGAAGGGGACGCCGGCCTCCCCGGCGACGGCGCGAGCGAGGAGCGTCTTCCCGGTCCCGGGCGGTCCGAAGAGCAGCACGCCCCGCGGGATCTTCGCACCCATCGCTTGGAACTTGGCCGGATGCTGGAGGTACTCCTTGACCTCCTCCAGCTCCTCGATGGCCTCGTCCACGCCCGCGACATCCTTGAACGTGGTCTTTGGCTGGTCCTTGCCGACCGTCTTGTGACGGCTCCGACCGAACTGCATCACACGCCCGCCGCCGCCCTGCGAACGGTTCATCATCCAGAGGAACAGGCCGGCCAACAGCAGGATCGGCAGGACGTAGTAGAGCAGCCCGACGAGCTCGTTCGGCTTCTGCGGCTTCGCCTCGAACGGCACATCCGCTTCCTGGAGCTGCGTGGTGATCTCGTCGGCGCTCTCGACGGGGTACGTCACTACGTACTCGGTGCCGTCGTCGAGCTTCCCGCGGATCTCCTGATCGCCCTCGAGGATCTCCGCGTTCCGGATCTCGCCGTCCTCGAGGAGCCGCGAGAACTCGTTCAGCTTGATCGTCTCCGCGGTCTCCGGACGGTTCATGACCGACAGCAGGCCGAAGAACAGGACGGTCGCCCCCACGATCCAGACGGTCGGGGTGCGAGCGAGTCTTCGGAACGGGGGTTCGGACTGTGGCAATGACGGCCTCTTCACTCGGGACGATCCTGGGGACGCAGCGGGCCCCGGCAGATGGCGCGCCCGAGCCCGGAGCCAGGGTAGCACCAGCCCCCGAAGCGGCGGCCGGCGCTACCTGATGCCGGTGTCGACGGAGACGATGATCTCCGTGAAGGCCCCGGGTTCGACCGTGGCCGCCTGGAGCTTCGCGGACGGAGGCGAGGTCTCGGAGACGATCGATACCTCGTAGGTGCCCGGCTCGAGCGCGAGCTCGAAGCGCCCCTGAGGATCGGTCTCCACCGTGAACTCGTCGCCGCTCTGCGTATCGGTCGCGATCACCGTGCCTTCATACGGGAGGTCCGGACACGGCGAGCCTTGTACCTCGACCGGGCACTGCGGGCCGGAGAGCGCGCGTCCGCGGATCCCTGAGGTGCCGTCGCCGGCGCCGGAGCCTCCGCAGGAGGTGACGGTGACGGCGACGGCGACGAGAACGAGGGCGAACGGCTTCACGCCGCCTTGGACGGCCCGACCAGCGAGACGGTTCCGCTAGCCGCCGTAGGCCTCGGGCTTCAGGGTCGCGATGTACGGGAGGTTCCGGTAGCGCTCGTCGAAGTCGAGCCCGTAGCCGACCACGAAGTCCGGCGGGATGTCGAAGCCCACGTAGCGGATGTCGAGCGGCACCTTCTGGATCCCCGTCTTGCGCAGCAGCGCCGCGACCTCGAGCGACGCGGGCTTGCGCGCCGCGAGGTTCTTCAGCAGGTACTTGAGCGTGAGCCCGGAGTCGACGATGTCCTCGACGAGGAGCACGTCCATCCCGTCGAGGTCGTGGTCCAGGTCCTTCAGGATCCGGACGACCCCCGAGGTCTTGGTGGCGGCCCCGTAGGACGAGACCGCCATGAAGTCGAACTCGAGCGGCAACCGGACATAGCGGGCGAGATCGGCCATGACCACGAAGGCGCCCTTCAGGACCCCGACCAGCAGCAAGGACTTGCCCTCGTAGTCCGCGGAGATCTGCCGGCCCATCTCCGCGAGCTTGCCCTGGATCTCCTCGGAGGAGATCAGGACTCGTTCGATGTCGGGTTCGTAGGCCTGCACGTAATCGGTCAGTGTAGAGACCGCGGTCATCGCTCCCCCTTCGGCATCGAAACCCATCAGCTCTCGGGGGAAGAACGAGAAACGCGAACGTACTCCTTCTCGCGGACGGCCTTCAAGCCCCCGGGCAGATCTCGTCGCCGCCCGGCTCGGCCGTTCGCGAGATCGAGGATGGCCTCGATCGCCTCCCTCGACACAGGGAGGCGAACCTCTTTGAGCCACGCCCGCACCACCCTGAACGCATCAGTCGACGAACGCTCTTCGAGAAGCATCACCGATAGGTCGATCCGATCACCCCGCCGGAATCGCACAGAACCCTTCGCCGGCAACGGCGACCTCGATTCCGGAAGCCGCTCCAACGCGATCGACCTCATCTCGTCCGCGACCCTGGCGAGCGGCGCCCGGATCTCACGACCCGTTGCTCGCTCGAGAGCGGGGATGCCCTCAAGCCGGATCGCATTGCGCAACAGGTTCGTGTCGGCGTTCGTCGGATCCATCCTTGGCCGAAGCCCCAGAGCCCTGCAGAAGGCCTCCACCTCGTCGCGACTCACGTCGATCAGGAGTTGGACCCGGCGAGCGGCCTTCGGCCCCTGCGTTGGCCAGATCCCCACGAGACCGTAGATGCCGCTTCCCTTGATCGCGGCCATCAGCACCGTCTCTGCTTGGTCGTCCAGCGTGTGACCCTCCGCCATCGCCACGGCCCCAACATCCTCCGCAACATCCCGGGCGGCGGCCTGTCGGGCCTCGCGCGCCCATGCCTCGATGGACTCACCCTTCAGTGGCGCGTCGTCGGCCTCACGGAGGTGGAACGGGAGCTTCAGTCGCTCCGCCAGACGCCGGACGTACACGGCGTCGTTCGCGGAATCGGGCCGGAGCTTGTGGTCGAAGTGGAAGACCGCCAGACGGATCTTGAACAGACGTCGGAGGTGCCACAGGGAATAGAGCAGGCAGACCGAGTCGGGACCGCCGCTGCACGACACCAGGACAAGGTCGCCGGGGGCGAACATCTCGTGCTCGCGGGCCGTCTTGGTGACGCGCTCCAGCACCCGGGCGACCGCCGGGGGCCGGCGAGGCATCTCAGCTCCCGGCGACGCGGGCGATCCAGCGGGAGGGCTCGGCGATCTCCTCGACGCTCGGGAGGCCCTCGGGCGCGAGCCACACACGGTTGAAGCCGTCCATGCCCGAGTTCGAGACGACCTCTCGGACGAATCGCTCTCCGGCGTCGTATTGCTCGATCTTCTTGTCGAAGCCGATCGCGCGTTGGAAGGTTCGCTCCATGCCCCCGGCTCGACGCCGCCGTTCCGCCAACGCCTTCCGCATCCCTGCCAGGTCACTCACGTGATCCTTCGCGACCTCGTTCATGACGAAGGACGCGTGCCCCTCGAGAAGGGACATCACGCCCTGGACGTGGCGAACGATCTCGCGCTGCTCCTCGTTCAGCAGGAGGAAGATCCCACCCATCCCTCGGATGTCGGCGCCGGCGCGCGCTTCGTCGATGGCCCGCCGGAGCTGGCTCGCCAGGTCCGTCGACTCGAGGGAGATCGTCCCGAGATAGCGATCAACCTGCCCGCGGATGTGACTCCGCAACCACGGCGCAGCGGCGAACTGCACTCGGTGGGTCACCTCGTGGAGGGCGATCCACAGCCGGAAGTCACGGGGAGTGAGCGAGAACCGCTGCTCCACCTCCGCCACGTTCGGACCCACGAAGTAGAGCAACCCCTCGTCGTCCGGCGGGAGGAAGGCGTCGTACTGACCCAGCACCCTCTTCGAGACGTACCCGAGGAGCCCGCCGGCCTGAGCGCCCAGCGCCTTCCGGCGGAACACGCCGTTGCCCGATTGCTTGGCGAGGATCCGGCCGGCCAGCGGCTCCAGCATCCGCTGGAGCCCGCTCAGGTTGGCGCGGATCCAGTCGCCCCTTCCCATCACCCACGCGCGCGATCGGGCGCCGCCCGGATCCAGTGCGGTCAACTCCGAGATCTGTGTCTCCGCCAACGAGACGAACTCCGCGAAGTCCTCGCGCATACGCGCCCGATCCGCGGGGAGGACGCGAACGCCTGGACCCGCGACCCGGCGACCGATGGCGAGCGCAGCGTCCCAGTCGGCGAGACGGGCAGCTTGAGAGCCCATGGACCAGTCGACCCGGGTGGCGTCCATCCCGACAGGCTACGCGCTTCTCGAGGCTAGGCCTCGCCTGCGGCCTTCTTCCGAGCGGCGATCATCGCGGCGCGTCGAGCCTGTCCCTCGGCGACGCGCTTGTCGGTCCCCTTGTCGAGCAGCTCCTTCAAGGTTCGGTCGAAGACCTCCTGGTCGAGCGAGACCTCGGGTCGCTCAGCGGCGGCGGCGGGCGCGGGCGCGGGTGCCGAGGTTTCGGCGTCCGGTGACTCCCGAGCCTCGGTCGCGGCGTCCGCTTCGGCCGGCGCTTCCTCGCTCGCGGGCGCCGCTCGCGGCGCCTCGGTCGAGGGAGCTTCCGCGGCCTGCTCTGCCTGGGCTGGCGCCGCGGCGGGGGCGGCAGGAGCCGGGGCGGTCGCGGGGGCGGCAGCCGTCGCTGCCGAAGGG
>JBPCPX010000001.1:0-17947 GCA_050998695.1 Actinomycetota bacterium
GGGGGACCCGCGGGTGTCGCGGGCGGGGGATTGTCGGGGGGGCCCGGGGCGGCCCGCCCGAGCCCACGCTCGCCATGGCAGGCTCGGTCGACCTCGACCACCTCGTGCGGTTGGTCGCCGACGGACAGCACGCGGCCTCGGACTATCTGGAGGGCGCGATCACCACGGGCGTCACCACGGTGGGCGCACGGCGCGCCGGCGGAGGGCTCGCGGGCGCGCCCTACCTCTCCAACGTCCGGGAGGCCGCCGAGCTGGCGGCCTCCCTCCACCCAGGGCTGGTGATCCTCGAGGGGAGCGGCGCGGCGATCCCGCCGGTGCCGTGGGATGCAGGCATCCTGGTGGTGCCCGCCACCGCCCCCCCCGAATACCTCGGCGGTTACCTCGGCCCATACCGGCTCTTGCGGTCCGATCTGGTGGTTGTTACCATGGCAGGCGACCCATCCGGGTCCGAAAACCTTTCCGCGCTCCGTACCCCTGTTCGGCGCTACCTGGACGATGCGGCGTTCATCCTGACGGACTTCGTTCCGGTAGCGCTGGAAGACATCCGGGGCAAGGAAGCGTTCTACGCCACGACTGCTCCTCCCATGGTGGTCGAGAGGCTGATCCGACGCCTCGAAGCCGACCATGGGTGCACGGTCGTCGGATGGAGCGCTCGGCTGGCGGATCGCGCCGGTCTGGTCGAAGACCTCGATGCCGTCCAGGGATACGACGTCCTCCTCACGGAGCTGAAGGCGGCGGCTGTCGATACGGCGGTCGCCAGAGCCCTCGACCGAGGGGCGGAGGTCGTGTTCGTGGACAACCGCGCAGAGGCCGTGGAGGGATCCGCGGACCTCGACACCGCGCTCGGCGGCGCGATCGATATCGCGCTCGGCCGGGCAGAAGACCGCTTATGACGAGAGACACGCACCCACATCCACACATCACGATCTCCGACCAGGATCCCGGCCTGCCCTACTCCAAGGGTCTGATGGCCTCCCAGGTCATGGTCACGGGGCTCTCCGCCTATCGGGCCTATGAGGTAGCGGAGACGATCGAGATCCGGCTGCTGGACGAGGGCAGGTCCTCGATCAACAGCATCGAGCTCTCCGATTTCGCCCTGGCCATCATCCGGGAGCTCGCCGGGGATCGGTACGCGACCAACTTCGCCCGCTGGCAGGACGTGCAGCGACTGGATGTGCCGCTCGTGATCCTGATCGGCGGCGCGGTCGGTGTGGGCAAGTCGACGATCGCGACGCACCTCGCGCACCGGCTCGGCATCGTTCGGGTGGTCGCCACCGACGGATCGATCCGCGAGGTGATGCGCGCCATGTTGTCTGCAGAGCTCATGCCGGCGCTCCACGTGTCGTCGTTCCAGACCGACCAGGCCGTCCGCGAGCCGACCCGGCGGTCCGACGCGCTCGTCGCCGGGTTCCGGGAGCAGACGCTCGCGGTCTCGGTGGGCATCGAGGCGATGATCAAGCGCTCGCTCACCGAGGGCACCAGCATCGTGATCGAAGGCGTGCACGTGGTCCCCGGGTTCTTCGACGTCGACACGTACGGAGACGGGATCGTGGCCGTGCCACTCATCCTCGAGGTCGACGACGAGAGCCGGCATCTGAATCACTTCGCGGTGCGCGAAACGGGCGTTCGTCCTGCCGAGCGGTATGCGCAGAACTTCGAGAACATCAGGAAGCTCCAGCGCTACATCAAGAGCCAGGCGCTCTCCCACGGCGTGCCGATCGTGCCGAACCACAGCTTCGATCAGTCGATCTCGGCCGTGCTCGATCTGGTGATGGAGCGTGCGACCGCGCGGGCGGCGCAGCACGCGGAAGAGCTCGGACGACAGGGGAGGACCGCGTGAGACTGTTCCTGGACACGGCCAGCATCGACGAGATCCGCGAGATCAACCGGTGGGGCGTGCTCTCCGGCGTCACGACCAACCCGTCGCTCGTCGCGAAGGAGGGTGGCGATCCGGAAGCGGTCTGGAAGGAGATCCTCGCAGAGGTAGACGGCGACATCTCGCTGGAGACCACCGAGCTGGGGGCGGGGCCCATGTACGAGCAAGGGCAGCGGCTCGCGGGCATGGCGCCGAACGCGGTCGTGAAGGTCCCGATGACCCCTGCGGGTTTGGAGGCCGGGAAGCGGCTGGCCGGTGATGGGATCCGGGTCAACGTGACACTCGTGTTCTCGGCGGCGCAGGCGATCCTGGCCGCCGAGATCGGGGCGTACTGCGTCTCACCGTTCCTCGGTCGTCTGGACGACGTCGGCTCGGACGGGATGAAGCTCCTGCACGACATCTGCGAGATCTATGCGGTGCAGGGCTACGCCTCGAACGTGCTGGCGGCCTCACTCCGCCATCCGATGCACGTGGTGGAGTCCGCGCTCGCGGGCGCGGACATCGCCACGATGCCGTACGACGTCTTCACGAAGCTCGTGAAGCACCCATTGACTGACTCCGGACTGGAGCGGTTCCTCGCCGACTGGCGAACGCTTCAGGACGAACAGCCCTAGCGAAAGAAGAAAGGCAGGGCACATGGACACCATGGATCGCAGCACGTTGGAGGGAAAGCTCCTCCCGGAGCTGCAGCAGATCGCGCAGACGATGGGGATCGAAGGATCGCAGCGTCTGCGCAAGGCAGGCCTGATCGACGCGATCGTCGAGGCCTCGTCCAACGGCGAACGACCGGACAACGGCGAAGCGTCGACCCGTCCGCCCCGTGAGACGACCGTCGCGTCGATCGACGGCGCGACAGGCGACGGCGCGACGACCACCGTCTCGTCGGGCCAGTCCGACGAGGACGGGGAGGCACACGAAGACGCGGGCTCACGCTCCGAGGCGTCCGAGGAGCGGCAGCCTTCGGACCGTCGTCCGGGCGGCGACGACCGCCAGCCGGACGATCGCTCGGGTGGTCCCGGTGGCTCGCGCCCCCAGGACCGCGGCGAGCGGAACCAGGATCGCGGCCCCCAGGACCGCGCTGACCGCGGTGAGCAGGGTGACCGGAACGACCCTCGAAACCGGCGGCGCCGTCCGACCCGTGAGGAGCGGAGGCAACAGCGTGAAGAGCGCCGGGAACGCGAGGAGCAGGAGCGGGTCGAAGCGCTGAAGACCGCCCCGTCGGCAGCAGGCATCCTCGACCTACTCCCCGATGGCTACGGCTTCATGCGAACATCGGGCTACCTTCCCGGTCCCGACGACATCTACGTCTCGATGTCCCAAGTGCGCAAGCACCAGCTCCGCAAGGGGGACGTCGTCACGGGCAAGGTGCGCCAGCCGAAGGACAGCGAGAAGTACTGGGCGCTCCTCGAGGTCGAGAAGGTCAACGACGTCGGCGTCGACGACGTGCAGGAGCGGAGGAACTTCGACAAGCTCACGCCGTTGTTCCCCGACGAGCGGTTCCGGCTGGAATCCGGTCCGACTGCTGTGACCGAGCGGATCATCGACATGATCGCGCCGATCGGCAAGGGCCAGCGCGGGATGGTCGTGTCACCGCCGAAGGCCGGGAAGACCACGGTCCTCAAGCAGATCGCGAACGGGATCATCAACTCGAGCCCGGACACGCACGTGATCGTGCTGCTCGTGGACGAGCGGCCGGAGGAGGTCACGGACTGGCAGCGGACGGTCGAGGCGGCCGAGGTCGTCTACTCCACGTTCGACAAGCCGACCGACCAGCACATCCAGGTGACGGAGCTCGTCCTCGAGCGCGCCCGGCGTCTCGCCGAGTCCGGCAGGGATGTGGCGGTCATCCTCGACTCGATCACCCGTCTGGCCCGTGCCTACAACCTGGCGGCGCCGTCCTCGGGCAAGATCCTGTCGGGCGGTATCGACTCGGGTGCCCTCTACCCGCCGAGGCGGTTCTTCGGCGCCGCGCGCAACATCGAGGAGGGCGGATCCCTCACGATCATCGCGAGCGCGCTGGTCGAGACCGGATCCCGTATGGACGACGGCATCTTCGAGGAGTTCAAGGGAACCGGGAACATGGAGCTCCGGCTCGATCGTTCTCTGTCAGAGAAGCGGCTGTTCCCGGCGATCAACGTCGACGCCTCGGGAACCCGCAAGGAAGAGCTGCTGATGCCGGCCGAGGAGCTCGCGCTGGTGATCAAGCTGCGGCGGGTGCTCCATGCGCTCGACGTGGGAGCCGCTCTGGAGCTGCTGGTCGACAAGGTCCGGGCGACCAAGTCCAACGAGCAGTTCCTCAAGGAGATCGCGAAGGCGCCGTCCGGGGGCTAGCGGCCGCCGACCGGAGAAGGTCGCCGGCCTCGGTTACCCTGGGAGGGCGAAGGAGAGAGATGAAACAGGGCATCCACCCCGAATACCAGATCGCCAACGTGCACTGCTCGTGCGGCAACACGTTCCAGACCCGCTCCACCGTGAGTGAGATCCGCGCCGAGCTCTGCTCGAACTGCCACCCCTTCTACACCGGCAAGCAGAAGTTCGTGGACGCGGGGGGCCGGGTCGAGCGGTTCCAGCGCCGGTACGCGAAGACCCAGGCGGCCCAGCAGGCGCAGCAGGGTTAATCGACCCGTGGCGGAGGCAGCAGCCCCCAAAGCGGCGTCCCCGCGCAGCCACCTGTATGGAGGTCAGGCGGTCGTCGAGGGCGTGATGATGCGCGGCGCCGGGTTCTGGGCGATCGCCGTTCGCCGGCCGGATGCCACGATCCACGTCGAGTCGCACGAGATCGACTCGATCGTTCTGCGGTACCCGCTCCTCGGCAAGCCCTTCCTGCGCGGCGTCATCGTGCTCGGGCAGTCGCTGGCGATCGGCATGCGCGCGTTGATGATCTCGGCCAACCAGTCGCTGGAGGAGGAGGAGCGGCTCACGCCACGACAGGTCGCGCTCTCGATCGTCCTCGCGCTGGCGCTGTTCATCGGGATCTTCATCATCGGGCCGACCACGCTCTTCGCGTGGTTCGAGAATCGCACGGGCGGCGGCAGCGTCCTCACGCTGATGGGCGAGGGGGTATTCCGCGTCGCGCTCTTCGTCGCGTACCTGTGGTTGATCGGGAAGACGAAGGACATCCATCGGGTGTTCGAGTATCACGGGGCCGAGCACAAGACGATCGCCGCTTTCGAACACGGCGAGGAGCTGCAGGTGGATCTCATCGATCGATACCCGAAGGAGCACGTCCGCTGCGGGACCAACTTTCTCATCATCGTGATGATCATCACGATCTTCGTGTTCACGCTCTTCGGGACGCCGGCGCTCGTATGGCGGATCGTCTCCCGGGTGATCGCGATCCCGCTCATCGCCGCGATCTCCTACGAGGTGTTGCGGTTCGGTGCGAAACACCCCGGGTCCCTCCTGATGCGAACGCTGATGACACCGGGGATCTGGCTTCAGAAGATCACCACCCAGCAACCTGATCACTCCCAGATCGAGATCGCCGTCACCTCGTTCCAGGAGCTGCTCCGCCGCGAGGCGGAGGCAACCGCGCCCGAGCGGTAGCGCCCGGGGAGCACGCCCGAGGTCGCAGTTCGCGGAGGTCGTTGCATCGCTCGTTTCTTGCGCGAAGATGATGCGGTTCCCCACAACTCGGGAGGTTTCCCCATGCCGACCAGCGACCTGGATATGCCGTTGCTGCCGAGCGCGGAGCAGATCCGCCGGCGAGAGTTCGCGACCGTTCGTCGCGGCTACGATCCGCAGCAGGTGCGCGCCTACCTGACCTCGATCGCGAACCAGGTCGGGACCTTGGAGCGAGAGCTCAGCAAGCTTCGCCTCGAAGTGGGATCGTCGGCAGCCGCGAAGAGCGAACAGATGGCCGAACCGGCTATGGCCGAGTCCGCCGCGCCCGGCGCGGCCCCGTCCGCCGATCCGTACGACGCGTTGTCCAAGCGGTTCGCCAACCTGATCGAGATGGCGGATCAGGAAGCGGAGAGGATCCTCGAGAACGCCAGGTCCGAATCGGCGCGAGCGCTCGACGAGGCGCGGAGTGAGGCCGATCGCATCAGGGTCGGCGCGCAGGCGCAGGCGGAAGAGGCTCGTCAGGAAGGCACGGATCTGCTAGAGCGAGCCAAGACCGAATCCGATCGGCTCCTCATGGGTCTCGCGGAACGCCGAAGGGGACTCGTCACCCAGCTGGAAGAGATGCGCGGGAAGCTCATCCAGGTGGTGGAGGATCTCGCCGACCCGATCGAGGAGGCCGCGCGAGCCGATGCGCAGGACAGCGATCTCGCGACGGAGACGACCACCGACACCGAAGGCGACGCGGACACGTCCGTCGACCCTCGATACGAGGATCTCTGGGTGAACCAGGACGAATCGCTGCAGATCCCGGACCTCGCGTCCATCGACCTGGAGTTCGACGAGCCCGACGAGTAGCGGTCCCAGGCAGCCGCACCGCGCCTGGGAGAATCGACGTCATGGACGTCGAGGATCGCCTCAAGGAGATCGAAGCCCGCTTCGAGCAGATCCAGGCCGAGATGGCCTCGGTCGAAGCCGCGACCGATCACGATCGGATGCGGACGCTCGGCCAGCTCTTCGCCGAGCTCGACCAGATCGTGGGGCCCTACCGCGAGTTCCGACAGGCGACGGCCGACGCGTCGGAAGCGCGCGAGCTGGCAGCCGCGGAGGCCGACCCCGAGATGGCGGAGGCGTTCGACGAGGAGGCCCGCGCCGCGTCGGTGCGAGCGGAGAAGCTTCGCGCCCGCCTCGAACAGCTGTTGGTGCCGAAGGATCCCAACGAAGGGAAGGACCTGATCGTGGAGATCCGGGCGGGGGCCGGCGGTCAGGAAGCGGCCCTGTGGGCGGGGGACCTGTTCGAGATGTACCAGCATCTCGCGGACCGGCGGAAGTGGAAGTCCGAGGTGCTGGCGTCGGCGCCTGCGGAGATGGGCGGCTTCAAGGACGTCGTGCTCGGGATCCGGGGACGCGACGCATACGGACGCTTGAAGCATGAATCTGGTGTGCACCGGGTGCAGCGCGTGCCGGTCACCGAGTCGCAGGGTCGGATCCACACTTCGACCGCTACCGTCGCCGTGATGCCCGAGGCTGAGGATGTCGAGGTCGAGATCCGTCCGGAGGACCTCGACATCGACGTCTACCGATCGAGCGGTCCTGGCGGGCAGTCGGTCAACACCACCGACTCGGCGGTGCGGATCGTCCACAAGCCCACCGGCATAAAGGTGGAGGTGCAGGAGGAGCGCTCGCAGCTGCAGAACCGTGAGAAGGCGATGCGATACCTGCGCGCCCGGCTGTACCAGAAGGCGCTCGACGAACAGCAAGCGAAGGAGGCCGCGGCACGCCGGTCGATGGTCGGCACGGGCGAGCGCTCCGAGAAGATCCGAACCTACAACTTCCCCGAGGGACGGGTGACGGACCATCGCATCAAGCACACTTCCCATCAGCTGGCGAACGTGCTGGCGGGCGGGGAGGACCTGGACGGCTTCACCGAACGACTGAACGCTGCGGAGCGGTCGGCGCAGCTCGCAGAGGTCGAGGAAGTGGTGCCGGCGCGGCCCGGCACCAAGAGCTGACGTGCGCCCCGCACAGGTCCTCCGGCGCGCGGCCGAGTACCTGGAGCGGCACGGCGAGGAGAGTCCGGTTCCCACCGCCGAGCGGCTCCTCTCGCACGTTCTCGGCACGGATCGGACGGAGACCTACGCCCGGGAAGGATTGACGTCGCAAGAGGCGAAGCTCTTCGGACGGGCGCTCTGCCGCCGGTGCGCCGGTGAGCCGCTCCAGCACGTGACCGGCGAGCAAGGGTTCCGACGGCTCCGGGTCGGCGTCCGACCCGGCGTGTTCGTGCCCCGACCCGAGACCGAGGTCCTCGTCCAGGTGGTGCTCGACGCCGCGGCGGAGGTGGCGTCGCCGGTGGTGGTCGACGTATGCACGGGGAGCGGGGCCGTGGCGCTGGCGATCAAGGACGAGCGGCCCGACGCGGCGGTGTTCGCCGTTGACCTCTCGCCCGAGGCCGTGATGCTGGCTCGGGAGAACGCGGCGGCCCTCGGCCTCGAGATGACGGTTGTCGAGGGGAGCCTGTTGGATCCCTTGCCGCCCGACCTCCGTGGCGAGGTGGACGTGATCGCCTGCAACCCGCCGTACGTGGCGTCGGCGCAACGTGACTCGCTGCCCCCCGACGTGCGAGCCGAGCCGGAGCTTGCGGTGTTCGGGAGGATCGACCTCTACGAACGGCTCTTCGCGCAGGCGATGGCCTGTCTCCGACCCGGCGGGTTCGTGGCCGTCGAGATCGAGGAGAGCACGGCGGCGTCGGTCTCGGAGGCAGCCGAACGGGCGGGCGTCCAGGATCTCTCCGTACGTCGAGACCTGGCCGGCCGGGATCGCGTGGTGTGCGGGCGGCGGCCGCCTCTCATGACGCCGCCGCGATGACCTCCCTCAGTGGTCCACTGCGTGACGCGGCGGCCGCCGCCCTCGGCGGTCAGCTGATCGTCTTCCCGACGGATACCGTCTACGGGATCGGGACGCGCCCGGACGATCCCGCGGCGACCGCGAAGGTCTTCGAGGCGAAGCGTCGGCCCCGAGACATCGAGCTCCCGGTGTTGGTCGCCACGGTGACGGCCGCGCGGGTCCTGGCGGTCTTCGACGAGCGGGCCGAGCGCCTGGCGGCGGCGCTGTGGCCGGGTCCGATCACCCTGGTGCTGCCCAGGGCCGCGGACGCCTCGAGCTGGGACCTCGGAGGCGACGCCACCACCGTCGGCGTCCGCGCCCCCCGTCACCCACTCGCGCTCGCCCTCCTCGCGGAGACCGGTCCTCTGGCCGTCACGAGCGCGAACCTCTCCGCCCTCCCGCCCGCCGAGACCTGCGGCGAACTGCAGACGCTGTTCGGTGACGCCGTCGCCGTCTACCTGTGCCAGGACGGGCCGCTCGACGGGGTCGCATCGACCGTCATCGACCTCGCCCACGGGCCGGCGACGATCATCCGGGAAGGGTCCCTTCCTCGCGAGGTGCTCGCCGAGCTCCTGCCGGAGGAGTCGTCGTTGCTAGACTCGCGCCCTTCGTCATGAGCGGGATCCTTGTGGTCTGTACGGGCAACATCTGCCGCTCTCCGATGGCCGAGGGGTTCCTCCGTGCGGCCTTCGTGGAACGGCTCGGCGAAGCGGCACCGGTGATCACATCGGCGGGGACCGCCGGCTGGGACGGGTCCGGGGCGATGATCGAATCGATCCGCTCGGCCGAGGAACGCGGCGCCGACATCCGAACCCATCTCGCTCGGCGGCTGACCCCCGAGATGCTCGACGAGGCCGACCTGGTCGTGTGCCTGGCGGCGGACCATCGCGAGGCCATCGTCGCCGCGAGGCCGGACGTGGAGGCGAAGACCTTCACGATCAAGGAGCTGGTTCGCCTGATGGAGGCCTCGCCGAGCGGTGGTCTCCTGGATGCGCGCCTCGCCGCCGCGGCGGCGGCGCGCGACGGATCCTCGCCTCCGGACGAGGACATCCGGGATCCGCTCGGCGATCCGATCGACGGCTACCGAGAGGTGGCCGACGAACTCCATGACCTGGCCGGTCGCCTGGTCGCCGCGCTGACCGAGGACCCGGTCTGATGCGCGTCGCCCTGGGCGCCGACCATGCCGGGTTCCCGCTCAAGGAGGACCTGAAGGCGTTCCTCGCCGAGGAGGGTCACGAGGTCGACGACCACGGCACCGACTCCACCGAACCGGTCGACTACCCGGCGTTCTGCGCGACCGCCGCGCGCGCCGTTGCGAAGGGGGAGGCCGACCGTGCGATCGTGCTCGGCGGATCCGGTCAGGGGGAGCAGATCGCCGCCAACAAGGTGGACGGCGTCCGGGCGGCCCTCTGTCACGACCTGCTCCTCGCCCGCCTGTCTCGCCAGCACAACGACGCGAACGTCCTGGCCATGGGGGCGCGCGTGGTCGCGCCTGCGTACGCCAGGGAGATCCTGCGCGTCTGGCTGGAGACGCCGTTCGAAGGCGGGCGTCACGTCCGAAGGGTGGACCAGATCGCGGAGATCGAGCGAGGGGAGCTTTGAGATGAGGGAGTACGCCGCCGACTGGGACGCCCTGAAGGCCGCCGACCCGGAGGTCGCCGACGCGATCGCGAACGAGCTCCAGCGCGAGCGGAGCACCCTGCGGCTGATCGCGTCGGAGAACTACGCGAGCCCTGCCGTCCTCGCGGCACTGGGCTCGACGATGACGAACAAGTACGCCGAGGGCTATCCGGGCCGTCGCTACTACGGCGGGTGCGAGTTCGTGGACGTGACGGAGCAGCTCGCGATCGACCGGGCCAAGGAGCTGTTCGGCGCCGAGCACGCCAACGTCCAGCCGCACGCCGGCGCCCAGGCGAACACGGCGGTGTTCGGTGCTTTCCTCCGACCGAACGACCCTGAGGACAAGGTCCTCGGGATGGAGCTCGCGCACGGCGGGCACCTCACCCACGGCTCGCCGGTGCACGTGTCTGGGATGTGGTTCAACTTCGTCGGCTATCAGGTGGACCGCGAGACCGAGCGACTGGACATGGATCGCGTCCGCGACCTCGCGAAGGAGCATCGCCCGAAGATCATCCTGTCCGGTTACACGGCGTACGCGCGCGAGATCGACTTCGCCGCGTTCCGCGAGATCGCGGACGAGGTCGGGGCGCTGCACTGGGTGGATGCATCTCACTTCATCGGCCTCGTGGCCGGAGGCGCGTATCCCTCGCCGGTCCCGCACGCCGACGTCGTGACGTTCACGACGCACAAGGCGCTCCGGGGACCGCGCGGTGCGATGATCGTTTGCAAGGAAGCGCACGCGAAGGCGATCGACAAGGCGGTCTTCCCGATGATGCAGGGCGGTCCCCTCGAGCACTGCATCGCGGCGAAGGCGGTGGCGCTGAAAGAGGCCATGACTCCCGAGTTCCGCGACTACGCGCACCGGGTGGTGCGCGACGCGCGGGCTCTGTCTGCCGGCCTGGCAGACGAGGGGATCAGGGTGATCTCGGGCGGCACGGACTCACATCTGATCCTCGCCGACGTCCGTCCCGTGGGGATCGACGGCAAGGCCGCGGAAGCGGTCTGCGACGAGGTGGGGATCGCGCTCAACAAGAACCAGATCCCGTACGACCCGAACCCCCCCTCGGCGCCCTCCGGCATCCGCGTCGGCACTCCTGGGCCCGCCACCCTCGGGATGGACGAGGAAGAGATGGGAGAGATCGCATCGATCATCGGGGAGGTCCTGAAGAACCCCGAGGACGCAGATGCCAAGGGGAGATCCGGTCAGCGCGTCCGAGACCTGACGCAGCGATTCCCCCCCTACGCATAGGACGCGGGGCCGGTGGCCGGACGGCAACCGCCCCCGCAGACTGTGCCCACCGTGGTCGCCTACCTGATCGTCTTCCTGGTCGCAGCAGGCACCACGTTCGCCCTCACACCCGTGGTCAGGTTGCTGGCGGTGCGGTTCGGGGCGATCGATCACCCGTCGGAGCGGAAGCTCCACGTGGTCCCGACACCGACCATGGGCGGGCTCGCGATGTGGGTCGGATTCCTCGTGGCGATGGGTGTGGCGTGGCTCCTGCCCTTCTTCGGACAGCTGAGGCAGACCGCGCCCGAGCCTGTCGCCGCGATCGTCACCTGCACGCTGATGGCCGGTCTCGGGGTGATCGACGACCGGCGCGGGACGTCGGCGCTCGCCAAGCTGACCGCGCAGATCTTCATCGCCGGCATCCTCGTCCTGATGGGCGTACAGCTCGCGTACTTCGTCCTTCCCGACCAGGGGCTCGCCGTCCTCGGGACCGACGAGGCGGTGCCGCTCACGATCCTGTGGGTCGTGGCGGCCGCGAACGCGATCAATCTCGTGGACGGACTCGATGGGCTGGCCGCGGGGATGGTCGCGATCGCGGCCACCACGTTCTTCGTCTACATGATCCGGGGCGGCGACACCTCGGACTCGGCCTCGGTCGCGGCGCTCTTCTCCGTGATCACCATCGGGATCTGCGTCGGATTCCTCCCCTGGAACTTCCACCCGGCGAGGATCTTCATGGGGGACACGGGCTCGATGCTCCTCGGCATGCTCGTGGCCATCGCGACGATCGCCGGTGTCGGGAACGACCTCGGCCCACCGACCCGCGGGGGGGCCGCGGTCATCGCACTGCCGCTGCTGGTGCCGCTCCTGGTGCTCGCGATCCCGTTCCTCGACGTGCTCCTGGCGATCGTGCGTCGCACGCGCAAGGGCATCGGGATCGCGCACGCCGACAAGGAGCACATCTTCCACCGGCTCATGGACATCGGGCACGGCCATCGCCAGACCGTGCTGCTCATGTACCTCTGGTCGGCGCTGGTATGCGGCTCCGCGCTCGCGATAGGCGTTATCGACGGGCGGCTGGTCGCCGGAGTGATCGTCGGATGCGCGTTGGTGCTGTTCCTGGTGACGGCGCTGCCTCGGTTGCTCGAACGACGGCGGAACGGCGAGCTGAACGGCAGGCACGCCGCGACGAGAGGCCCGCGGCCGGCGAACGCCGAACGATCCACCGTCACCCCCACCCCCGGTCCCGCGCCGGCGGACCCGACGCAGCCCTAGCCCATGGTCGGTATCGCGGCATGTGAATCCCTTCACAAGCTCGGGCCGACAAGCCGGGGAAAGGGCCTCTGACCAGCGGAAACGCAGCGTTCACCCGTTTGACGGCGCGCGAGGCAGGCGTTTAGAGTGTCCGCCTCCCATGAACGGGCCCGGCAAGAGCGACGCGTGGTCCGGCATGGGGATCGGCTGGGCGATCACCTCGACGCTCATCGGGGGGATCATCACCGTCGGCGGGCTGGGATACGTGCTCGACCGGATCCTCGGAACCGGATCCGGCTTCACGGCGCTCGGGATCGTCCTCGGGGCGGCATGCGCCATCTACATCGTGTATCTGCGGTACGGCAGGGGAGGCGAGTGACCAGGACGGGAGAGCCGGAACACGAGCTGGTGCGCCGGCTCCTGCCCTACTCACTTCCCGCGTTCGCCGTCGCCGCCGTGGCGGGAGCGCTCCTCGGCGGCGCCGGCGCCGCCTGGTCCGCGGGGATCGGGGTCGCGGCGGTCACGGCCAACTTCCTCGGCTACGCCTATTCGGTCGCGTGGGCCGCTCGGATCGCTCCGACGGTGCTCATGGTGGTGGGGCTGGGTGGGTTCGTGGTGCGGCTCGTCACGCTCACGGTCGCTCTGCTCTTGCTGGACCGACTCGACTGGTTCTCACCGGTCGCCTTCGCCGCCGCGTTCGTACCGACGACGATCGTGCTGCTCGTGTTCGAGATGAAGCTGCTCGCCGGACGGATGCAGGCTGACCTGTGGTACTTCCCGGAGCGGAGCTCGTGATGGCGGCGGTTCTCGGCGTCGACTTCCATCCGCCGACGACCAAGGACTTCCTGTTCGATTGCTACTTCAGCTTCGATCTCTTCGGCATCGAGCTCTGCTTCAACTTCATCATCGCGCTGGTCACGGCGTCAGTGTTGATCTACCTCCTGCTCTTCTTCCTCGCCTTCCGCAGGCCGCAGACGGTTCCCGGGAAGTTGCAGTCGCTGATGGAACTGGGGCTGACGTTCGTGCGGGAGCAGATCGCGATGCCGATGCTAGGCCCCGCCACGGACCGGTTCCTGCCGCTGCTCGTGACGTTCTTCTTCTTCATCTTCTTCATGAACATCTTCGAGGTCGCGCCGTGGGTCAACTTCTCTGCGAGCAGCCGAGTGGCTTTCCCACTGGTCCTGGCGATGATCGCGTGGGTGACATACAACGCGGTCGGTATCGCCAAGCATGGGTTCCTCGGCTACCTGCGATTCACGTGCATCATCCCCAGCGCGCCGGCGCCTCTGCGCTACTCGCTGCTTCTCTTGATCGAGTTCGTCTCGAACATCGTGATCAGGCCGATCACCCTGACGATCCGTCTCGCCGCCAACTTCGTCGCTGGGCACTTCCTGCTGGCCCTCGCCTTCCTCGGAACCGAGTTCTTCCTGTTGAACGGTCCGAAGACCTGGCTGCTCCTCGGCGTGTCCGTCCCGCTGTCGGTCGTCCTCGTCGCGTTCGAGGTGTTCGTGTCGGTATTGCAAGCATTCATCTTCTCCGTCCTCACCGCTTCGTACCTGGGCGGGGTCCTGGCGGAGGAGCATTAGACAAGGAGGCAACATGTTGGGGTTGCTCGCACAAGCGGCCAGTGATTTCTCTGGTCTCGAGACGATCGGACGAGGGCTCGTGATCGGGCTGGCCGCGATCGGGCCCGGCATCGGGCTCGGCGTGTTGATCGGCAAGTCGGTCGAGGCGATGGCTCGTCAGCCCGAGTACGCGAACCAGGTCCGGACCACCATGTTCATCGGGATCGGTTTGATCGAGGCGCTGGCGCTCTTCGGCATCGCGTTCTCGTTCATCATCTGAGGAGGGGAGAACGCTGTTGCAAGGACTGATCGCGTCGATCCTCGCTCAGGCTGAGGAGCATGGGGAAGAGATCTCCGAGGCCAAGGACCTCTATCCAGCGCCCGGAGAGCTGGTCGTCGGGCTGGTCGCGTTCGCCGTCCTGTTCTTCTTCACCTGGAAGTGGGTGCTGCCCCGATTCAAGCAAGTGCTCGAGGAGCGCCGGGAGCAGATCCAAGGTGAGATGGAGAAGGCGGAGGCGGAGCGCAAGGAGGCCGAGGATCTTCAGGGGGAGTATCGGGAGCAGCTCGCCGGTGCCCGCGAGGAGGCCAACAAGATCATCGAGGAGGCGCGCGCGACAGCCGAGCAGATGCGCCGCGACCTCCAGGCCAAGGCAGAGGAGGAGGCGCAGGCGACGGTCGCTCGAGCACAGGAGGAGATCCGCGCCGAGCGAGAGCACGCCTTCGAGGAGCTCCGTGCTCAGATCGGATCGATCGCGGTGGAGCTCGCGGAGCGTGTGGTCGGGCAGTCGCTCGACGAGCAGGCACACCAGCGCCTGATCGACGAGTTCATCGACGAGGTGGCCTCGGGCTCGTCCAACGGCAACGGTTCCAAGAACAACGGGAAGGGTGAGGCCTGAGTGGCGAAGGACGACGCCGTCCGCGGGTACGCACAGGCGCTCCTGTCGATCGCGGAGGCGGAGGACGTCCTCGACCGCGTCGAGGACGAGCTCTACGCGTTCGCGAAGTCCGTCGAGCGCCATGCGGACCTGCGCGAGGCGCTCACCGACGAGGCGCTCCCCTCCGACCGGAAGAAAGCGGTGATCGACGAGCTGCTGGGAGACCGTGCCCACCCGCTGACCGCGACCCTCGTCGGGTTCCTCGTGGACGCAGGCCAGGCGCGCCGGATCGGACAGATCGCCGAGGAGCTCGCGCGCGAGGCCGCCCACCGGTCCGAGCGAACCCTCGCCGAGGTGCGTGTCGCGGTACCCCTTGCAGACGCGCAGCGAACGCGGTTGGAGAAGGCGCTGACGAAGGCCACGGGACATCCGGTGGAGCTGAAGGTCGTCGTGGATCCCTCCGTGATCGGCGGCGTGGTCGCCCGGGTGGGCGACGAGGTGTTCGACGGCTCGGTGGCCAGCCGGCTGACCGAGGCGAGGCAGTACCTCATAGGGAGCGTGTGACCCGAATGGCGATCGACATCGAAGACTTCGACCCGAACGACATCGCTCAGGCACTCCGCAAGCACGTCGAGAGCTGGAAGCCCTCCGTCGAGCGTGGCGAGCTCGGGCGTGTCATGGAGGCGGGCGACGGGATCGCTCGCGTCTCCGGCCTGCCGCGAGCAATGGCGAACGAGCTGCTGGAGTTCCCGGGCGGGACCCTTGGCCTCGCGTTCAACCTGGATGTGACCGAGATCGGCTGCATCGTTCTGGGCGACGCCTCGCACATCCAGGAGGGCGACCCGGTCAAGCAGACGGGGCAGATCCTCTCGGTGCCGGTCGGCGACGGTTTCCTCGGCCGCGTGGTGAACGCGCTCGGCGAGCCCTTGGACGACAAGGGACCGATCCAGTCGCAGGACCGACGGATCCTCGAGGTGCAGGCCCCGAACGTCGTGAACCGGCAGCCGGTGAAGGAGCCGCTGTACACGGGGATCACGGCGATCGACGCGATGACCGCGATCGGGCGGGGCCAGCGCGAGCTCATCATCGGCGACCGACAGACGGGGAAGACGGCGGTCGCGATCGACGCGATCATCGCGCAGAAGGAGCACTGGGCGGGGGGCGACCCGAAGAAACGCGTGAAGTGCATCTACGTCGCGGTCGGGCAGAAATCCTCGACGGTGGCGGAGGTCGTGGCGACGCTGAAGGAGAACGGCGCGCTCGAGTACACGGTGGTGGTGAACGCTCCCGCCTCCGACCCTGCCCCGTTCCAATACATCGCGCCCTACTCCGGCGCAGCGTTCGGCGCTCACTGGATGTACAACGGCGAGCACGCGTTGATCGTCTACGACGACCTGTCGAAGCAGGCCACCGCTTACCGGACGCTGTCGCTCCTGCTGCGCCGACCGCCGGGGCGCGAGGCGTTCCCCGGCGACGTCTTCTACCTGCACTCGCGCCTGCTGGAACGGGCCGCCAAGCTTTCCGACGAGCTCGGCGGAGGTTCGCTGACCGCGCTGCCGATCATCGAGACGAAGGGCAACGACATCTCCGCGTACATCCCGACGAACGTGATCTCGATCACCGACGGACAGATCTTCCTCGAGCCGGACCTGTTCTTCGCGGGCGTACGGCCGGCGATCAACATCGGCATCTCGGTCTCCCGCGTCGGGGGAAGCGCGCAGACCAAGGCGATGAAGAAGGTGGCGGGGCGTCTGCGACTCGACCTCGCGCAGTTCCGCGCCCTTGAGGCATTCGCCCAGTTCGGCTCGGAGCTGGACAAGGCCTCACAGCAGCAGCTCGCGCGCGGTGCTCGGGTCGTGGAGGTCCTGAAGCAGCCGCAGTACGAGCCGCTTCCCGTGGAGCGAGAGGTCGTGATGATCTGGACCGCGACGGGCGGATACCTCGATCCGTTCCCCGTAGAGGATGCGAAGCGGTTCGTCGTGGACTTCACGACCTACCTGGAGTCCCGGACCGATGTCCTCGACGCGATCCGTGAGTCCGGCGACATGTCCGATGAGACAGAGGCCACGCTGAAGGAGTCCGTCGAGGCGTTCGCGCAGACCTTCCAGCCTGCCGACGCCGCGGCCGGCAAGGAGGCCGGCCACGGCGCCGGCACGCCCCCCGACGAAGTGAAGCCCGACATCGGCTGGGATCGCATGTCCTCCGTCGATGACGACGAGGACGACAAAGAAGAAGAAGGCGGACCCTCGCTGGCCGAGGAGGACGACGTCCAGGGGCAGGTTCCGCTGCCCGATGACGAGGACGAGACGGCGAGGGGCTCCGGCTCCGACGACGACGCCGCGGGGCCCTAGTGGGAGCGCAGCTCCGCATCGTCCGCCGGCGGATCCGCTCGGTCCAGTCGACGAAGAAGATCACGCGCGCGATGGAGCTCATCGCGTCCTCACGGATCGTGAAGGCGCAGCAGCGCGTCGAGTCTTCACGCCCGTACGCGATCCAGCTCACGAAGGCGATGGAGGACCTCGCTCGGCAGACCGGGTCGGTGCAGCATCCGCTCCTCGAGGACCGGGAGAGCCCATCGAAGGCCGGCATCCTGGTGGTGACCTCGGACCGTGGACTCGCGGGCGCGTACAACGCGAACGTGCTGAAGATCGCGGAGCGGTTGATAGGGGAGGTTCGCGACCGCGGGCTCGAGCCCGTCCTCTACGTCGTCGGGAAGAAGGGCATCGGCTACTTCCGTTTCCGCGGTGTGCCGATGCGCAAGAGCTGGCAGGGGTTCAGCGAGGTCCCGCCGTACGAGGAGGCCGAACGCATCGGCCGCACCCTCATCAAGGATTTCGCGGACGAGGAGATCGACGAGCTCCACGCCGCCTACACCGACTTCCGCTCCGCGTTCACGCTCCGCGCGACCGCGAAGCGCTTCCTCCCGATCGCGCCTGAGGAGGTCACCGGCAAGGGATCGGGGGTCGTGCACCCCGAGTACCTGTTCGAACCCGAGCCGGAGCAGATCCTCGACCACCTCCTGCCGCAGTACGTGGTGACGAAGGTGTACGCGGGACTGCTCGAGTCGGCCGCATCCGAGAACGCG
>JBPCPX010000051.1:0-10358 GCA_050998695.1 Actinomycetota bacterium
GGAGGGTTGAGATCCCGCGTCCGCGCACGCCACCGACGAAACGGCGATAAGCAAGAGAGCAACTGCTCCGGCATGTCTCCGCATCACACTCATGGTATGGCGCGAACGGGCGGATCTGTGACACGTATCCCGGGGAGAGGCGACTACCCGATCGGTTGTGCCAGGTTCTCGGCGCTCTCTCGGGAGATGCCGAGGCGTTCCGCGAGGTCGGGCGTCTTCTGATCGAGGAGCTTCTGGATCGATTCCTTCGACAGTCCGAGCTCTTGCCGGATCGTCTCCGCCGAGATCCCGGACTGCGTCGCTTCATCGAGCTGTTTCTCGATCATCTGTTGGCGCCGCTCGGCGACCTCCTCGAGCAGGACCAGCTTCTCGATCTCCTCACGGAGCAGGTCGATGTCCATCGAGGATCCTTCCATCGATCAGGCCTCGTACTTGAACGAGATGTTCACGCGCGCGCGGTAGCTGGTCACCTTGCCGTCCTCGATCGTGACGTCGAACTTCACGACCTCGCCGACACGGAGATCCCGAAGGGTCTTCGCCGCGGTCTCCACGGCGTTCTTGGCCGCCTCCTCCCACGAGGTGGGGCTTGTGCCGATCACCTCGGTGACCCGATAGACGCTGTCGCTCATCTGGTCCTCCCCCTCGTACCCGGCCGATCCTCGCCACCCCATGCCGTGGCCCGCACAGGTTATCGTGCTTGCGTGGTTCGTGTAGTGCCCATCTTGGTGGCGACCGTCCTGGCCCTCGCGATCCTCGCCTGGCTCGCCAGATGGACCCGGGCCTCAGCGGCCCGGAGGCCGAGCCGCCGCGGCAGCCGCCGGATCGGAGGCTACGAGTTCGAAGCTCGGAGCGACCAGGCGAAACGCCGTCTCAAGGGTGTCGCCGGGCCGGCCGAGCGACGCGACGACATCGTGGAGTTCCTCGACGCCCACGAGGGCGTGGAGGCCTACATGGAGCCGAAGACCGTCGTGAGCCCCAAGTCGGTGGTGCTGATCGACGCCGTGGGCGAGTGGCGCCGTTTCGAGCTCAAAGAGGACGTCTCCCTGCGCCGCCTGTCAGCGGAGCGGGCGTTGCCGATCTTCGACGCGGCGCTGACCGGCTACCCGCCGCGGATGCGCCGGCGCTCGGGGCCCACCGACTAGGTCCGCGGGGCACCTCCCCGTGTCCCTCCGGGCGTACGCTTCGGAGATGAAGGTGCGTCGCCGCGCCGCGCTGCTCGCGATGGCTGCACTCGTCGCCGCGTGCACGAGCAGCGCACCCGACGGACCGTCCGGAGCGCTGCCGTCCCTGGACGCTTTCCCCGGCGCCATCGCGGGTGATCGATTGCTGGTGCTGATGGACGACGGGAGCATCTTCACGGTGGGTCCCGACGGCGAGGCGGGGATCCCTCTTCGTGGAGAAGACGATCTGGACTTCGAGACTCGCCAGCCGGTGTGGTCGCCGGACGGCGCACTCGTCGCCTGGGTGGAGATCGGCACGACCGCCCCCCCGGCCTCATCGACGCTCGTGACGAGTCGTCCCGACGGATCCAGGCGCCGGGAGGTCGTCGTGGACACGGGGACCTTCTTCCTACAGTGGGACCCGACATCGACGAGGCTCGCCTACCTGGGGAGCTTCCGCGGGACGGTCGGGATGGGCGTGGCGGACACGGACGCCGACGGGGGACCGGTCGCGACGACGCTCGGTATCGGGCAGCCCTTCTACCTCTCGTGGGGACCCGAGGGCGACCGGCTCTTGATCCACGTCGGTACGGACACGCTCGGGACGCTCGACTTCACCGGGGAGGTCGAGCTGATCGAGGAACAGCCAGGGGTGTTCCATGCCCCCGTCTGGCTGGCGGACGGGCGATTCGTGTACGCGGTGCACGACGGCGACGAGCAGCGGCTGGTCGTTCGCGATGGAGGCAGGCCGAGAGAGCTCGTCCGATTCCGAGGTGCGATCGAGTTCGTGGTCAGTCCGGACGGCGACAAGATCGCCTACCGGGTGGACTCGGGCGAAGGCTTCGGCACGGTCTCGGTCATGGGCATCGATGCCGCACGATCACGCTCCGTCTCCGATCTTCCGACCTCCGCGTTCCACTGGAGTCCCGACGGGAGACGGCTGTTGTTGATGACACCGGCGGAAGGGGAGGACCCCACCACCCATCGTTGGCACGTCTGGGACGGCAGGGAGACGAGCGCGGTCGGACCCGCCTTCGTTCCCAGCCCGACCTATCTGCGCGACTACATGCCCTTCTTCGGGCAGTTCGCCCAGACGATGACGCTCTGGGCACCCGACGGGCGATCGTTCGCGTTCCCCGGGTTGATCGGCGATCGGGCGGGGATCTGGGTGCAGGATCTCGACGCCGAGGATCCTACGTTCGTCGTCGAAGACGGATCCGTCGTCGCCTGGTCGCCCGTGGCCGCTCCGTAGACTCGCGAGATGCGCGAGGAGGCCACGCTCTACGACGAGGTCGGGGGCATGGCGTTCTTCGAGCGCCTGATCGCGCTCTTCTACGAGGGCGTGGCGAACGACCCGGTGCTCCGCCCCCTCTATCCGGAGGATCTGGAGCCTTCCACCCGCCATCTGACCTTGTTCCTCGCTCAGTACTGGGGTGGGCCCACGATCTATGACACCGAGCGAGGGCACCCTCGCCTCCGGATGCGGCACGCGCCGTTCGCGGTCGGCCCGTCCGAGCGGGATCGTTGGCTGTTCCACATGCGGGCCGCGGTGGACGAGATGGCACCTGAGGAGCCGGTTCGTCGAGCGCTCCTCGAGTACTTCGAGATGGCCGCCGAGGCCATGCGGAACCGCGACTGAGATCGCGCTACGCCAGGAGATAGCGGCGCGAGAGAGGCACCTCGGTGACCGGATCGCTCGTCAGCACCTTCCCGTCCAGGGTCACGGTCCCGTCCTCGGATGAGACCTCGATCGCCGGCGCGGTGCGGTTCCTGACCAGGTCGTCGCGGCGGATGGCGCGCGTGCCTCGCACCGCGACGACCCGCCGCCGGGTGCCGAGACTGCTGGCGATGCCTGCGTCCAAGGCGGCCGCGGAGACGAACGTGGTGGACAGCGCCGCCGGGGCCGCGCCCGTCGCGCCCCAGTCGGGTCCGTAGCGAGTGGGCTGCGCTCCGTGGACGCTCGCGTTGCCCTCGCCGATCGCGCCCCAAGCGACCACGCCTCCCTTGAACACCATCACGGGCTTCACCCCGAAGGAGGACGCCTCCCACAGGACGAGGTCGGCGAGCCGCCCGGGGGCGAGCGAGCCGACCTCGTCCGAGATCCCGTGCACGCGCGCGGGTTCCTCGGTCACCTTCGCGAGGTATCGAAGGACCCGCTCGTTGTCGTCGTCGGTTGCTGTTCCCTGCGCGGCCTTCATCGCGTGTGCGAGCTGGAACGTCCTTCGTACGGTCTCGCCGATCCGCCCCATCCCCTGCGAGTCCGAGTTGACGATCGAGATCGCACCGAGGTCGTGCAACGGTCCCTCCGCTTCCATCGTGGCCGGATGGACCAGCTCGCGGGCCGCCACCACGTCGTCGGGCAGCGCGGGGTTCCCCTCGTGCACGATCAGCTTCATGTCGAGCTGCTCCGCGGCGGTCGAGGGCCCGTAGGGGATCGTCGGCGTGGTCGAGGAGCAGAAGACGTTCGGCTCGCGGACGATCCCGATGAGATCGGGGATGTGACCCCCGCCCGAGCCTTCCACGTGGTACGCGTGGATCGCTCGCCCGGCGATCGCCGCGACGGTGTCCCGCAGCTCGCACGACTCGTTCAGCCCGTCGGTGTGCAAGCAGACCTGGATGTCGTGGGCATCCGCGGCGCGGAGCACCTCGTCGATCACCTCGGGGTAGGCGCCCCAGTCCTCGTGGATCTTCAGACCGACGCCGCCGGCTTCGATCGCGGCCTCGAGCTGCCCCGGTACGCCGGTCCGCGCGGAGGGCTGGAGCCCGATGTTCACGGGGAAGTGCTCGAAGGCTTCGAGGGTCCGGAGCATCCGCCACGGGGGCTCCTCGAATCCTGCCGTGATGAGGGTCGTCACGCCGGCGGTCAGCGCGACGGGGATGAGACGCGGGGAGAGCAGGTGCACGTGGGAATCGACGGCTCCCGGCGTGGCGATCAACCCGTGACACGGGACGGGCCACGTGTTCGGGCCGATCGTGAGATCGACCCCGTCGGTGATGTCGGGGTTCC
This sequence comes from Actinomycetota bacterium, assembly GCA_050998695.1. Taxonomy (GTDB): domain Bacteria; phylum Actinomycetota; class UBA4738; order UBA4738; family HRBIN12; genus JAJNBA01. Next base: position 4,168 of record JBPCPX010000051.1, read on the forward strand.
CGGCCCGCCCGATCCCGACGATCCGTCCGTCCTTGATCCCGATGTCGGCCTTCACGACGCCGAGCACCGGGTCCAGGACGACCGCGCTCGCGACGATCGTGTCGAGCTCGCTCTCGGTGGTCGCGCGGTCCTGCTGCGTCATCCCGGAGCGCCAGTTCTTCGCGTAGCCCCACAGGGCCTGGTCGGCGGGATCGGTGAGGTCGCGTTCGATCCGGATCCAGAGATCGGTGTCGCCGAGCCGGATGCGGTCGCCGGCGGTCGGCCCGTGGCGCGTCGCGTGCTCGGCGCGCGAGTACCGCTCGGGCACGAGGCTAGGCCCCCGCCCCTCCGTACCGGACGAGGTCGACCTCGTGAGCCTCGCCGGGCGCCCACCGGAGGGAGTCGCCGGCGGGAAGGTCCAGCCGGAAGCCCTCGGCCGCGGTCCGATCGAACTCGAGGTGCTCGTTGGTGCGCCAGAACGGGAAGTGTGAGGACACGCGGATCGGATGCTCGCCTCGGTTGGTGACGGAGAGGTGGATCCGCTCACGTCCCGGCGCGAGCTCGACGTCGCCGTCGCCGAAGCGGATCGCGCCGGGACCCTCGCCCGCCGGGCCGAACGGCTCCCGCAGGACCACGAGCCGCGTCCCTTCCTCGAGGAGGACCTCCACCCGGATCTCGGGCACGATGCCGGCGACGCCGTCCATCACGTGATCGGGGCGCACGACCGCTCGGCCGGCCGCGGCGACCTCTTCGAACGACGCACCGCCGCGGCCGGTCGCGTGCATCTCGTCGCACACCAGCGCGACCGCCTCGGGGGCGTTCAGCCGCAGTCCCTTCGCGAGCGTCGACCGCGCGAGCTGGGCGGCCGTGAAAACCCGGAGGCGTTCCTCCTCGGTTGGGGTCAGCTGCACGCGGCGAGCGTACCCTCGGTCGCGATGTCGCGCTCCCCAGATGGATCACGGCCGGAGATACCCCAAGGGGGCGACGTACCGCACGCCCCGACTTTCTCCGAAGCTTCGCGCTTCTGGATCTGGCTCGGCTTCGTGAACTTCGGCGGGCCCGCCGGTCAGATCTCCTTGATGCACCAGGAGCTCGTCGAGCGACGCCGTTGGATCGACGAGGGGCGGTTCCTGCACGCGCTCAGCTACTGCATGCTCCTGCCGGGACCCGAGGCGATGCAGCTGGCCACCTACGTCGGGTGGCTGCTCCATCGCATCCGCGGAGGTCTCGTCGCGGGGATCGCCTTCGTGCTCCCGAGCTTCTTCCTGCTCCTCGCGCTCTCCTGGGTCTTCGTCACGCACGGCGATCTCCGATGGGTGGCGGGAGCCTTCGCCGGTCTGGCGGCCGCCGTGGTCGCGATCGTCGCCCAGGCGACCGTCCGACTGGGCCGCACCGCGCTCGCGAACGGACTCATGGTCGGCGTGGCGATCGTGTCGTTCTTGGCGATCTTCGTCCTCGACGTCCCGTTCCCGATCGTCGTCGGTGTCGCGGTCATCTTCGGGCTGATCGGCGGCAGCATCCGGCCTTCGCTATTCGAGGTCGGCGTCGGACGCGAGCTGGAGGAGCGAGCGTCGGCGTCGGTCGTGGGACGACTCGAGACACCGGCTCCCACCTGGCGCCGGAGCCTCGTGGTCCTGATCGTGGGCCTCGCCGCGTGGCTGGTGCCGGTCGCGGCGGTCACGTTCTGGAGAGGAGATGCCGGCACCCTGGCCGACATGGGGTGGTTCTTCTCGAAGGCCGCGCTGGTGACGTTCGGAGGCGCCTACGCCGTGCTGGCCTACGTCGACCAGGCGGCCGTCGGAACCTTCGGCTGGCTCCGGCCGGGACAGATGGCGGTAGGCCTCGGGCTCGCGGAGTCCACACCCGGCCCACTGATCATGGTCCTGGAGTTCGTCGGGTTCGTCGGCGCGTATCAACACCCCGGCGGGCTCCCTCCACTCGTCGCGGGCATCCTCGGCGCGACCTTCACCGTGTGGGCGACGTTCGCGCCGTGCTTCCTGTGGATCTTCCTGGGCGCGCCGTACATCGAGCGGATCCGTGGCAACGTGCGGCTCGCCTCTGCGCTGCAGACGGTGATGGCGGCGGTCGTCGGCGTCATCGCGAACCTCGCGGTCACGTTCGGCGTCGTGACGCTGTTCCGGGAGGTTCGGACCGTCTCGTTCCTCGGAGGCGAGTTCCCGGTCCCCGTCTGGAGCGAGATCGATCCGTTCGCGGTCGTGGTCGCCACGGTGGCGTTCGTGGGCCTCTGGCGCTACCGGTGGAGGGTCGTGCCGGTGATCGTCGCGAGCGCCGTGGCCGGGCTCGTGATCAGGGGCTTGCTGTAGGGGACCGCCGGTCCCGCCGGAGGAGGATAGCGGCGCCGGCGACGGCGACCACCGCGAACGAGAACCACTGGAGCGCGTAGGACAGGTGCGGGCCTTCGGAGAGCTCGGGCAGCGGCGCCGGTGCCGGCAAGGACCCCGGCTGGGGAGGCGCTTGGTCCTGCAGTTGGAGAGGCAGCGGGAACACGTCGTCGCCAAGTGTCGACGCGATGCCCCGTACGTCCAGCACGCGGATGACACGGTCGGCGTCCGGTGAGGTGGTTCCGTCCCCCTCGTCGGGAACGAGGGAGCCTCTCACCGTGACGTCGCCCTCCGGCGGCGCAGCTCGGGCGATCGGCGGCATCTGCATCGCGAACGGGACCCACCCTCTGACGACGAGGATCGCGCTCTCGTCCCCGAGGACGAGTGGCGTCACGACGAGGTGTCCCGCCTCGCCGTCGAGGCTCCGGCCGAACACGAGCACCTCTTGCTCGACGTCGTACGAGCCGTGAACGACGGCACGCCGGTAGGGGGCCGGCCTCGCGCCGGCATGCTCGATCACGATGGGCGGGTCGGACCTCCGGGCGACGATCTGAGCGTTGAGCGCCCGGCGCTCATCGAGCCGGCGGAGCTGCCAGAGCCCGAGGCCGATACAGGTCGTCGCGACGACCACGGCGACGCCCACCACGATCACGCGCCGTGACCTCGATCCGGTCATGTCGGCCGGGCGTCCTCGCGGACGCTAGGGGCCCTTCGCCTCCTGGATCACGTTTCCGCCGTCGACCACGACCGTCTGGCCCGTGACGTACCGCGCGCGATCCGACGCGAGGAACGCGATCACCTCGCCGATCTCCTCGGCGGTCCCTGATCGTCCGATGGGGGTGTGATGACCGATCTCGTGTTCCTCGGGGGTCTGCGAGCCGGTCGCCACGAAACCGGGCTGCACGCTGTTCACCGTGACGCCGCGCGACGCGACCTCGATCGCCACGCCGCGCATGAGGCCGTCCATGCCCGCCTTCGCGGCCGAGTACGCGCTCAGGCCGGCGTACGTGACGAGCGGTCCGGTGACGGACGAGACCATCACGACCCGTCCCCACCCCCGGTCGACCATGCCGGGCAGGACCTGCTTCGTCACGTTGTAGGCGGTGTCCAGGTTCATGGAGAGGTCCCGATCCCACGCGGCATCGTCGATGTCGAGGAAGGCTCCATCGGGTGTGCCCTCCATCGAGACCGACACCATGCCGGCGTTGTTCACGAGGATGTCGATCCTCCCGAACCGGTCGAGGATCCCGTCCACCATCCTTCGCACCTGTTCGCGGTCCGTGAGATCCGCGACGAACCCGGCCGCCTCGAACCCGGTCTCGGTCAGCTCCTTCGACCGCTCGTGGATCCGGTCGGTCGTGGATCCGATCGCGAGGGCCGCTCCTTCCCGACCGAGGATCCTCGCGGTCGCGAACCCGATCCCCGTGGGACTGCCCGCGCCGGTCACGAGAGCCACCCGTCCTTCGGCTTCTCCCTGCATGATGCGAGCGTAGCCGCTGCTCGCAGCCCGGGAACGGGAAGCATCGACTAGGCTTCCGCGCCCATGGATCCCGCCCGACCGCTGCTCGACATCCAGGAGATCGATACAGCGACCGATCGGCTGTCGGCCCGGATGCGAGCGCTCGAAACGGGCGAGGATGCGGCCGCCGCCCTCGCCGAAGCGAACGAGGCGGAGCGGATGATGGGGGAGCTCCGCCTGCGACTCGATGAGCTCTCTCGGGACCAGATGCGCTTCGAACACGAGATCGATTCGATGTCGCAGAAGGCTGCCGCCGAGGAGAGGCGCCTGTACGACGGATCGGTCGCCAACGCTCGGGAGCTGGATTCGATCACCCACGAGGTCGACAACCTCAAGAAGCGTCGCAGCGACCGAGAGGACGAGCTGCTTGCCCTGATGGAGGTTCGAGAAGAGCTCGAGGGTCAGGAGCGAGCCGCGGCCGAACGCTCAGAGGCCCTCCGCGCACGGGTCGCAGAGGTTGGGAGCGTCGCCGCGGACGATCTGGAGAGGCTGCGGGCCGAGTTGAAGGAGCGAACCGAGGCGAGGACCGCGCTGGCGCAGACGGTCGAGCCCGAGTTCCTCGAGCTCTACGAAGACCTCCGTCCTCAGAAGAAGGGCGTCGCCGCGGTGGCGCTGATCGATGGTGTGTGCCAGGGGTGCCACGAGCAGCTCTCGTCCGTCTACGTCGATCGGTTGAAGCGCGTCGAGGGCCCGAAGAGGTGCGAGCACTGCCGGCGGATCCTGGTCATCTGATCGTCGCCTGCGACGGTGCCTCCCGCGGGAACCCGGGTCCCGCCGGCATCGGCGTGGAGATCACCAACGACGACGGCGATGTCCTGGCCGAGATCGCGCAGGGCATCGGCGAGACGACCAACAACGTGGCCGAGTACACCGCCGTGATCGAGGGCCTCGCGCAGGCCGCAGAGCTCGGCGCCAGGTCCGTGACGCTTCGATCGGACAGTCTGCTCCTGATCAGCCAGCTCACCGGCCGCTATCGCGTGAAGGCTCCCCACCTCCAGCCGCTCCATCGCCGCGCTCGGAGCATCGCCGCCGGATTCGATCGGGTCTCCTTCGAGCACGTCCCGCGGGAGGAGAACGTCGAGGCCGACCGCCTGGCGAACGAGGGTGTCGATCGATGGCTCGCCGGGGAGCGTTAAGCCGAGGGACTGGAAGACGGCGTCTCGGGTCCAGCGACCTGGGGCACGCCGAACACGAATCCTGTCGCCTCGCCGTCCGGGCCCGCGACGGCGACCTGGATGTCCAGCTCTCCGGCGGTTGTGGGCGGGGCGACGAAGCTCACGATGCCTTCCGCCGACTCGCCGGGCGAGATCGGGCTCGGGAAGGAGACGAGCGGCCGTTCCGAGCTCGCGAGGTCCTCTTGCTGCGTGAGCAGCGCCGTGAGGCCCGGCAGAACGCGCAACGGGCGCTCTGTGTTGTTCGTGACCTGGATCCCGAACTGCCATCGTTCGAGCTGCACGAGGTTCCGTATCTCCACCGTCACGCCTCTCCGCCGCTCGAGCGTGCCGTCGAACACCTGGAAGAACTCATCCAGCCGGAGCCCGTCGCGAACGAAGTTGATGACGCGGAAGGCTCCGTCTGCTCCCTGGATCATCACGACCATCCCATCCATCGACCGTTGGATGGGTGCGATCTCCTCGCCGGTCTCGTCCGTGAGCCCGAAGGTGATGGTCGCACGCACGACGACGCCGTAGGCGACGAGATCGTCGAGCGAACCGTCTTCGGCTCGCACCGGAGCGGCGGCGCCCAGGTGACCGAGCTGCAGGTTCCCTTCGATCGTGCCCGGGAACGCGGCGTTCTGCACTCCGACCCAATGCGCCCATTCTCGAGCGAGCGAACCCTCCACGAGCGGCTCGAGGGCTCGCGCGGCGTCGGTGGCCGAGCCCGCGTAGGCGCGGAGGAACGCATGTGCGACCGAGCGAGCCTGTCCCGAGAGTCGAAGATCGTCGAGCGCGAGGATCTGCAGGCTCGCCGGGCGCTCGGGACCTTGGGGCTCGGGCGTTCGTGAGCACGCGGCTGCGGCCGCGGCGACGATCACGAGGCTGACTGCGATCCGGCGCATCGAAGAGAGCCCATCGTACGCAGTACCCTTGTGGGTGGAGGAGCCGGCCGGGCGGCCGCGGCCGCGCCTCGCGCGCGGTCGAGGAAAGTCCGGACTCCATAGGGCAGGGTGCTGGGGCGACTCAGGCGGGGGTGACCTCGCGAAGGCGCAACAGAGAGAAGACCGCCTCTCCCGTTCGCGGGAGAGGTAAGGGTGAAACGGTGCGGTAAGAGCGCACCAGCGGCGCGGGCGACCGCGCCGGCTCGGCAAGCCCCACCCGGAGCAAGGCCAAGCAGGCAGCGTTCGAGGGTGG